>NZ_JBEBMH010000007.1:0-263186 GCF_040081985.1 Mesorhizobium yinganensis | reverse complement strand
CCCACGTTTCTCTTTCTTCAATCTTCAGTTGTCAAAGAACAGACACCGCAAAACGCAATGTCGTGGCCCAATCCGCTCTTGGCTTCGGGCCCGTCGAGTGTCGCTTACGCGGCTCTCTTGATTTCGGCCAACTCAGCGATACACAGAAGCGAACTTCTTCGTCGCCAGCAGCGTCGCCGCCGTCGTTGGTGAGGCGCATATAGGCCGCGACCGTCTGGGCTGTCAACACATCGCAACGGATTTTTTTATAAGTTTTTGAACACCGCCGTTTTTCACGTATGCGGACAACGCCACGCCTCGCCTCTTTCCAGCAATTCTTCCGGCTGGCCGCGGCGGGCAAAACGGCCTAGCCGCATGTGCTGGCGCTGTCCTCCCGGCGGACGCCAGGATATAGTTGCGCAACGCAGATCGTGGAGATTCGTCGCGCGGCATCTCCCTTGGAGACAAAGGAGGATCGCGGCTTCGATGCTTCGAGGACCCGGAAACTGGTGACCGCAAAACGCTCCGCGGCGTCATCACGACGCCGGCACGGCTCCCCGCCGTCTGGAAGGAGAAAGGTGACCCGGAGAGCCGGCGGGGCGGTTGAAATCAGGAACAGCAAATCGGCACCGGTATGGCGGTGCGAGCCGATGCCGCTGGCCTATTCGCCCGCCTTGCCGTGGTCGAAATCGGCGGTGTGCACCAAACGGCCCATCAGGCAGACAACCACCAGCAGGCCCGAAAGCGCCACGAAGATCATGGAAAACCCACCGGTATGCTCGGCGGTGAAGCCGATCGCCGAGGGCGCCAGCAAGATTCCCGAATAGCCCATCGTCGTCACCACGCTCATGCCCGTGGTCGAGGCCATTCCGGGCTGATTGCCGCCGGCCGAAAAGATGATCGGCACGACATTGGCTATGCCTATGCCCGCCAGCGCAAAGGCGGCGATCACCAGCCACGGTTCCGACGACAGCCCCGCCACCAGCATGCCGGCCGCCGCGATCAGGCTCGATAGTCGCAGCGTTTTGACCGCGCCAAATCGGTTGCGCACGGCGTCGCCGAGGAAACGCATCAGCGCCATGGCGCCGGCGAACAGGCCGAAGGCAAGGCCGGCTGTCGCAAGGTCGGCGCCGCGTTCCTGCTGGAGATAAAGCGCCGCCCAGTCGAGCACCGCGCCTTCCGGGATCATCGAGAACAGGGCCATCAAGCCGACGAGATAGACGGTCGGCGATTTCGGCAGCGCGAATTTGTGATGTTCATGCGTTGCCGGCGCCTTGTCGGCAATGACATGGCGGTAGCAGATAGCCAGCACCAGAAGGGCGATCAGCGTCACGCCGATGGCGTGGCTGAGATGGCCGTAGTTCTGGATGATCAAGCCGCCCGCGCCGCCGCCGAAAAAGCCGCCGAGGCTCCAGAAAGCATGCGACGACGACATGATGGCGCGTGACATGTAGCGCTCGACCGCCACCGCATTGGCGTTCATGGCGACGTCCATGCCGCCGATCAGGCCGCCGAACAGGAACATCGCTACCGCCGCCAGCGGCACGTTGGGCGCCAGCGCCACGCCGAGCAGGCCGAAGGCCGCGACGACGGCAAAGCCGCGCACAACCTTCTGCGACCCGTGACGCGACATCAGGTAGCCGGACCACGGCATGGCGGTGACCGCGCCGACGCCGAACAGCAGGATAAGCAGGCCGAGCGTGAATTCGCTGATGCCGAGCCGGTTCAGGAAGACGGGAATCTGCGGCGCCCAGCTTCCGGAAAGGAAGCCGTTCATGAAGAACAGAGCGGCGACTGCCCATCTGTGGCGCTGACCCGTGCGGATCATGTTGGAGGCGTCCATGGCGGCCTTTGCAACTGCTGAACGAGAGGCGCGGAAAATTAAATCGATTCAACTTCAAGTCAAGCCAACCGACCCGGAAGCGGTTGGACCAGAAAGGCGCTTTGCATGCGCCGGCCGAGAGCACAACCGCCTTGGAGACAAGGCGATTGACAATTTTTTTGTCCAGGCGTCGAATCGTGAACCGCGCCGGCGCCGACCCGGGCGAAACCGCGCATCGAAGCACCTTATCTCAGCGATTTCCGGGGCACGATTCTCTTCAAGGAGAAATCATGGCCAACTTCCAGATCTACGAGACCAAGGAAGACATCTCCGCCTTCGACCTGCCGCTGAACCGCGACGTCAAGCTGAGGCAATATGGCGGAGACAGGGATGGGAACCGGTTGGAGGTGACGCTCGCCCCAGGCGGGCCCGGCGGCGTCGACCTCACCGTCCTGCCGGAAAAGCTCGACGCGGCTTCGACCGCCTTCAATGCCCGCGGCACGCGGCAAGGCGCCTATGTCGAGATCTCGGCCTTCGTCGCCGGCTCGGGCCAGACGCAATATTACAGCAAAAACCTGGGCCTCACCGTTCACGGCGCACCGACGAAGAATGCAGGCTACGATGTCGATCTGCTGTCCAACCTGGCGATAAGCGGCAACGGCGCTCAGATACTCACCTATACGAGAATCTTCCATGGCTCCGCGGGCAAAAGCAACATGCTTTCGCAGGACCCTGACAAGCCGGTGCTCGATTGCGGCGACGTTGCGGGCGCCTATGGCGCCAAGCTTTTCGGCAAGGCAACCAACACGGACTGGATCGCCTACTACCTGCCGCCGAAAACCAGCAAGCGCGCGGACCTGCGATTCGAGCCCGGGCAGATGCGGGCCAAGATCGCCCGCATCAAGAGGCTGCTCGACCAGAACATAAGCGTGCGAGTCTGGGTGGTCGACGACGACGGGTTCAGCATCCCGTTCATTCAGAGCAACGCCAACAACACGCACTTCATCACTCTGATCGGTTATGCCGCCTCGAAATTCATGATGATCGACCCGTGGCCCGGCGGCTCGTCGCTGAATTATGACGGCGGCATGTACACTGCCAGGAAGGTGAATTTTTTGGGCGAGCTCGTCTTCGATCCGATGGATCTCGACAAGGGCATCCATTCTCCGGCGACGGTCGGCGGGATCATGAGCTACACGGTCATCGCCGGCCCGCAATAACCCGTCGCGCGCCGACTACGCGATCGGCTGGACAAACATCCGCCAAACAAAAAGAACCCGGCCGGAGCCGGGTTCAGGTCCGGGCGGCGCTTGCCGCCCGACGGGATGGAACGATGCGGCGCGGCGGACCGCGCCGGGAAACACGCTTACGAGTGATAGGCCACTTCGCCGTGCGAGGTGAGATCGAGGCCTTCGCGCTCGGCTTCCGGGGTCGGGCGCAGGCCGAAGATGGCATCGACGACCTTGTAGAGGATCGCCGAGATGACGCCGCTCCAGACGATCGTGATGACCACGGCGGTAAGCTGGGTCATGAACTGGGAGCCGATCGAAAAATCCTCGGCACCGGTGCCGCCCAGGAACGGCGCGGTCAGGATGCCGGTGCCGAGCGCGCCGATGATGCCGCCGACGCCGTGGACGCCGAACACGTCGAGCGAGTCGTCATAGCCGAGCTTCGACTTCACCGAGGTGACGAAGTAGTAGCAGACCGGCGAGACGACGAGGCCGAGGACGATTGCGCCGACCGGGCCGACGGTGCCGCAGGCAGGCGTGATGGCGACCAGGCCGGCGACCATGCCGGAGGCGGCACCCAGCATCGAGGCCTTGCCGCGGGCCAGGGCTTCGACCGCCGACCACGAGATGACCGCGGCCGCCGTGGCGACGAAGGTGTTCATCATGGCCAGCGCGGCGCCCGAGGTGGCTTCGAGGTTGGAGCCGGCGTTGAAGCCGAACCAGCCGACCCAGAGCATGGAGGCGCCGACCATGGTCAGCGTCATCGAGTGCGGAGCCATGTTGTCCTTGCCGAAGCCCGTGCGCTTGCCGACCAGGATGCAACCCACCAGCGCTGCGATGCCGGCATTGATGTGGACGACGGTGCCGCCGGCGAAGTCGATGGCGCCCATCTTGAAAATGTAGCCGTTGGCATCCCAGACCATGTGGGCGATCGGGAAGTAGACGAAGGTGACCCACAGGATCACGAACAGCACCACCGAACGGAAACGGATGCGCTCGGCGAACGCACCGATGATCAGCGCCGGCGTGATTGCCGCGAAGGTCATCTGGAAGCAGATGAAGACATATTCGGGAAGCACGACGCCCGACGTGAAGGTCGCAGCCGTCGTGTCCTTGGTGACGCCGGACAGGAAGACCTTTCCGAGGCCGCCCCAGAACGGGCTGGTGCCGCCGCCGAAGGCGATCGAATAGCCCCATAGCACCCAGACGATCATCACGACCGAGGCGATCATCGTGCACTGCATGAGCACGGAGAGCATGTTCTTGGCGCGGACGAGGCCGCCATAGAAGAGGGCGAGACCGGGAACGGTCATGAACAGCACGAGGGCGCTGGAGGTCATCATCCAGGCGACGTCACCCTTGTCGATGACATCGGCGGGAGCGGCGGGCGCCGCCGCGGCCGCTTCCGCCGCAGCGGGAGCCGCTTCCTGCGCGAAGGCGGCAAGCGTACCCAGCGCGCAGAGCGCCGCCGCGCTCATAAGGGTAGTGCGCGCCACCGGCGCAATCTTGTTCAGTAAGGTCATTGATATCTCCATGATGCCTGGCTTACAGCGCGTCGGTGTCGGTCTCGCCGGTGCGGATGCGCACGGCCTGTTCGATCGCGTAGACGAAGACCTTGCCGTCGCCGATCTGGCCGGTCTTGGCGGCCGAAGAGATAGCCTCCACCGCCTTGTCGACCATGTCGGACCCGACGGCGACCTCGATCTTGATCTTCGGCAGGAAGCTCACGGCGTATTCGGCACCGCGGTAGATTTCCGTATGACCCTTTTGACGCCCGTAGCCTTTGACTTCGGTGACGGTCAGGCCCTGTATGCCGACGGCGGTGAGCGCTTCGCGCACCTCGTCGAGCTTAAACGGCTTGATGATAGCCATCACGATTTTCATAAGGTTTCACCCTCTGCTTTGCGGGTCCCCCGCGTTTCGTGCCTCGGCCGGTTGCCGTGAGGCAGCCGATGAGTGCTGAGCGCAATTCAAGCTCCGTGCCAGTTGCGGCGCGGGGCTTTAACCCGTTGGAAATGAATGAAATCTCCGGCCTGCCGGCTCAGCGCCTTCGCAGACGCAGCAAATCACCTGCATAAAAAATAGGCAAAAAATGAAAAATGCCTATTCGGCAGGCGTTCGGCGCAGGCGAATGAGCCCTTCCTGTGCCACGGAAGCGATCAATCTGCCCTCCCGCGAATAGAGCGCACCGCGCGTGAAGCCGCGCGCGCCGCCCGCCGACGGACTGTCCTGCGTGTAAAGCAGCCAGCCGTCGAGCGGATCCTGGCGGTGGAACCACATCGCATGGTCGAGGCTCGCCGCCTGGATGTCCCGGTCGAAGACGGCGCGGCCATGCGCGAAAGTCGACGTGTCGAGCAGCGTCATGTCGGAGAGGTAGGCGAGGATGGCCGAGTGCACCGCGCGATCCGCCGGCACCGGGCCGGTGGCGCGGATCCAGATATGCTGCGTTGGCGGCAGTTTTTCGCGGCTTGTATAGTGTTCGAGGATGACCGGACGGATCTCCAGCGGCCGCTCGCGGGCCCAATAGCGCCGCACGCCTTCCGGCACGGCGTCGCCATAGTCGCGCAGAATCTCGGCCGGCGTCTTGAGCGTGTCTGGGTCAGGAACATCGGCGGGCATCGGCATCTGATGGTCCAGTCCGTCCTCGTCGACCTGAAAGGAAGCCTCCAGCGAGAAGATGATCTCGCCGTGCTGGATGGCCGCGACCCGCCGTGTCGTGAAAGAACCGCCGTCGCGGGTCCGCTCGACGTCGTAGACGACAGGCGCGGCGGTGTCCCCAGGCCGGATGAAATAGCCGTGCAGGGAATGCACATGGCGGTACTTGTCGACGGTTCGCTGCGCTGCCACCAGTGCCTGCGCGATAGTCTGCCCGCCGAATACGCGCTGCCAGCTCTCCTTCGGGCTGCGACCCCGATACAGGTTGTGTTCGAGCTTCTCCAGGTCGAGAATGGAGAGAAGCTCCTGCATGGCGGCCGACATTGAAGGTTCCTTCCTTGACCGATACCAGCCTCTCCGACACCGGAGCGCCCACGTCAAGCCAGGCGGATGGCCGCCGATCATGACGATCGCGTTTCGCAGGGAAAACGCCTTGGACAGGCCAGCGATGCAGGTCCGCGAGTTGTCGGCGGACGGAGATCGCGATTGCGTGCGTGCATTCTACGATCGGGTCTCCGACTATGTCCGGATGGAGAGCGGCCGCGAACCCGACGACGGTGTGGTGCGGGACTTCTTCTCCGATTGCCCGCCAGGAAAGGACCCGGCGAAGTCGTTGAAGCTCGGTCTTGCCGGCGATGACGGGCGGCTGGCCGGGCTCGCCGACATGGCTTTCGGCTACCCGCGGGCAAGCGATGCCTATATCGGCCTCCTGTTGATCGACTGCGCCTGCCGCGGCCGCGGATTGGGGCATTCCTTCCTAGGGTGGCTGACGGACACGGCCTGCGCCGCCGGCAGCGATCGGATGCTCGTCGCCGTCCTGGCCGAGAACACCCGCGGCCGCGCTTTCTGGGAACGCGAAGGGTTTTCCCTGGAGCGAAGTTTTCCCGCCGCAATGATAGGCGACAAGATGCATGTCAGGCATAGGCTCCAGCGTCCCTGCCCCGGGAAAAACGGAGCTCGCGGTCTTAGAGCCGGTCCTGCCGGTCGCAGCGACGAAAGGTGACGAACGATGGAACGCAACGACAGCAATCGCAAAGACCAGGCCCTCGACATTCTGGTGGCCGGCGCGGGTTATGTCGGGCTGGCGGTGGCCGTGTCGATCCGCCAGGCGCGGCCCAACCTGTCGGTCGCCGTCGTCGATGCCGCACCCGCCGGCGCATGGGAACGCGACGGCCGTGCCTCGGCCATCGCCGCGGCCGCATGCCGTATGCTCGGACAGTTAGACTGCTGGGACGAGATAGCCGGAAAGGCACAGCCGATCACCGACATGATCGTCACCGATTCGCGTACCAGCGATCCGGTGCGCCCGGTGTTCCTGACCTTCGGCGGCGACGTGGCGACGGGCGAACCCTTCGCCCACATGGTCGCCAACAAGGTGCTGAACGGCAGCCTGCGCCGCCGCGCCGCCGAACTCGGCATCGACATCATCGAAGGCGTGGCGGTCGAAGGTTTTGAAACCGGCGCCGGACGGGCGCTGGTGCATCTGGCCGACGGCGTGACGCTGCGCACCCGGCTGCTCGTCGCCGCCGACGGCGTGAAGTCGAGACTGCGCGACATGGCTGGCATCAAGACCGTGCATTGGGACTACGGCCAGTCTGGAATCGTCTGCACGGTGGCGCATGAACGGCCGCATGGCGGGCGCGCGGAAGAGCATTTTTTGCCGGCCGGCCCCTTCGCCATCCTGCCGCTGCATCCCGGCGAGGACGGCGGCAACCGCTCCTCCATCGTCTGGACCGAACGCACCGCCGACGCCGAACGGCTGGTCGCCGCCGACGAACTGGTTTTCGAAACAGAGCTGGAACTGCGCTTCGGCCTGAAGCTCGGCGAGATCCGGGTTGAAGGAAAACCCCGCGCCTGGCCGCTCGGCCTGACCCTGGCCCGCGATTTCGTCAAACCGCGTTTCGCGTTGGCCGGCGACGCCGCGCACGGCATCCATCCGATCGCCGGCCAGGGCCTCAACCTCGGCTTCAAGGATGCCGCCGCGCTTGCCGAGACCGTGGTCGAAGCCGATCGCCTCGGGCAGGATTTCGGCGCGCTCGACGTGCTGGAGCGCTACCAGCAGTGGCGGCGTTTCGACACCGTGCAGATGGGGATCACCACCGACGTGCTGAACCGCCTGTTCTCCAACGACTTCGCGCCGCTGCGCGCCGTGCGCGACGTCGGCCTCGGCCTCGTCGACCGGATGCCGCGCCTGAAGGACTATTTTATCCGCCAGGCATCCGGCCTGACCGGCGGCACGCCGAGGCTGCTGCGCGGCGAGGGGATCTAGAAATCCCAGAACTGCGTCGTGTGCCCACGATAAGCTTGGTGTCGGCGACGATCAGAAGTCAGGGCCTGGATTGACGCTTCTGGTATCCTGAATGACGACTTCCAGATCGATGTCGGTCCCGTGGTCATTGGATATTCCCAGATAGAACGACGCCGCAGGCTTCCTGCTGGCGATCGAACATTTCTCCCACTGCGCCAAGCGAGGGGTCAGATCTCGTGCTTTTGCGCCAACAACGGAAAGCCGTGGTTCAGTCATTTGACCTCCGGGAAGCTCATGACCGCGGTAAAGGATACAGCAGTGCGATCAAAATGGTAGGTCGCGGCAAGATGGCAGAACTCGCCACATTTGCCGAGCAAGAATAGTGTCTGTCGGCTTGACCTCGCCTGACGATCACCCCTCCGGCTGCTCCAGTTCCGGATCGCCGTGGAACGAGATGCCGCGCACCTCGATGAATCCCGTCTTCGCCAGCGGGCTCATGCTGGCCAGCTCGACGGCTTCATCCATGCTCTCGGCTTCGATCAGGACAAAACCGATCAATTGCTCCTTGGTCTCGGAAAAGGGACCGTCCACGACATGGCGCTTTTTCGCCCGCACGCGCACCGTCCTGGCGCTGTACGGCAGTTTCAGCGGCCGCGCCATGACGATCTTGCCCTCCTTCTCCAGCCTTTCGTCATAGGCTTTCGCCTCGCGCTGCATGGTCTCGATCTCCGACGCGGACATGCGCCGGAAGACCTTTTCGTCATGATAGATAAGGCAGATATAGTGCATTCTCTTCTCCTTCGGCGAAGGCGGACACGCCCGCATCGACAAGACGCCGGAAAGGCGAACCGGCCGACGTTTCCGCCCCAGGATTTTTCCGCCTATCAGATCGCCGCCGCACATTGTCACGCACCGCCGCAATCGATAAGCCTGCCGCATGTCCCTTTCTTCCGTCCGCGCCTTCTTCGCCGAAAACGCACCCGACATCGCCGTTATCGTCACCGAGCAGAGTTCGGCCACGGTGCAGCTCGCCGCCCAGGCCCATGGCGTCGAGCCGGCGCAGATCGCGAAAACCATCTGCCTGCGCGTCGGCGACAAGATCATGCTGATCGTTGCCGGTGGGCTTGCGCGGCTCGACAACCGCAAATTCAAGGACCGGTTCGGCGGCAAGCCGCGGATGCTGGACGCCGAGGAGGTCGTGGCAGCGACAAGCCATCCGGTCGGCGGCGTCTGCCCGTTCGGTCTGCCTTCGCCGCTGCCGGTCTATTGCGACGCCTCGCTGAAGCGTTTCGATGAAGTCGTGCCGGCCGCCGGCGCCACCAACGCGGCGGTAAAGCTGTCGCCGGACCGCATGGCGGCGCTGGTCGAGGCCGAGTGGGTGGACGTCTGCCAGTAAAGGTTAAGTGCTGGGGACAGTTTACTTTTTGGCCAGCGCCTGCCTTGAGGCGGCCGCGCCTTACCGCCGAAACAAAGTAAACTGTCCCCTGCGCCGACCCTTCAAGCACCGACCGCTAGCGAACGGTTTTTCGCCCTACTCACGACCCCGGAATATCGTAAATCCCGCGGACCTCGATCGTACCCATCTCCGCCAGCGGAATGCCGGCCGCGATCTCCAGCGCCTCGTCGAGATTCTTTGCCTCGACCAGGATAAAACCAAGCAACTGTTCCTTGGTTTCGGCGAAAGGTCCGTCGCTGACCAGCGTCTTGCCCTTGCGCCGGCGCACGCTTTTGGCGGATTTTGCCGACTGCAAGGCCTCGGCTGCGATGAACCGACCGCTCGCTTGCAGCGACCGGTCGTAGGCAATCGAGGATGCGTTGAGCTTTGCTGAACCCTCCGGCGTCAGCGTATGCAGGTCTTTTTCCTCGCCATAGACCAGGCACATGTATTTCATCGTACTTCTCCCTGTTGAACGGCATCATAGGCAACAACCCCTGTGGCATCATCGCCGGTCTGCCGCGCCGCCAGATCGAGGCAGCAGACAAGCGCGGCGATCAGGCCGAGCGCGATGGCCAGGCGGAAAAGGCCGGCAGGCCTCGGCGAAAGGCGGTCTTCGCGGCTGCGACAAAAATCCTTCGGAAACGCATCGAAAAGCAGGCTCATTTAAACCTCCGTCCGGCCGCGTCATCGCGGTCGCACGCAGGACGGACGCCGGTTCGAAAAGCCGACATTTTTACACGCGGTTTTTTTGCCGCTGGTTCCGGGCATCGTGCTTTTCGAAAACGCGGCGCTGGCGCCGTCACGAGCGCGCGCTATAGTTCCGTCCGAAGCCGGCGACCGGCTCGCCATTGCAACAGGGAGACCATCATGGACCGTCACGCCACCGCCGTCTGGAAAGGCACGCTCAAGGAGGGCGCCGGCACGCTCGACACGCAGAGCAGCGCACTAAAGAGCCTGCCCTATTCGTTCAAGGGCCGTTTCGAGGACGAGAGCGGCAAGTCCGGCACCAATCCGGAGGAACTGCTGGCCGCCGCCCATGCCGGTTGCTTCGCCATGCAGCTTTCGCATTTCCTTGCCGAGAACGGCACGCCGGCCGAAAAGCTCGACGCCAAGGCGGTGGTGACGCTGGTGCCGGGAACCGGCATCACCGGCAGCGCGGTCACGCTCGTCGGCACGGTGCCGGGCATCAGCGCGGAGAAATTCAAGGAACTGGCCGACAAGGCCAAGGCCGAATGCCCGGTGTCGCGCGCGCTTGGCGCGATCAAGGTTTCGCTGGACGCAAAGCTGGCCTAGGCGCCGGCGGCCTCCAGCCTGGCCTTCAGCCCGGCGACCTCTTCCTCCAACCGGCGCAAGCGTTCTTCCAGTTCGCTCAGCGCGGAGCCGGCGGGCGCGGCGACGCGCGCCGCCGGTGCCGGGATCGACGACACATCGACATCACCGGCCAAAAGATGGGCGAAACGGTCCTCGCGTTGGCCGGGCGCACGGCCGATCTCCTTGACCAGCGGCGGACGCCGGCCGACCAGCATGTCGAGTTCGGTGCGCACGGCGTCGGCCGAGCCGAAGTTGGCCATGCGGTCGGTGCGGGTCTGCAGTTCGTTCAGCGTCTGCGGCCCGCGCAGCAGGAGCATGGCGACCAGCGCGCTCTGTGGCGTGGTCAGGCTGAATTTCCGCGACGCCGTCTGCTCGTAGCGGTCGACGCGCGACGCCATCATCCGCCGCGCCAGGCCTTTTTCCTCCAGCAACTTGAGCGTGCGGTTGATGTCGACAGGCTCCAGCGCCATTACCGGCTCGCGCGAGGTTTTCTGGTTGGCCGCGGACTGCAGCGCGTTGAGCGACAGCGGATAGACGTCCGGCGTCAGAAGCTGCTTTTCCATCAGGCAGCCGAGCACACGGACTTCGGCGGGGTTGAGGAACGGAAGGTCGCTGATCGTGTTCATGCCCTCGCTTCTCGCAAAAGTGCGCAAAGGCGGCAAGCGTTACCGCAGTGCGCCGCTACCGCCTGACCGGAAATTGAACCCCGCAATCTGCGGCGTTCCGTCAGACCCTTCTCTCCACCATCATTTTCTTGATCTCGGCGATCGCCTTGGCCGGGTTCAGGCCCTTCGGACAGGTCTGCGCGCAGTTCATGATGGTGTGGCAGCGGTAGAGCCGGAACGGGTCCTCCAGATTGTCGAGCCGCTCGCCCTTCGCCTCGTCACGCGAATCGATCAGCCAGCGATAGGCTTGAAGCAGCGTGGCCGGCCCCAGATAGCGCTCGCCGTTCCACCAGTAGCTCGGGCACGAGGTCGAGCAGCAGGCGCACAGGATACATTCGTAGAGCCCGTCCAGCTTCTGGCGGTCGTCATGGCTCTGCAGCCATTCCTTGGCGGGCTCCGGCGACACGGTCTTCAGCCAGGGCTCGATCGACCGGTGCTGCGCGTAGAAATTGGTGAGGTCCGGCACCAGGTCCTTCACCACCGGCATATGCGGCAGCGGATAGACCTTCACCGCGCCCGAAATGTCGTCCATGCCCTTGGTGCAGGCCAGCGTGTTCGACCCGTCTATGTTCATGGCGCACGAGCCGCAAATCCCCTCGCGGCAGGAGCGGCGCAGCGTCAGCGTCGGATCGATCTTGTTCTTGATCCAAAGCAGCGCGTCGAGCACCATCGGCCCGCAATCGTCCATGTCGACGAAATAGGTGTCGACGCGCGGGTTCTCGTCGTCGTCCGGTGACCAGCGATAGATCTTGTACTCGCGCAGATTGGTCGCGCCTTCCGGCTTCGGCCAGGTCTTGCCGGCATTGATCTTCGAGTTTTTGGGGAGGGTGAGTTCGACCATGGATCAGTGCTCCGACACTGGAGGGATATCCGCGAGAGGCTTCAAGTAGCGATAGTGATTTGAAGGGCGGGTCTTTGCTAAGAAGCGCTGGTCGGCAGTCACGAGCATCGCGTCCGGCAAAGCAACGGCAAGCGCGAGAAACATGCAGTCGTACACGGAATGATGTAGCTCGCGTGCCAGCCTCAGCGCTGGCGCCAACAGCTCGGCGGACGGTGCCCTTCGCCCGAAGAATCGTGGCAGGTCGCTGATAGCACTATCCACTTGGGTTTCGGTAATGTCACCCAGGCGCTGCTTGCGCCACAAGACGTTGGCGACTTCAATTAAGGCAAAATCCGGCGTCGCCAAATCCGTGCCCGCGACAAGCAAGGCGTGGGCATGCGACTGATCCGTTTCTTCGACGAACCATTTCAAGATTGCGGAGGTATCGACCACAAAGATCATTCGTCTCGGTCTCGATCCTCTCGCAGCAGCAGCGTACTGTCCGTCTGAATATGGTCTTTCGGCGTCATCGCTGAAATCCTGCGAGCAACCGCCAACCGGTCAAATTCCGGTTCTGCCGCCAGCACAGACGCAAGTATGCTCAAGGCTTCGGTCTCGACACTTCTGCCATGCTCATTCGCGAGGCTGAAAAGCTTTCGCACCAGCTTCGCATCCTCGATGCGAATGTTGATAGCGTTCATGGCCAGTTTCCCCATGGACGGTTGCTTTGTTCCGCTCCCGTAAGAAGTTGGAGCGAAACCCGCCATTTGCAATCGGCTGAACCTGTGGTCACCGCCGGTCCTTCCTTATCACGAGCTTCAGCCCGGACCAGATTTCGTCGATGGCCGCGACCTTGACGTCGACCAGATCGAGTTTCAGTGCCTCCCCGCGCACCACGTCCTCGGTGACGTCGGTTGGCACTTTCGAGGCTTTCTTCGGCCATGACACCCAGATCATGCCATCGCGCCGGATCGCCGATTGAAGGGTGGGCAGGTGGCTCTCGATCTCGGCGCGCTGTTTGGTGAAAGCGTGGATTGCATTGTAGACTTGGTTCCTGCCGTGAAGACCTGACCAGTCGCCGAAGCGCTCGACGGTTGCGAAATCTGCCGCGCTCGCCAGTTCCTCCAATTCCGCCGGCAATGCGGCGAAGGCCGTCGTCATATCCGGCTTCAGGCCAAGTTTGACAGCCAGCGCATTGCCTGAATAGCCGACCGTCGTCATCGCGGCAGCCCCGGCGCAACGCTTGGACGCGTTTCGACGACCATTTCGGATACGCCAGCTTTGGCAAAGGCCGGCATCAGAACATCGAACCCGAGGTCCAGCTTGGCCTGCATTTCGTCGGGATAGACCGGAACTACGGCGAATAGACCAATTCTCGTCCCGTCCGACGCTTCGACCGTCCGGTATTGTTCCGGCCAGTCATGAAGCGGTGTCAGAACGACACCATCCAATTTGGTATTGGGCGAAAATGGCTCCGCTGGAGCGCCGTTCGGGACAGAATGCCCTTCCCACAACCAGGTTCTGTATTCGTGGGGAAAACGGGCAAGGAATTTTAGAGTACCAACAGGCCAGTACCTGTTCCAATCCCCAAGCTCTGCTTCGGGGATCATGCCTTTTTCGTCCTTGGTGAACCAATTGCCGGGGAGGGCAATCACCAGCTCTGAAAATCCATAATCCGCCGGATCAAGCCCTTCCGGCGTTGACATTGCTCTATCGCTCATCCCGCTCGTCACGAACGTCCACCGGTTGCGCTCCTGTCTGGGCGGGAATACCAGCACATCCAAGTGAACCGAAGTCGATTCTATCTCGTGGAATACGTAGCCTTCGCCCAACAGGGGTTTTAGCTGCTCTTCAATATCCTTCAGATGGATCGCTTCGCCTTCGGGGGTGCTATGGTCCGGCACAACATTTTCATAGCGGTGGATTGTCGAGCCACCCGGGGAAATCTCCTCCGCGCGTGCCTCCATGCACACCAGCGCGAAGGCCATGATGCAGGTCAAAGCGCTGCCTGACAGAACGTGGGGCGCAGCGCTCATCTGTGTGCCCTAGTAGACCCGCGCCTTGGGCGCGATCTTCTTCGGATCGATGCCACCCTGCTCGACCGGCAGCGTCGTCTCCGTATGCACCGGGCGGTAGCCCAGCGTCACTTTTCCCGACGGATCGACCCAGGCCAGCGTGTGCTTGCGCCAGTTGGCGTCGTCGCGCCCGCCATACGGACCCTCGGCATAATCCTCGCGGGCGTGCGAGCCGCGGCTCTCCTTGCGGGCCTCCGCGCCATAGACAGTGGCGATGGCGTTGGCCATCAGGTTTTCCAGTTCCAGCGTCTCGACCAGGTCGGAGTTCCAGATCATCGAGCGGTCGGAGACTTTTATGTCCTTCAGCTCGCCCCAGATTTCCGAGATGCGCTTGCAGCCGTTTTCCAGCGATTCCTGCGTGCGGAACACGGCGGCGTCCTCCTGCATGGCGCGCTGCATCTTTTCCCGCAGCACGGCGGTCGGCGTCGAGCCGTTGGCATTCCGCAGCCGGTCGAAGCGCTCCATGATCTTGTCGACCGACGCCTCGTTGACGGCCGGGATCGGCGCGTTGCGGTCGATCACCTGGCCGGCGCGGATCGCCGCGGCGCGGCCGAACACGACCAGGTCGATCAGGGAATTGGAGCCCAGCCGGTTGGCGCCGTGCACGGAGGCGCAGCCCGCTTCGCCCACAGCCATCAGCCCGGGCGACACGCGGTCCGGCTCCTCCGGCGTCGGGTTCAGCACCTCGCCCCAATAGTTCGTCGGCACGCCGCCCATATTGTAATGCACCGTCGGCAGCACCGGGATCGGCTCGCGGGTCACGTCGACGCCGGCAAAAATCTTCGCCGATTCCGAGATGCCAGGCAGCCGCTCGTGCAGCACCGCCGGGTCGAGGTGGTCGAGGTGCAGAAAAATGTGGTCCTTGTTCTTGCCGACGCCGCGCCCCTCGCGGATCTCCAGCGTCATGCAGCGCGAGACCACGTCGCGCGACGCAAGGTCCTTGGCCGACGGCGCGTAGCGTTCCATGAAACGCTCGCCCTCGGAATTGACGAGATAGCCGCCCTCGCCGCGCGCACCCTCGGTGATCAGGCATCCCGCGCCGTAGATGCCGGTCGGGTGGAACTGCACGAACTCCATGTCCTGCAGCGGCAGCCCGGCGCGCGCCACCATGCCGCCGCCGTCGCCGGTGCAGGTGTGCGCCGAGGTCGCCGAGAAATAGGCACGGCCATAACCGCCCGTCGCCAGCACCACCATTTTTGCCGAAAAGCGGTGGATCGTGCCGTCGTCGAGGTTCCAGGCGACCACGCCGGTGCAGCGGCCGTCCGGCTCCATGATCAGGTCGAGCGCGAAATATTCGATGAAGAACTGCGCGTTGTGGCGCAGCGACTGGCCGTAGAGCGTGTGCAGGATGGCGTGGCCGGTGCGGTCGGCGGCGGCGCAGGTGCGCTGCACCGGCGGGCCTTCGCCGAACTGGGTCATGTGGCCACCGAAAGGCCGCTGGTAGATCTTTCCTTCCTCGGTGCGCGAGAAAGGAACGCCGTAGTGCTCAAGCTCGTAGACCGCCGCCGGCGCCTGCTGCACCATATATTCCATGGCGTCGACGTCGCCCAGCCAGTCCGACCCCTTGACGGTGTCGTACATGTGCCACTGCCAGTTGTCCGGCCCCATATTGGCCAGCGACGCGGCGATACCGCCCTGAGCGGCGACGGTGTGCGAGCGCGTCGGGAAGACTTTCGTGATGCAGGCGGTGCGCAGCCCCTGCTCGGCCATGCCCAGCGTGGCCCGCAGGCCGGCGCCGCCGGCGCCCACCACCACCACGTCGAATTTGTGATCGACGAAATTGTAACCCTTGCCGGCGGCCGCCGATATTGCCTGTGCCACTGGATCAGCCCCCGAACGCCATTTTGAGCAGAGCGAAGCCGGTGAACACCCCGACCGCGATAGTGAAGAAGGTGTTGGCGAGCAGCAGCGCGAGCTTCATGCCCTCACCGTGGATATAGTCCTCGATGATCACCTGCATGCCCAAGCGCATGTGGTAGAGGCCGGAGATCACGAAAAGCAGCAGCACCAGCGCCACGAACGGGCTGGCGAGCACGGCGCGGGTCTCGTCGAAGCCGGCGCCGTTCAGTGCCACCAGCAGGCCGACGAAGAACAGGGTCAGCGGGATGTTGCCTACAGCCGTCAGCCGCTGCCTCCAGAAATGCTCAGTGCCTTCGCGCGCCGATCCAAGTCCGCGGACTTTTCCGAGCGCGGTGCGCATGTCCTTGTTGCCGCCGCTCATGGTCAGGCTCCCCGCGCCAGATAGCCACCGATCCAGATTGCCAGCGTCAGCACGACCGAAGCGGCCAGCGTCGCCCAGGCGACCTTCGACGCCGTATGCTTCTCCAGCCCGGCGCCGGTGTCCCAGACCAGATGGCGGATGCCGCCCATCATGTGGTGCATCAGCGCCCAGGTGTAGCCGAACAGCACGAGGCGCCCGAGCCAGGAGCCGAAGATGCCGTCGACGAAATCGAAATAGCTTTGCGAGGTCGACGCCGCGATCAGCCACCAGGCGACCAGCAGCGTGCCGAAATACAGCGCGCCGCCGGTGATACGATGGATGATCGACATCGTCATGGTGATGGGCGGGCGGTAGATGCTGAGATGCGGCGAGAGTGGCCGGGCGCGCGGGGTTTGGCGGG
This sequence comes from Mesorhizobium yinganensis, assembly GCF_040081985.1. Classification (NCBI taxonomy): domain Bacteria; kingdom Pseudomonadati; phylum Pseudomonadota; class Alphaproteobacteria; order Hyphomicrobiales; family Phyllobacteriaceae; genus Mesorhizobium; species Mesorhizobium yinganensis. The sequence goes on along the minus strand of NZ_JBEBMH010000007.1, from coordinate 246,323 downwards.
TGGCTGGTGATTGGCTCATGGCTGCCCCTTGTCTTCGTCGCCCGTCCGTCGCCGGAACGACTTGGACCGTATCCGGATGCGACTGGACGATGGCTACTTAATGCGCTTTTTGCACCGCGTCAAAGGTCAAAAAACCGTTGCCCTGCGCGGCTTTAGTCAAGAAGAATGAGCAATCGCCGCGTGCGCTGCACTTCAATCGTTTGAAGCTGTTGGAGACGATTGGGGGCCCGTGACTGTCGGCTGAATCGTCGTCGGCCAGCCTTTGAGCCAGGCGCGAAAAAACCTTTTCGGGGGCGGCCTGTTTCCGATGCCGGCAAAGCGGAAGCGTGTCGCCGGCCTCATTCCGCCGGTGAGGGTTTGGGACAAGGCCGAGGACTTCGTCGCAGGGCCGGGCTGGTGGCCCGGACAAGACGAAGCCCCGATGGATTTGGCCCAGACCGGCACCGGCAGAATGAGGCCGGTTGGGTGCGGCATGCTTTAGCGGGCGCAGTCCATGGGCTTGCCGCCCTTGACGAAAAGCGCGTTATCCCCTTCCAGCACCAGCGCATAGCCGGGAATGCCGTAGCGCGAGCGCTGTTCGGCGGGCGCGGCGGGCAAGGTCACCGCCTCGCCGGTCGTGTCAGTCAGGACCACCTCGCTGGAGCGGTTCTCGACCGTGATCGAGCCATCCTCACCGCAGCGATAGTTGGTGACGCCGGGCCGGCCGGACGGCTCAGCCGTGGCATGCGTGGACCCCGCATCGCCCTCCCCGACACAGGCGGCAAGGCAGGCAAAGGGAATAGCGAGAAGGGCAATCCGAATGGTCCGACGCAACGCAACCTCCTAACCCCTTCCGCGGATGGAATGCATACAGTCGGACAGGATTCGCGATCAATAGGGCGGCAGCGGGGCAAGTCCGCTATCCACCGCCGGTTTGCCCAAGCACGATTTCAAGGGGTTAGGCGCAATGGCCGAGCGCTGGCTTCCCGGCGGCGAACCTTTAGGGAAAGGGCTACGGCGGTCAGGCCGCCATCGGCAGGCTTCGCCGAGGGCGACCTTGCAATTGAACCGGCTTCGCCGGCAGCCGGCTCATGCGATGGAGTGCAACGCGGGATGCGACTGTCCGACAGACCCGAAATTGCACGGGTCCGTCCAACATCCCGAAATGCGTCCGTACAACACGATGCTTTACGGGGAACAAAAAGCGGAGCCCTTATTTTCTTTCGCCAGAAGGCGCCGTGGCAGCCCGGAGGTCACGCTGGACGGAAAAGCCAAACTTCCCCGGCACTTGCTTGCTGCCGTTTCCCCGGGATCGCTCTCCCCTGGCGGGTCGTTATCGGCATCCATCAGCATTATTTTCCCGAAACCTTTCCCCGCCCCTCCCGACCCGCGCGATAATCCTCGCCGCCCGTGTCGGGAAAGGAAGCGGCTGTGCTGGCGATGGACTGGAATGCGGCAATCGACAAGAACCGGGAGGCGCTGAAGCGTATCCTCGCCATGCTCGTCGCCATGGCCGGGCTGAGCGGCGGTGTCAAGCTTGGCGCTGAGGCCGGAATGGCTACCGGTGCCGGGCATGGCGCCGGGGAGCTTGGCGCCGGTGAGCCTGGCGCCGGTGAGCCTGGTGCTGGGGGACCGTTTTTTTTGTTTCCGCAGCAAGGCGCTGCCGCTTCAAGGCGGGCGCGGGCGGAAAAAAAACTGTCCCCGGCACTGACCCTCCCTCGCCGCCTCCACCGCGCCGTTCTCAGACTGCTGCGCCCAGCCGAAGCAGCAGCGCGAAGGCTGATCATCGTGGCGGCGCGCGGGCTGGTGGTGACCTTGCCGCCGCAGCGCCCGCGAAAACCGAAACCGAAAAACCCTGAACCGCTGCTGCGCGGCTTCGGCATCGCCGTCACCCTGTCGCGCGACGATCTCAGGCGTGCCGCAGCGGCCAGGCGGGCCGCGGAAATCCGCGCCGCCCGCCCGAAACGGCTCAGCCTGCCGCTGCTCGATCCGCTGCGAGACCCGTTCCGCGTCCAGCGCCGCTATCAGCCCGCGCACAGCGTGCCGCGCATTCTGTTTCCCGGCGTCGCCGATCCATCTTCCTTCCCGCGACCGCCATCGCCTCGCGATCCTATAAACGCGGCGCGTCTGGCGCTCCGACTGCAAGCGCTGGCTGCCGCGCTGGACGACCTGCCGGGCCAGGCAAAACGTTTTGCCCGCTGGAAGGCACGGCGCGACGCGGCACTCGCCCGAGACAGGGATGCAAGCAAAGCAGGTGCACAAACCCGACGGCGCGACGCGGCCAGTTCGCACAGCAAAGGTCGCCGCGCGAATTGGATCCGCCTCAGTCCGCTGAAACCCGGCCGGCCGCCCGGCTGGAGCCGAAAGCCCGCCCATGACGTCCACGAGGTCTTGGACGTCGTCCACGGACTTGCCATGTGGGCGCTGGAACCTGCCGACACGTCATGACGCCATACCGCCCGACGCCGCAAACGCAGGCATCGACGGCCGGCGCGGATTTTTCGCGGCGCGGCGACGATCCCTGCTGTCGGAAAATGCCGTTGCCCACCAATTGGTAAGTCCCGTCGAACCTGCTTGGTCCCGCCCCGCCCTGCCCCAATCGACAGGCTTTCCAGCCTCTTGACCTCAACTCCGGTTGAGGTCCTATCACCCCCGCCATCGCGTCGCGGGACGCGCTGACAGGGAGTAGGACGTGGCGGAAAGCACAACGGTTCGGGTGGACTGGCGGGTCATGTGGGCGAGCGGCGACCTCGCCCGCTTCTGCTTCATTTGTCTTGGCATCCTGCTGCATGCCACCAACGAGACGATGGTGGCGACCGTCATGCCGGCCATGGTCGGCGACCTCTCGGGCGTGGAACTCGTCGGCTGGTCGCTGGCCGTCTACGAGATCGGCGCGATCACCGCCGGCGCGGCGGCCGGGCGCATGACCAGCTACGTCTCGCTGCGCACCAACATGGTCGTCGCCGCCCTCCTCTATTCCGCCGGCGCGCTGATCTGCGCGGCCGCGCCGTCCATGCCGGTGTTCCTCGGTGGCCGCATCGTCGAGGGGCTTGGCGGCGGCGCGCTGGTGTCGCTGGCCTTCGTCTCGGTAGAGCGCCTGTTCCCCAAAAAAATCTGGCCGCAGCTTTTCGGCGTCATTTCCGCGATCTGGGGGGTCGCCGCCTTCAGCGGCCCGATGCTGGGCGCATTGCTCTCCGAGCACCTGTCCTGGCGCTGGGCCTTTGGCGTGTTCGTCATCGGCGGACTGGTCGCGGCACTTGCCAGCCTTTTCGTGCTGCGCGGCCCCGCGGCGACCCGGCGGCGCTCGGACGGCGCGGCGCTGCCGCGCTTCCCGGTCGCGGCGCTTGCCGTCATGGCGGCCAGCGTGGTGCTGATCGCGCTGGCCGGCGTAAGGGTGGAGCCGCTGCGCTCGTCGTTGCTGCTGGCTGCTGGACTGGCCGGCATCGCTGTATTCTTCATGCTCGATGCAAAACTGCCGGCGGCGCGGCTGTTCCCGTCGCGGCCCTTCGACCTCAGGACGCCGCTCGGCAACGGCCTGGTCATGGTCGCCACCTTCTCGATCGCCACCTGCTCCTTCGGCGTCTACGGACCCCTGCTGCTGACCAGCCTGCACGGCATATCCGTGCTGACGACGGGCTACATCATCGCCGCCGAATCGATCGCCTGGTCGATCCTGTCGATCATGGTCGCCAACGCCCCGCCGCGGCGCGAGCGCTCCCTCGTGCTTGCCGGCGCGCTTATGATCGCCGGCGGCGTCGCCGGCTTCGCCTGGACGGTCCCCGCCGGCAACATCCCGCTGATCCTTGCCTGCGCGGTCCTGCAGGGCGGCGGCTTCGGCATCGCCTGGCCGTTCGTCACCCGCATCATCGTCGCCTCGGCGCCGGCGGCCGAGCAGACCGTCGCGTCCTCCGCCGTGCCGACGATGCAGCGCATCGGCTACGCCGTCGGCGCGGCAAGCTGCGGCATCGTCGCCAATGCCGGCGGCTTCTCGCAGGGACTTTCCGGCGAGGCCGAAGCCAATGTCGCGGCCTGGCTCTTCCTCGCCTTCCTGCCGCTCGCATTGCTGGGTTGCATTGCCGCCTGGCGGCTGCCGCCCACGTCCAACGCCTGATCCTGAAAGCTCAAAGCATGTCCGAACCGACAAACCTGCTCGCCTTCATCCTGATTGCCATCGGCATGGTGCTGACACCCGGCCCGAACATGATCTACCTGGTCTCGCGATCGATCGGCCAGGGGCCGAGGGCGGGACTGATCTCGCTCGGCGGCGTCGCGCTCGGCCTTGTCATCTACATGCTCTGCGCCGCCTTCGGCATCACCGCGCTGCTGTTTGCCGTGCCCTATGCCTACGACGTGCTGCGCCTCGCCGGCGCCGCCTATCTCCTGTGGCTCGCCTGGCAGGCGGTGCGCCCCGGCGGCCGGTCGCCGTTCCGCGTCCGCGACCTGCCGAAGGACCGTCCGCGAAAACTGTTCCTCATGGGTTTCCTGACGGCCCTGCTCAACCCGAAGATTGCGGTGTTCTACCTGTCGCTGCTGCCGCAATTCATCGATCCCTCGCGCGGCGACGTTTTCGGCCAATCGCTGCTGCTCGGCGCAACGCAGGTCATGACCAGCGTCACCGTCAACACAATGATCGTGCTCGGCGCATGCTCGATCAGCCTGTTTCTCGGCCGCAATCCCTTCTGGATGACGCTGCAGCGCTGGCTGATGGGTACGGTCCTCGCCGGCTTCGCCGTCAGGATGGCGACGGAGGCGCAGCGGTAGGGCTTGCCCGGCCCTTACCCACTGAACGGGTTGGCGATCCGGAGCTGTCCCTCGACTACCATCCCGTGATGCATGTCCTCGGACCACAAAGTCTCGCAGCCGTTCAGAAGCGCGGCTGCGACGATCATCGCATCGTAGGTCGAGAAGCCATGCTTCGCGGCGAGTTTGAGACCTTGTTCGTGTATCTCGACCGTTACCGGGACCACGGCAAGAAATCCGCGAATGAGTTCCAGAAAGTCTTTGATTTCCGTCCAGGGTTTCAGATGTTTCTTGCGGGAAACATTGGCGATCTCGTTCAGAACCTGGACGCTGATCATCCCGCCTGCGGCTAGAAGACCAAGCACCTTCGAAGTGTCTCGCTCCTCCCGGAACGCCAAACCGAGCAGGACATTCGTGTCGAAGAAACTACCGCTCATTGGCCTCATCACGGTCGAACTTGAAATCTGCAGGAAGCCAGCCGCGATAGGCCCGCAGGCGCTTGATCAAGTCTTCGCGGGACGGCGCTTTCAATATCTCGAATTGCTCCCCTGCTCGGGCGCGAAGTTCGATCTCATCTCCCTCTTTCAGGTCGAGCGCTTCGACGACGGCGGCCGGAATGCGCACTGCAAGGCTGTTGCCCCATTTCGCAACCTTCATCGCAACGCTCCATTGGATATACGAACACAATATGTATATCCGCCGTGAACCGCGGGCAACGTTGAGGTGGCTATGCCCAACAAAAAGCCCGGCGCGATGGCCGGGCTCGGACTGTTTGCGGCTTGGCAACCGCTCAATGATCCATCGCCTTGACGATTTCCTCGGTCATCTTCTTGGCGTCGCCGAGCAGCATCATGGTGCCGTCCTTGTAGAACAGCGTGTTGTCGATGCCGGCGTATCCCGAGCCGAGCGAACGCTTGACGAACAGGCAGGTGCGGGCCTTGTCGACGTCGAGGATCGGCATGCCATAGATCGGCGAGTTCTTGTCGTCGCGTGCCGAAGGGTTGGTCACGTCGTTGGCGCCGATGACATAGGCGACGTCGGCCTGCGCGAACTCGGAGTTGATGTCCTCCAGCTCGAACACCTCGTCATAGGGCACGTTGGCCTCGGCCAAGAGCACGTTCATGTGGCCGGGCATACGGCCTGCAACCGGGTGAATCGCATACTTCACCTCGACGCCATGCGCCTTCAGCTTGTCGGCCATCTCGCGCAGCGCATGCTGGGCCTGCGCCACCGCCATGCCGTAGCCCGGGACGATGATCACCTTCTGCGCGTTCATCATCAGGAAGGCGGCGTCGTCGGCCGAGCCCTGCTTGACCGTGCGCTCGATGCCGTCGTCGCTGGCCGCCGCCGTCTCGCCGCCGAAACCGCCGAGGATGACCGAGATGAAGCTCCGGTTCATGCCCTTGCACATGATGTAGCTGAGGATCGCACCGGACGAGCCTACCAGCGCACCGGTGATGATCAGCGCCAGATTGCCCAGCGTGAAGCCAAGTGCCGCCGCCGCCCAGCCCGAATAGCTGTTCAGCATCGACACCACCACCGGCATGTCGGCGCCGCCGATCGGGATGATGAGCAGCACGCCGAGCGCCAGAGATGCGACAACGATCAGCCAGAAGATCGTCGTGCTTTCGGTGGTCACCAGCATGACGATCAGCACGACCAAAGCCGCGCCAAGCAGGATGTTGATGAGATGCCGCATCGGCAGCATGATCGGCTTGCCCGACATGCGGCCGTCGAGTTTCAGGAAGGCGATGACCGAGCCGGTGAAGGTGATGGCGCCGATGGCGACGCCAAGGCTCATCTCCACCAGCGCCTGGCTGTGGATGTCGCCGACCCTGCCGATCCCGAAACTCTCCGGCGCGTAGATGGCGGCGGCAGCGACCATGACGGCGGCAAGGCCGACGAGCGAATGGAACGCGGCAACGAGTTGCGGCATAGCCGTCATGGCGATGCGCCGCGCCGTGTAGGCGCCGACGCCGCCGCCTATGGCGAGGCCGACGGCGATCAGCAGCCACTTGCCGCCCGAAGGCGCCGCAAGGAATAGCGTCGTGACGATGGCGATGGCCATGCCGACCATGCCGTAAAGATTGCCCTGCCGGCTGGTGGTCGGATGCGACAGGCCGCGCAGCGCCAGGATGAACAGGATGCCGGAAACGAGATAGAGGAAGGAAGCGAGGTTGGCGTTCATGCTACTTTAAGGCCTCCACCGACCCGCCATCAAATTCGACACCAATGAACTGCGGATAAACCTGGCGCATAATCACAACCTGCTGCGCATCGTTGACACGAAGTAGATACCAGGCGCCTTCATCGAGAAGGGCAAGCGTCTGCGAAGTCGCCCTAAACCTGCCAGTTTCGCCTGCGTCCATGATCGTCACCGTGGGGATCAGCACGTACGGTTCCCCGGTCGGCAGTTCTCGCTGGAGAGCATTGGCAAGATCCATGCTGAAAGACTCAAGCTTGATCCCCGCAAGAGCAGTGGTCAGTTGCTCGATCATCAACTTGTTCAGCGCCTCGACCTCAATGCCGGCTGTGCTTGCTAGATACGCGACGACCTTCGGCGGAATGGTCTTGGTCACTATTGAGTAATCCGCATCGCGCGTTCCCGCATTGAAAGCGGCAACTGTATCGGCGAGCTGACGGTGTTCCGAATCAGTCAGCGGACGCGCGAAAACGACGCCACCGGCAAAGATTACCGCCGATATAAAGGCAATGAGCCGCTTGATCGTCGTCATTTGTGGGGCGACCTACTTGGCGCTCTCTTTCTTCTTGTACATGGCGAGCATGCGCTGGGTGACCAGGAACCCACCGAAGATGTTCACGGAAGCGAGCGCCAGCGCCACGAAGCCGAAGCCGGTGGCAGCACCGGAGGCCGAGATACCGACCGCCAGCAGCGCGCCGACCACGATGACCGAAGAGATCGCATTGGTGACCGCCATCAGCGGCGTATGCAGGGCCGGCGTCACCGACCAGACCACATAGTAGCCGACGAAGATTGCCAGCACGAAGATGGCGAAGCGGAAGACGAAGGGATCGATCGCTCCGCCCGACAGCGCGTGCGCCGCGTCGCCCGCCGCATCGGCGGCGGCCGGAGCGTTGGCCAGATCCTGAACCGCGAGCTTGACCGCCTCGGTCGCCTTGTCGAGTTGGTCGAGAGCCTGCTGAAGCGCCGACTGTTCCATCATGCGTCTCCCTGGGTCTTCTTGGCGGATTTCCTGCGGCCCGCGGGTTTGGCCGCCGGCTCGGGCGCCTCGACGTGCCTGTACGGACCTTCAGCCGGCGCTGCGCCCGCGCCCTTTTTCCTGACGACCTTCGGTTTCGACGGTTCGACAGGCTCGACATGGCGGGCCGGGCCTTCGGCCGCCGCGGCGGCAGGCTTGGCCGGCTCCGCCGTGACAAGTGCCGCCGCAGCCGCAAAATTCGGATGCACGACGTTGCCGCCGTCGGTCAGCATGGTTGCCTTGGCCAGCTCGTCGTCGCGCTTGATGGCGATCTGCTTCGCTGCCTTGTCGACCATCGTCTCCAGGAATGCGAACAGGTTCTTCGCATAGAGCAGCGAGGCCGAGGCGGCGACGCGGCCGGGCACGTTCAGATGGCCGACGATCTTCACGCCATTGTCGGTGGTCACGACCTGGCCCGCCACCGCGCCCTCGACATTGCCGCCGCGCTCGACCGCGAGATCGACGATCACCGACCCCGCTTTCATGGAAGCCACCATCGCCGCCGACACCAGCTTCGGCGCCGGGCGTCCGGGGATCAGCGCGGTGGTGATCACGATGTCCTGCTTGGCGATGTGGTCGGCGGTCAGCGCAGCCTGCTTGGCCTGATATTCCTTGGACATTTCCTTGGCGTAGCCGCCCGCCGTCTCGGCCGCCTTGAATTCCTCGTCCTCGACCGCCAGGAACTTTGCACCCAGCGAGGCGACCTGCTCCTTCACCGCCGGGCGCACGTCGGTCGCCGTCACGATGGCGCCCAGCCGCCGCGCCGTAGCGATCGCCTGCAGGCCGGCGACGCCGACGCCCATGATGAAGACCTTCGCCGCCGGCACGGTGCCGGCCGCCGTCATCATCATCGGCAGCGCCCGGTCGTATTCGGCAGCACCATCGATCACCGCCTGGTAGCCGGCGAGATTCGCCTGCGACGACAGCACGTCCATCACCTGCGCACGGGTGATGCGCGGCATCAGTTCCATGGCGAAGCCGGTCACGCCGGCGCGCGCCATGTCGGCAAGTGCGGCGTCATTGCCATAGGGATCCATGATCGCAAGGACCGCCGCGCCTGCCTTGTAGCCTTTGAGTTCGGCGGCCGTCGGGCGGCGTACCTTCAGCACCACGTCCGCCCGGCCGGCGTCGGACGCCTTGCCGATGGTCGCGCCCGCCGCGGCGAAATCCGCATCGACGATGCGCGAGCCCAGACCCGCGCCCGCCTCGACCACGACCTCGAAACCCAGCCCGGCAAGACGCTTCACCGTCTCCGGCGAGCCGCCGACGCGTGTCTCGCCGGCATCGACTTCCCTGGGTATGAATATGACCTGTCCCACCGCCTATTTCCCTCCGGTTGGAACGTTGCACTCTCCCGCGCGGCCGAAACCTGTCGGCCACGGAACGAAATCGCCAGGCGGGATGCTTCCGTCAGGTAATATGCGCGGGCATGTCGCGCAGAACGTATCCGCCGCCGGCCACGACAACAATGAACAGGATCAGCCCGGAGAAGAAGCCGCCGACAAAAAACCCGAAGGCCATGGCCACCAGCAGCGCGGCACAAATGATCGTACCCCACTTCGCCAATTGCACGAACATCCGGTAGGTGTTCTCGTGCTCGGAATATTCCATCTCGGCGCCCAGCTCGAGCGGTCCGGTCGGGGTGTGGTCGGCCATGCGGGTCCCTCCGAAGATCGTGTTTTGGCACATAGCGAAATCATGCCGCGAGGGCAATGCTTCGATTGGGCCCGCGGCTGCGACAAGAGCGACGCAATTTTCTTGAAAATCGAAGTCGCTCTCTCAAAAGTCCCATGCATCCGGCCTGTAGGCCTAAGACAGCCACCGCTTCCTGCGCTTGTAATGCTTCACGTCGCGGAACGATTTGCGCCCTTCGCCGCCGACGCCGAGATAAAACTCCTTGACGTCCTCGTTCTGTCTGAGCGCCGACGCCGCGCCGTCGAGCACGATGCGGCCGGATTCGAGGATGTAGCCGTATTTCGCATAACGCAGCGCGATGTTGGTGTTCTGCTCGGCGAGCAGGAAGGACACACCCTGCTCCTCGTTGAGCTTTCTCACGATCTCGAAGATTTCCTCGACCAGTTGCGGCGCCAGCCCCATCGACGGCTCGTCGAGCAGGATCATTTTTGGCCGGCTCATCAGCGCCCGGCCGATCGCCGTCATCTGCTGCTCGCCACCCGAAGTGTAGCCCGCCTGGCTGGTCCGCCGCACCTTCAACCGCGGAAAATACCCGTAGACCAGGTCGAGATCGGCGCGGATCGCGGCGTTGCCGTCGCGCCGCGTGAACGCGCCGGTCATAAGATTGTCCTCGACCGACAGATGGGCGAAGCAGTGGCGGCCCTCCATCACCTGGATGCAGCCGCGCCGCACCAGTTCGTTGGGCGAGCGGGCCTGCACCTCTTCACCGGCGAAGACGATGGTACCCTTGATCACCTCGCCGCGCTCGCCGCGCAGCAGGTTGGAGATCGCCTTCAGCGTCGTGGTCTTGCCGGCGCCGTTGGCGCCCAGCAGCGCGGTGATGCCGCCCGTCGGCACCGACAGCGACACGCCTTTCAGCACCAGGATGACGTGATCGTAGATCACCTCGATGTTGTTCACCGAGAGGATGGCGGGCGAGGAAGGAGACGGATCAGTCATGCGGGGCTCCGGCGTTTCCCTCCCCCTTGAGGGGAGGGTGGCCGCGAAGCGGCCGGGTGGGGTCATCTCAGCAATGCTCCAACGCCTCTTTTTGAAGGTCGAAGCGGTTGAGGTTACCCCACCCGCCTCGCTTCGCTCGGCACCCTCCCCTCAAGGGGGAGGGAGACGCAGCGCTACTTGCACGCTTCGTTGATCGGCCAGGGCGCGTTGGACTCGGCATATTTCTTCGCCCCCTCAAGCACCAGCGGCTCGATCATACCCTGGTCGGCCTCCAGCCGGTCCGACACCTTCACGAACTTCGCCCCGTCCCATTGCAGCATCCAGGCGCCGGAATGGCCGGCATGATTGCCGCAGGAGGTCGAGAACGGCGGCACCATGCCTTCCATGCCGATCTCCTTCAGATAGGCCTCGTCCAGCTTCAAATTCTCGAAACCCCAGCGCAGTTGCTCGGGCGTCACCACCTTGGTGTCGAAATGTTTCTGCGCCGCCTTGATGCCCTCGGTCACGAACATCGAGATCACCACCCCGCGCTGATAGAAGACGTAGTCGAATTCCTCGCGCGGCAGCATCGACTTGCCGGCCTCCACGACCAACTGCTTGATGTCCTTCATCACCTTGGAATCGGAGACCGGAAAGCTCCAGGACAGCGAGCGGTAGCCCTTGCCGGCCTCGCCGATGGTCTTCAGATCGGCGTCGCTGCCCGACCACCAGATGCCGACAAACTTGTCCATCGGGAACTTCGTCTTGGCCGCCTCGGCCAGCGCGCCGGCATTCATGGCGCCCCAGCCCCACATCAGCACGAAATCGGGCCGCTCGCGGCGGATCTGCAGCCACTGCGCCGACTGGTTTTGCATCTCCTTCAGCCCGACCGGTATCGGCAGCAGGGTAAAACCGTATTTCTCGGCATAGGCGTGCAGCAGCGGGATCGGTTCCTTGCCGTAGGGCGCGTCGAGGTGCAGCAGCACGATCTTCTTGCCCTTAAGGCTTTCCAGATTGCCCTCGGAGATGTTCTTCAGGATCATGGACGCGCCGTCCCAATAGGTCGCCGGCGGGTTGAACGCCCACTGGAAAACCTTTCCGTCGGTCATCGGCGAAAAACCGTAGCCGGGCGCCAGGATCGGCACCTTGTCGACATTGGATTTCGGCAGCACCTGCAGCGTGATGCCCGTCGACCAGGGCTGGGTCACGACGCTGATGCTCTTGGTCTTCTCGTAGCACTCGGCGCCCTTTTCGGTGTTGTAGCCGGTTTCGCACTCGTCATATTTGATCTTGACGCCGTTCAAGCCGCCGTCGCGCTCGTTGAGCATCGTCATGTAGTCGCGCTGGCCGTTCATGACAGGCGTTCCAGTCGCCGCGAAAGGCCCGGTGCGGTAGGACAGGTTCGTGACGTTGATGACGTCCTCGGCCAGAGCCTGGCCGGCCAGCCCCGCGGACAGGCTGCCCGCGAGGAGCATCGTTGAGATCAGGCGTTTCATGCGGTTCCTCCAGTTGCGTTTCTCGTACCCGCCGGCGGGTCGCCCCGCCGCAAAAGCGGCCCGGCGGCCGCTATTCGCAAAACCCTAATGCGGAAAAGGCCACATGATGAGCTTTTCCCGGATGATTGCCCAGAAGCGCGCCAGCCCGTGCGGCTCGACGATCAGGAACAGGATGATCAGCGCGCCGATCGTCATGGTGTTCAGGTGTTCGACCGTCGCCGAGCTCAGCGGCAGGCCGACCGCCGCCGGCAGCCCGCTGATGATCACCGGCAGCGCCACGATCAGGATCGCGCCGAGATAATTGCCGAGCACCGAACCCAGCCCGCCGATGATGGCGATGAAGAGCACGCGGAAGGACAGCGGAATGTCGAAGGCAACAGGCTCCGCCGCGCCGCGCCACAGGAACACGAACAGCGCGCCGGCGACACCGACGATGTAGGACGACACGGCGAAGGCCGAGAGCTTTGCCTTCATCAGATTGATGCCGACGAGCTCGGCGGCGATATCCATGTCGCGCACCGCCTTCCACATCCGCCCGATCCGTCCGCGCGTGATATTGATCGCCATCCAGGTGATGCCAGCCACGATCACCAGTACCACGTAATATTGCACGATTGCCGTGGCGTTCGGTCCTGCAACCGGATGACCAAAGATCGAGATGGTCGGCACCTGGATCGCGCCCGAGGAATTGTCGTTATAGAGCCACGACCATTTCTCGAACAGCCAAACCAGGAAGAACTGCGCGGCGAGCGTCGCGATGGCGAGGTAAAACCCCTTGATGCGGAGCGACGGCAGGCCGAAGGCGACGCCGATGGCCGCCGAGAAGAAACCCGACAGCAGGATTGCTACTATGAGATTGAGGCCGGGAAAAATGGTCGTCAGCTTGTAGCAGGCATAGGCGCCGACGCCCATGAAGGCTCCCGTGCCGAGCGACAATTGCCCTGCATAGCCGGTGAGAATGTTCAGCCCGAGCGCCGCCAGCGCATAGATCAGCACCGGCGTCAGCAGCGCGCGGAAGACGAATTCGTCGGCTGTCATCGGAAAGACGACGAAGGCGAGCAGCAGGATGAAACCGAGCAGCCACGCATCCTGCTTGACCGGAAACAGCGCATGATCGGCGCGGTAGGACGTCTTGAACTGGCCGGCGGTGCGGTAGAGCATTTATCGCACCCATCCATATCGCCAAGTCACCCCCCTCTGTCCTGCCGGACATCTCCCCCTCAAGGGGGGAGATTGGCGGTGGCGCCGAAGCTGCGAATCTCCCCCCTTGAGGGGGAGATGTCCGGCAGGACAGAGGGGGGTGCGAAAGAGCGAAACGTCGACGGACATCACGTCATCACACCCGCTCGATGATACGTTCGCCGAACAGGCCCTGCGGCCGGAACAGCAGCACGAGCAACGCCAACACGAAGGCGAACCAGGTCTCGGTGTTGCCGCCGAGCAGCGGCTGGCCCCAGTAGATCTCGAAGAGTTTTTCCAGAATGCCGATCGCGATGCCGCCGATGATGGCGCCCGACACCGACTCCAGCCCGCCCAGCATCAGCACCGGCAGCGCCTTGTAGGCGATGACCTCCAGTGCAAAGGAGACGCCGGCCCGCGCACCCCAGACGATGCCGGTGGCCAGCGCGATGACCCCAGAGATGAACCACACCAGCACCCAGATGGTCGACAGCGATATGCCGACGGAGAGGGCGGCCTGATGATTGTCGCCGAGCGCCCTGATGGCGCGCCCCATCTTCGAGCGGTTGAGGAACACCAGCAGCGCCACGACCAGCACCACCGCGCCGACCACGGCGGTAAGGTCCTTCTGCTCGATCGACACGAAACCGCCAAACGGCTCGAACGTGTAGCTGCCTGTCGGAATGTGCAATTCCTCGGTGATCATCACCTTGTTCTCGCCGCCGAAAATGATCTCGCCGAAGCCGACCAGGAACAGCGTGATGCCGATGGTGGCCATGAACAGGATGATGTCCGGCTGGTTGACCAGCGGCCTGAGCACCACCCGCTCGATGGCGACCGCAAGGATGAACATCACCACCAGCGTCAGCGGCACGGCCAGCAGCGCCGGCACGCCGTGCTCGTGAAAACCGATCAGCGTCAGCGCGGCGAACACCACCATGATGCCCTGCGCAAAATTGAAGATGCGCGAAGACTTGTAGATCAGCACGAACCCCAGCGCGATCAGCGCATAGAGCACGCCGGCGACCAACCCCTCCCACAGAACCTGCAGCAAAAAATCCGGCGCGGCGATCATGTCCGCGAAGGGTTTTACGAAGATGGCGTTCAGGAGGTCCATGAGGCCTCCGCTTGGTCATAACTCGCGCCGCCCACCCCCCTCTGTCCTGCCGGACATCTCCCCCTCAAGAGGGGAGATTGGCTGTGGCCAGCTTGCCGCCCATTCGTCAACCTTGGAGATTGGCGAACGCCGAGATGAAAGCCGATCTCCCCCCTTGAGGGGGAGATGTCCGGCAGGACAGAGGGGGGTGCTGCGACAAGCATCAATCCCTCACCCCGCCAACTGCGGAAACAACCCCAGCAGCCCGATGACGATAAGATAAATCGCCACGATGTAATTCAGCAGCCTCGGCATTATCAGGATCAGCACGCCGGCAATAAGCGAGATGAGCGGGGTAAGGGCGAAACCTGCGACGACCATGGAAAACTCCTTTCAGTGCGCGACGCCGAGATAAGCGGCGATGACGGCTTGGTTTGACTTCACGGCGTCGGGAACGCCGTCGGCGATCTTCTTGCCGTAGTCGAGAACCACGACCCGGTCGGAAAGGTCCATGACCACGCCCATGTCGTGCTCGATCAGCGCGATCGTGGTGCCGCGCTGGCGGTTGACGTCGATTATGTAGCGGCTCATGTCCTCCTTCTCTTCGAGGTTCATGCCGGCCATCGGCTCGTCGAGCAGCAGCAGCGACGGTTCCATGGCCAGCGCCCGGCCAAGCTCCACCCGCTTCTGCAGCCCGTAGGGCAGTTTTCCCACCGGCGTCCGCCTGATGTGCTGGATCTCGAGGAAGTCGATGATCTCTTCCACCTTCTCGCGGTGCGCGATCTCTTCGCGCAGCGCCGGGCCATGCCAAAACATCTGCCAGAACAGGTTTTTGTTCATATGCACCGAGCGCCCGGCCATGATGTTGTCCAGCGTCGACATGCCCTTGAACAGCGCGACGTTCTGGAAGGTGCGCGCGATGCCCTGGCGCACCGCATGATGCGGTTTCATCCCGCGCCTTGTCTTTCCGCGAAAGACGATCTCGCCCTTCTGCGGCGTATAGAACCCGTTGATGACGTTGAGCATCGAGGTCTTTCCGGCGCCGTTCGGCCCGATGATCGCCCTGATCTCGCCCTTGCGGATGTCGAAAGAGATATCGGTGATCGCCTTCACACCGCCGAAGGAGAGCGAGACATTGCGAACGTCCATCAGCATCTCACCGGCGCCCGGCTCGGCAATCGCGACGGAGTGCGCCGGCCCCGCGCTCATGCGGCAAGGCCTCGTTCAGCGCCGCCCGCCGGCTCATAGGTCTTCGCCTCCGCTATCTTCACCGTGGCGCTGATGCGCCCCTTGCGGCCGTCCTCGTAGGTGACCTCCGTATCCACGAACTTTTCCGTCGAGCCGTCGTACAGCGCCTCGACCAGCGGCCGGTAGCGATCGGCGACGAAGGCGCGCCGCACTTTCTGCGTCCGCGTCAGCTCGCCGTCGTCGGCGTCGAGCTCCTTGTGCAGGATGAGAAACCGCCTGATCTGCGCGCCCGCCATCACCGGCTCGCGCGACAGCCGCCGATTGGTCTCGTCGACATGACCGGCGATGATTTTGTACACCTCCGGGTGGCCGGCGAGTTCCTGGTAGGAAGCGTAGGCGATGTTGTTGCGCTCCGCCCAGTTGCCGACCGCCTGCAGGTCGATGTTCAAAAACACGCCGACGAAGTCGTGCCCGTCGCCGAAGGCCACCGCCTCCTTGATGTTCGGAAAAAATTTTAGCGTGTTCTCGATGTATTTCGGCGCGAACAGCGCGCCCGATTTCAGCTTGCCGACATCCTTGGCCCGGTCGATGATTTTCAGCTGCCCCGACGCATCGAAGAAGCCCGCGTCGCCGGTCTTGACGAAACCATCCTCGGTAACGGTCTCGGCGGTCGTCTCCTGCTGCTTGAAGTAACCGGAAAACTGGCCGGGCGAGCGGAACTGCACTTCGCCCGCATCGGTGATGCGGATGTCGACATTCGGCGCCGCAGGCCCGACCGTGTCGGCGCGCACGGCGCTGTCCTTCTGGCAGGTCACATAGAGGAAGGCTTCCGTCTGCCCGTAAAGCTGCTTCAAATTGATGCCAAGCGAACGGAAGAACGAAAAAAGATCCTGGCCGATCGCCTCGCCCGCCGTATAGGCGACGCGGATGTTGGCCAGCCCGAGCACATTGCGCATCGGCTGGTAGATCAGGAATTTTCCGAGCGCATAGTCGAGGCGGGCGAGCAGCGGCACCGGCCGTCCTTCAAGAATCGCCTCGCCACATTTGCCGGCGACGCCGATCCAGCGCTTGTAGATCCAGCGCTTCAGCCGGCCGGCGTCCTCCATCCGGATGGTGACGCTGGTCAGCAGCGATTCGAACACGCGCGGCGGCGCGAAGTAGAAGGTCGGCGCGATCTCGCGCAGATCCTGCGCCACCGTCTCGCTGCTTTCCGGGCAGTTCATGCAGAAACCCGAGACATAACCCTGCGCGTAGTTGAGATAATGGTCGCCGACCCAGGCCAGCGGCAGGTAGGCGAGCACGCTGTCGGCTTCGGTGAGCCTGTCAAAAGCTGCCGTGTCACGCGCGGCGTTGACCGAGCCGCGCGCGGGGATCATGACGCCCTTAGACCGCCCGGTAGTGCCCGACGTGTAGAGCATCACCGAGGTATCGTTGCCGGAGGCCGCGCGGATGCCCTCCTCCCACACCTTGCCGCTTTGCGGATCGCCGGACAGGACTTCTTCGCCGCGCTGCTGCACGCTTTCGAACGAATGCAGCATCGCCTGCCGATAGTCGCGCAGCCCGCGCGGCTCGTCGTAGATGACCGCGCCGAGCGTCGGGATGCGTTCCAGCGTACCAAGAATCTTGTCGACCTGCTCCTGGTCCTGCACCACCGCGAAGCGCGCGCCGGCATGGTCAAGCACATAGGCCATCTCGTCGGCGACGGCGTCGCCATAGACCGGCACCGGCACCGCGCCCAGCGACTGCGCCGCTGTGAACGTCCAGTAGAGGCGGGGCCGGTTCGAGCCAATGATGGCGATGTTGTCGCCCTTGCGCAGGCCCAGCGCTTGCAGCCCAATCGCGAACTTGCGGATTTCGGCGAACTGCTCAGCCCAGCTCCAGCTTTGCCAGATGCCGAAATCCTTGTGGCGCATGGCCGGCTTGTCGCCGAACCGGGCGGCGTTCAGCAGCAGATATTTCGGAAACGTATCGAGGTCTGAGGCGGCGGCAGATGCCGTCGATGCCATGACCATGCTCCTCCCGATCCGCTTTGCGCGTTGTCCGGTCATAGTGCCGATACGATCGGCCAATGCAACACGACATTAGCCTAATATCGGCATGGGACCGGGAATTCCGTTCGCCGGCCCCGCTGGAGACCGTTCAGGCGGCGTCTTTGAAGTATTTCGCCGTCGGCAGGATCGTCAAAGGCACCAGTTCTCCCCGTCCGGGCCGAGCGAACAGCATGCGCTGTTCCATTGCCGTGGATTTGAAGAACGGGTAGCGGGTGAACGACCTTTCGCGGATCGCGGCGACCGTAGCCCGGTAGAGAAGACCGGAAGAATGCAGTCCCGGATATTGACGACGTTCGCCGATCTGCTCGGAGCGGAACACACGCTTGTAAAAGCCTGAATGCTCGTCCTTTATGGTCGACATGCAGTACGGCGCCTCGAAATGGAAGCAGGCAACCCCCGCCAGCCGCAGTGTCAGATAAGGAATCTGCGGATAGATACGGGACCACTCCGGATCGGCCGCGAGACGACTTGGATCGATGAAACTCTCGCCTGCCGCGAGATACGGCTTAAGAATATCGGCGTACAACATCATGGATGGCGAGAATGGCTGTTCGCTCGTCACATGATGAATTCGAAGCGTACTGACGAGCCTCCCATCTATATAAACACCAAACTTGTAACAATTTGCCGTATCGTCGAGAGAATCGCTTATGATTTGGTCAGCATTCTCCGGAACCATGTCCGAAAGCCGGTAAGATTTGTACCGCAGCCTATAGATATCTTCCAGATCCTCACCCTTGTCGCAGCGCCTGTATTCCGTTCGCTCCAGAAGCTCCGAGACTTTTCTTGAAAACTCCGAGACTTCCTGAACAGCCTCGACCGTGGCGCCGGCAACATTGCCCGGCGCTAAGCGCATTTCCGTCATTTCTTGGCCCCTATCCCCGCCGTTGCAAGGGTGTACCGCGACCGTCCGTGTGTAAAGGCGAAAACTCGACGCATCTTGTTTACCAGGCGTTAACGTTAAGAAAAAGTTAACGTAGGCGTTTACCAATGCGGTGCAAGGTGCTTCGACTGCTTGGCATAAGGCATGCTGGCCGGGGTGGGACGTCATCCCGAGGGCATGCGGCGGCCGCGAAAGAGGAAAGAACGAAGGCCGATTCGCGGCCGTTCAGCGGCGCGACTTGCGCCTCGTGCCCGGCTGTTCCGGCGCGAACGGCCAGACGGTGGTGGACATCGTCTCGATGCCCGTGGCCGAGAGCGCCGAACCGAACAGGAAACCCTGCAGAAGGTCCGGCTTCACCTCGTTGGCCAGGATCTTCAATTGGTCGAAGGTCTCGACCCCCTCGATCGTCACCGTCAGCCCCAGCGGCCGCGACAGGTTGACGATGCCCTTCAGCAGTTCCAGCGAACGCGGGTTGCGGGTCACGTCGAGCAGGAAGCTGCGGTCGATCTTGATCTTGTCGAGCGGCAGCGTGTGCAGGTAGCTCAGGCTGGAATAGCCGGTGCCGAAATCGTCGAGCGCGATGCGCACGCCGATCTGCCGCATCTCCTCGATGAATTTGCGCGTCAGCGCCTTGTCGTCGAGCAATGCGGTTTCCGTGACCTCGATCTCCAGCCGTTGCGCCGGCAGCCCGGAGGCGGCCAACGCATCGCGCACCTTCTCGACGATGTCGCGGTTGCGGAAATCGCGCGCCGACAGGTTGACGGACACAGCGATCGGCTCGGGCCATTTCGCGCATTCCCGGCAGGCCGAATCCAGCATGAAGGTGCTGATGTCGGAGATGATGCCCATTTCCTCCGCCAGCGGGATGAAGATGCCGGGGGAGATCGGGCCGAGGTCGGGATGGTCCCAGCGGCAGAGCGCCTCGCAGCTTGCGATCCGCATCGTGCCCATCGAAACGATCGGCTGGTAGACCACCCGCAGCGACCGCGTCTCGATCGCCGTGCGCAGGTCGGCTTTCATCAGTTGCTTGTTGCGGAAGGCGGCGTCCATCGCCGATTCGAACAGCCGCCAGTTGTTCTTGCCGAGTTCCTTGGCCTTGTAGAGCGCGAGGTCTGCCTTGACGATCATCGCGTCGACGTCGGTGTCCTTCACCCGCGACAGCACCGCGCCGCCGCTGACCTGCACGCGTAGCGCATGGCCGGCGACATCGACCTCCCCCTGCAGACCGGCGAAGATGCGGTCGAGCATCGAAGCCAGGTGGCTCTCGTCCTCAACCCGGTCGAAGAACACCATGAACTCGTCGCCGCCGAACCGGCTGACCTTGGTCGTCTCGCCGGCAAAGGCAGCAAGTTTCTCGGCGACGGCGTAGATCAGGCCGTCGCCGATCGGGTGGCCGAGCGTGTCGTTGACGCTCTTGAAGTCGTCGAGATCGAGCACGGCGATGGCGCAGATTCTGCCTCGGTCGCCGCCGGCAAGCGCCTCCGCGACGATCTCGTGGAAATAGGCGCGATTGGGCAGGCCGGTCAGGCTGTCGTATCGCGCCATCGAGCGGATCTTCTCCTCCGCCTCGACGCGCGCCGTCACGTCCTCGAAGGTGATGACGCCCAGTTCCTGGCTGCCTTCGCGCGCCGAGAATTCGTAGTGCTGGCCGTTGGTGAACGAGACCAGCACCTTGCGGTTCCGCCCCTCGCTCAGCGCGCGCGTCAGCTGCGCCTCGACGAAACGGCAGTCCTTGGCATCGAGCAACCCGCCGGCCACGCCGCGCATCAGCAGCGAATGGATGGAGCGGCCGAGCAACGCTTCCGTGGTCTTGAGCGACATCAGATGCGCCGCTTCGGCATTGGCGACGACGACCTTGCCGTCCGGCCCCAGCATCACGAGACCGTGCGACATGGTGTTCAGCGCCCGGTTGAAACGCTGCGCAAGGTTGTTGGCTTTTTTCTCTTCCGACAACGCGGTGAACAGCACTTCGCGGACGAGATCGGCAAAGCGTTTGATAGCGAAGAAGAACGGGGCTGACAGCATCCCCAGAATGACGTGATAGACGTCACCGCGAAGGATGAATGCCAGTGAGATGGGCCAGGTCGTGGTCACGATGAAAATCATGACCATGCGCGGCGAACCATAGTTGCGCCCCGCAATGGAGGTGATGGAGGCGAGCGTGACACATACAGCGGCGATTTCGGCAAAGCTGTCGCTGGTTAAATAGATTGCGACGAAGCAGAACAGCCCCAGCATGAGGCCGTGCATCGAGCCGTAGAGGATGTAGTCGTTTTCGCGCTGCCGCGCCTCCTCCCAATCCTTGGGTGGCGGCGCATTGCGGTATTTGCTCATATTGCCGAGGCGCAGTACAGCGACCGCCACCAGCCCGGCTACAACGTAGAGATAGATCTGGTTCTGGGTTTTCCAGTAACAGAGAAAAACAAGCAGCGTCTGGGCCGCGAAACCAATAGACAAGGTCAGCCCGTCGCGGAAAAGCGTTCCCACGAACGGAATATAGACGTCGACCGGATAGTCGCTCTTTCGCCTGAATGACACGCCGTATTCCCGGCCCTGATACGCCCCAACCAGTGGCACAATCCGCTTAAGAAAGGCTTAGACAGGGGTGGTCCGCGGCGCGGTGCAAATTATGGAATTATAAACGCTGTTACAAAAATCCGCGCCGCAACAGCCGGAAAAACGACGGATTTGTCGTTACGCGAGCATTCTCCGATAGCCGCTACTCGGCCGCGCGCACCATCGGCTCGGCTTCCGGCTGGTCGAGGCGGGCAAGCAGCCTCTCGCGCTCCGCATCGGCCTTCACGACGCTCGCCTGCTTGACGTGACCGTAGCCGCGAATCAACTGCGGCAACGAGCCAAGCGCAACAGCGGCCTCCAGCCGGCGAGGTTTCAGGACGGAAAGGATACGGTCGATGTCCTTTTCGTAGCGGTCGAGCAGCGAACGTTCCATACGCCGCTCTTCACTATAGGAGAACGGGTCCAGCACGGTCCCGCGCAGGCCCTTCAAGGCTGCCAGAACGTGAAAACCCTTCATCATCCAGCCGGAGAACCTGGATTTGCGCGGAGTGCCGTCGGCGTCGCGGCGGCCGAGGATCGGCGGGGCGAGGTGGAATTCGAGCCGGTCGAAACTCTGGAACTCCTGGCTCAACTGCCGCCGGAAGGATCCGTCCGTATAGAGCCGTGCCACCTCGTATTCGTCTTTGATGGCCATCAGCTTGAACAGGTTGCGGGCGACCGCCTCCGTCAATTCCGCCGAGCCCGGTACTGCCCTGGCCTCGGCAACACGCACAGCCGCCACTCGATCGAGGTAGCGCTTCGCATAGGCGGCATTCTGGTAATCCGTCAGGAAAGCGGCACGACGCGAAATCACCTCGTCCAGCGACTGCGAAGGCTTGCTCGCGGCGGCCGCACCCGTCCCGGCCGAGAGCTTGCGCACGAACTCCGGATCGTGCGCGGCGCGGCGGCCCCAGCGGAACGCCGCGACGTTCATTGCCACGGCCTCGCCGTTCAGCTCGATCGCCCGCTCCACCGCCTCTGCCGACAGCGGCAGCGCGCCGGTCTGATGGCTGAAGCCAAGCATGAACATGTTGGCGCCGATCGAATTGCCGAACAGCGCGCTGGCAGCCCTCGTCGCGTCGAAGAAATGCGCGCGTTCGTCGCCGGCCGCCTTGCGGATTGCGCGCTTCAGGCGCTCGGTCGGCAGCGAGAAATCGGCAACGCGGGTAAAATCGCCCGGCATGATCTCCGCCGTATTCGCGACGAAGGTTGTATGGCCCTCACGCACCGCCGCCAACACTTTTCGCGAACCGGAGACGACGAGATCGCAGCCGAGGATGAGGTCGGCCTTCCCTGCCGAGACACGGATCGCATGGATGTCCTCCGGCGATCTTGCGATGCGCACATGCGTGAAGACCGCGCCGCCCTTCTGGGCGAGCCCGGCCATGTCGATCATGCCGCAGCCCTTGCCTTCCAGATGAGCCGCCATGCCGAGGATCGCACCGATGGTGACGACCCCTGTGCCGCCGACCCCATCGATGATCGCCGACCATCCGTCGCCGCCGAGCGCGAACGGACGCGGCTCCGGCACGCCATCGAGCGGATCGGTCGAGCCCGCCAGGCCCCCGGCCTTCCTGATCTTGGCGCCATGCACCGTCACGAAGGAAGGGCAAAAGCCGTTGACGCAGGAGAAATCCTTGTTGCAGCTCGACTGGTCGATGCGGCGCTTGCGCCCGAACTCGGTCTCCACCGGCTGCACCGACACGCAGTTCGACTTGACGCCGCAGTCGCCGCAGCCCTCGCACACCAGCTCGTTGATGATCACCCGCTTGTCGGGGTCGGGGAAGGTGCCGCGCTTGCGCCGCCGGCGCTTCTCCGCCGCGCAGGTCTGATCGTAGATCAGCACCGAGACGCCCTTGACCTCGCGCAGCTCGCGCTGCACCCGGTCCATGTCGTCGCGATGGCTGATCGTCGTGCCGGCAGGAAAATTGGCCGGCCCGTATTTGTCCGGCTCGTCGCTGACCACGGCGATGCGCTCGATGCCTTCGGCGCGCACCTGCTCGGCGATGGCGAACACCGTCAGCCCGCCTTCATGCGGCTGCCCGCCGGTCATCGCCACGGCGTCGTTGTAGAGGATCTTGTAGGTGATGTTGGCGCCCGACGCTTTTGCGAAACGCATCGCCAGGCTGCCGGAGTGGTTGTAGGTGCCGTCGCCGAGATTCTGGAAAATGTGCTGGCGATTGGTGAACGGTGCGTGCCCGACCCACTGCGCGCCCTCCCCGCCCATCGCGGTGAATCCCGAGGTCGAGCGGTCCATCCACAGCGCCATGAAATGGCAGCCGATGCCGGCCGCCGCGACCGAGCCTTCCGGCACCTTGGTCGAGCTGTTGTGCGGGCACCCCGAGCAGAAATACGGCGTACGCTGGCCGATATCCTTTGTGTCGGCCAGCATTGCCTGGAATTGCCTCAGCCGCGCCGCACGCGCCGCGACCTCTTCCGAATGGCCGATGGTGCGCAGGATGCGGTCGGCCAGCGCAATGGCAATCTCGTTCGGATCGAGCGCGCCCTTGGCCGGAAACAGCCAACTCCCGCGCTCGTCGGTCTTGCCGACGACCAGCGGCCTGTGGCTCGTATTGTACAGCGCCTCCTTGACCTGAACCTCGATCAGCGAGCGCTTCTCTTCGACGACGACGACTGTCTCCAGCCCGTCGGCGAATTCGGCGATATGCTCGAAATCGAGCGGCCAAGGCGCCCCGACCTTGAACAGGCGGATGCCGAGCCGGTTGGCTTCGGCCTCGCCGATGCCGAGATCGTCCAGCGCCTGGCGCACGTCGAGATAACTTTTGCCGACCGTGATGATGCCGAGCTTCGCGCCACGCCCGCCCGAATAGACGATGCGGTTGATGCCGTTGGCGCGGATGAAGGCCGCCACCGCCGCGCGCTTGTATTCATGCAGCCGCGCTTCCTGCCCGAGCTGGTCGAGCTCGTTGCGGATAGCCAGGCCGCCCGGCGGCATGTCGAATTCCGGCAGCACGATCTTCACCCGGTCGAGCGAGGCGTCGACGGAGGCGGTCGATTCGATGTTGTCCTTGACGCATTTGATCGCGGTCCAGGTGCTGGAGAAACGCGACATCGCGTAGCCATAAAGCCCGAAATCGATCAGTTCCTGCACGCCGGCCGGGTTGAGCACCGGGATCATCGCGTCGACGAAGGCGAACTCGGTCGCATGGGCGTTGGTGGACGACTCCGCCATGTGGTCGTCGCCCATCAGCGCCAGCACGCCCCCATGTTTCGACGTGCCGGCAAGGTTGGCGTGGCGGAAAACGTCACCGGAGCGGTCGACGCCGGGCCCCTTGCCGTACCACAGGCCGAACACGCCGTCCTGGCGACCCTCGCCGCCGAGCTCGGCCTGCTGCGTGCCCCAGCAGGCGGTCGCCGCCAGCTCCTCGTTGAGGCCCGGCTGGAAGACGATGCTGGCGTCGCCGAGCTGCTTGCGCGCCTTCCAGAGCTGCATGTCCAGCCCGCCCAGCGGCGAGCCACGATAGCCCGAGACGAATCCCGCGGTATTCAGCCCGGCCAGCCGGTCGCGCCGGCGCTGCATCAAAAGCATGCGCACGATCGCCTGCGCGCCGGACAGGAAGACGCGCTCCTTCGACAGGTCGAACTTGTCGTCGAGCGCGACGTCGTGAAGGGTCATGCGTAATTGCCTGTTCGGGAACCGATCCGAGTCGAACGCCCTCGTGGGTTCATCGCAGCGGACTCTTTCGTTCCTTGAACCTCACGTCAAACAAATTTGCATGAACGCCCGGTAATATGAGGTCAGCGGGCATCCAATGCGGCTCAACTCCCTGCCGGCGTTTTGGGGATGCGATAGACGGACACGTGCGAGCGCGAGTCGGCGGTGAACTCGGACCCGGCCCAGTCAGCATGCCTGCTCTCCAGCTCGAATCCCGCCAACGCGGCCATCAGGTCCAGTTCCGCCGGCCAGATATAGCGATGGGGCGAGCGGAGCAGCTCTGCCTGCTTGCCCTCCCCGAACCTGAAATGGTGCGACACGACATGCTGGCGCAGCACGTCGTATCTATCCAGGCCGATATAGCCCTCTTCGGTTTGCCAGACGACCGCCTGCTGGCCCGGCGGCAGTTTGCGCAGTTCTGGAACCCAAAGCTCGATCACGAAGCGGCCGCCGGGGACGAGATGGCGGGCCGCGTTGCGGAAACAGGCTACCTGCTCGGCCTGTGTCAAAAGGTTCGATATCGTGTTGAAGACGAGATAGACGAGCGCAAATTTCCCCGGCGCGACCGCCGTGGCCATGTCGCCGAGGACAACGGGAATCGACGCCTCGTCGGCCTTCCCGCGCAATCGGCCGATCATCGGCGCCGACATTTCGATGCCGGCAACCGGCACACCCCGTTCGCTCAGCGGCACGGCCACGCGCCCGGTCCCGATCGCGAATTCCAGCGCCCGACCGCCGCTCGCAAGTTCGGCGAGGCGCTCCACGGTCGGCCCCAATATCTCGGGTGCGAACATGCCGATGCCCGGTGTATCGTAGCCGTCGGCCGCCTCCGTGTCCCAGATGTCGTCGTCACGCATGATGCGAACTATGTGGCCCGCCGGACTGGCTGTCCAGCGCCTTGCCTCCGGCTGACGCTCAACTGGCCTGGCCTTTGGCCGGACAAGGAAGCCTGTCTGCGCCGGGCAGCTTGCCGTCCGGATGCCCGGCGAGTTCGGGGTTGGGCGTGTAGAGCGGCCCGACGACCAGCGGCCGGTCCGGCAACACGTCCTGGTCCTCGCTGGAGGTGATCGTCGTCTCGATGGTCTGCTTGACCGCCCCGCCAGCATCCTCGATGCGGATCGACACCGTATAGGGCCGGTCCTTGACCACGCAGCGCAGCGGCGGGCTGTTGATCGTCGTCTTGGCAAGCCTAGGCCAGATCTTTTCGCGCACGACGATCGGTGCGCCTCCGGCCGGGTCCTCGAAAGTGACGACCGCCGTCTCGCCCTCCGCTGGCGGCTTTACCGGCGCGATGTTCACCAGGTAGGTCGCCGTCGCCACGCGGTAGTTGAACACGAATATCTTGCCATCGAGCCGGTAGTACTCGCCCTCGCCCCCGGTGTCGCGACAAGACGCAAGCGCAAAACCGGCCGCCAGCAGGATGGCAATCCGCAACGGCCTGACAAGCTCACGCATCGGCGTCGTCCACGATCTTTCGCCGCCGATAGTGCCGTTGCGCCTTCCGCCGGTTGCCGCAGACACTCATGTCGCACCAGATGCGGCTGCGGTTGCGGCTCTCGTCGAGGAAAAGCCAGCGGCAATTGGCGCAGATCCTGATCCGCTCCAGCCTTTCCGGTGGCAGCAGCGACAGCGCCGAGACCGACAGCGCCGCCTCGAAGGCGATCGGCCTGCCCGGTTCACCCCGCATCGGTTTCCCCACCTCGATCCGGCCGCCCTGTCCCGTGAGCCCCACGGCGCATGCGGAGAGCAACAAAGCCAGGTCGTCGGTATCCATCCCGCCATGCAAGGCGGCTTTCCGGAACAGCCGGTCCGTCGCCTCGCGAAGGGCCACCACTTTCGGCGCCGCGGCGCGTGCGTCGGCCACGGCGAGCGGGCGCGACCCGAGTTCGGCGGCGCGCTGCACCGTTGCCGCCTCTGCGAAGCGGCCGATCTCCGCGACATCGTCGAACCGGTCGAACGACCGCGCCGCGTCACCACGCAACACGACCGTATTGGTGACGTCGAGCGCCAAAACGCCGCCGGAGAAACGCTGCGGGATCCACGAAACGGCCATGCCGATAATCTAACTGGTAAAAGCTATTTGACAAGTTAGAATCATCGCCGCAATCTGTTCTCAAAGCTGCGCCGCCGCGCGGCCGGCCGGTATGAGCGACGTGTTTCCAATTGGGAGCATTCCGCCGGCGATGGTTTGGGCCAAGGTCGAGGACTTTGTCGCAGGTCGGGCTGGTGGCCCGGACAAGACGAAGACCGAAGAATTTGGCCCAAACCGGCCCGGCAGAATGCATCCAATTGGAGGCACGTCGCTCAGATGCTCTATTTCCTGCAACAGCTTCTGAACGGCCTGCACATGGGCGCGATCTATGCGCTGCTGGCCTTCGGCTACGCTGTGATCAACGGCGTCCTGCACCGCACCAACCTCGCGCACGGCGCCCTGTTCGGCTTTGCCGGCCAGATCATGATCCTTGCCGCCGTGTTCGGATGGCAGGTCCTGTGGCTCACCTTGCCGGCGACGCTCCTGCTCGGCACGGTGGTTGCATTCGGCTACGGAGCGCTCGTCTCCCTCATATTGGCGCGAAACGTCTTCCAGCCGCTGGCCGACCGCTCGCCCAACACCATCGTCGCGGCGACGCTCGGCGTATCGCTGGTACTGATGGAAATGGTGCGCATCGCCGCTGATACCCGTGATTTCTGGCTGCCGCCGCTGCTCTCCGAACCCGTGG
Source organism: Mesorhizobium yinganensis (assembly GCF_040081985.1). NCBI lineage: Bacteria > Pseudomonadati > Pseudomonadota > Alphaproteobacteria > Hyphomicrobiales > Phyllobacteriaceae > Mesorhizobium > Mesorhizobium yinganensis. Next base: position 218,925 of record NZ_JBEBMH010000007.1, on the reverse strand, counting down.
TCTTCGCCTCGGAAAACGGCTTCCGGCTGACGCTGACGGTCTTGCAGGTCATCAACTGCATTGCCGCCACATTGCTGCTGGCCGCGGCATCGCGCGCGATGGCGAAAAGCCGCTTCGGCCGCGAATGGCGCGCCGTCGGCGACGATCCGCTCGCCGCCGCCTTCTGCGGGGTCGACACGAAAAAAGTGTTCCGCCACGCCGTGGTCCTCGGCGGTCTCGCCGCCAGCGTCGCCGGCATCCTCGCCGCGCTCTATTACGGCAACATCAGCTTCGGCAGCGGTCTCATCTTCGGGCTGAAGATCCTGTTCGTCACGGCGGTCGGCGGTTATCTCTCGCCGGCCCGCGCCGCGCTCGGCGGCGCGGCCTTCGGCATCGCCGAATCGCTGTGGTCCGGTTATTTCCCGATCGAATGGCGCGACGGCTGGATGCTGGCATTTCTGGTCGCGCTGCTGGTGCTGAGGCCCGAGCGCGCGCAGCCCGACAGGATCGGCGCACTGCGCTAGCTTAGACATTCGTCGTAGGGCGCGAGGTGCTTCGCGGCTTCCGCTGGGGCACGTGGCATAATCGCTGCCCTTATCTGCGCCAGAACATGTTGACGCAGGACCGGATGCCGTCATACCGATGAAGGAGAGACCCGCCCAAAAAGATCATGACGCGGGCGGTGGGGCGACGATCGGGAGGACCGCATGGCTGTGTTGCTCGCTCTGGCGCGAGGCATCGACCGGCTCAACGAATTCATCGGCCGGTGGATATCGTGGGCGATCCTGGTGTCGATCCTCGTCAGCGCCGGGAACGCCGTCATCCGCAAGGCTTTCAACGTCTCGTCCAACGCTTGGCTCGAGCTGCAGTGGTATCTGTTCGGCGCGGCCTTCCTGCTGGCGGCCGCCTATACGCTGAAGCAGAACGAGCACATCCGCATCGACATCGTATACGGCATGTGGTCGCGGCGGGTTCAGCACTGGATCGACCTGCTGGGGCACGTCTTCTTCTTGATGCCCTTCGTGCTCCTGATGCTCTACTACTTCGTGCCGTATTTCCTGACTTCCTGGCGCAGCGGCGAGGTCTCGTCGAGCGCGGGCGGCCTTACCATCTGGCCAGCCAAGCTGATGCTGCTGATCGGATTTTTCCTGCTGGCGCTCCAGGGCGTCTCCGAGATCATCAAGAAGATCGCGATCATGCGCGGTGATCTCGAGGATCCGAACCCCTTCGTTTCGGCGCACCAAGCGGCTGAGGAAGAAGGCAAGGCGCTCGCGGAGGAACTCAAGTCATGATCGAGTTCATCGCCGTGAACATGGCGCCGATCATGTTCCTCATGCTCATCGTCTTCCTGCTGCTGGGATATCCGGTTGCGTTCTCGCTGGCCGCAAACGGGCTGCTGTTCTTCGTTATCGGCGTCGAACTCGCCCCTTTGTCCAACGGCACCATCAACCTGTCCTGGCCGCTGCTCTATGCCCTGCCCGAACGTTTCTACGGTGGCGTGATGGCAAACGAGACGCTGCTGGCCATTCCATTCTTCACTTTCATGGGCATCGTGCTGGAGCGCTCCGGCATGGCCGAGGACCTGCTCGACACCATCGGCCAGTTGTTCGGCCCGATCCGTGGCGGCCTTGCTTACGCGGTCATCCTGGTCGGCGCCCTGCTCGCCGCGACGACAGGCGTGGTCGCGGCGTCCGTCATCGCCATGGGGCTGATCTCGCTGCCGATCATGCTGCGCTACGGTTACGACCGCCGCATCGCGTCGGGAACCATCGCCGCCGCCGGAACGCTGGCTCAGATCATACCGCCCTCGCTGGTCCTGATCGTTCTGGCCGACCAGCTCGGCCGGTCCGTCGGAGACATGTACAAGGGCGCGCTCATTCCCGGCCTGGTGCTGACCGGACTCTACATGACCTACATCCTGATCATGTCGATCCTGCGGCCCAATTCCATGCCGGCGCTGCCGCCGCAAGCCCGCACGCTCGGCCACGGCGTCACATCGCTGATCGTGGCATTGGCGGCGGTTTTCATCATCGGCTACATCGCCCATGTCCTCCTGTCGCCCTCGCAGGGCGCGAATGCCGACATCCTCGGCGCCACCGTTGGTGTGATCGTCATCTACATCGCCGCCGTCATCGACAAGTCGATGAATACGGGGCTCATGTCGCGCCTTGCCCAGCAGGTCATCATTGTCCTCATCCCGCCGCTGGCGCTGGTCTTCCTGGTGCTCGGCACCATCTTCCTCGGCATCGCGACGCCCACGGAAGGCGGCGCGATGGGAGCCGTCGGCGCTTTGATCCTGGCTGCGGCCAAGGGCCGGCTTAACCTCGATGTCATCAAGCAGGCACTGGCCTCGACGACGCGCCTGTCATCCTTCGTCATGTTCATCCTGATCGGCGCGCGGGTCTTCTCGCTGACCTTCTACGGTGTCAACGGCCATCTGTGGGTCGAGCACCTGCTGACCTCGCTGCCGGGAGGCGAACTCGGCTTCCTGATCGCGGTGAACATCCTGGTCTTCGTCCTGGCGTTCTTCCTGGACTTTTTTGAACTGGCCTTCATCATCGTGCCGCTGCTCGCGCCGGCTGCAACCGCGCTCGGCATCGACCTGATCTGGTTCGGTGTGCTGCTCGGCGTCAACATGCAGACCAGCTTCATGCATCCGCCTTTCGGCTTCGCGCTTTTCTATCTGCGTTCGGTTGCAGCCCGCGTACCCTATCTCGACCGCATCACCGGAAAGAACATCGCACCGGTGACGACTGGCCAGATCTACTGGGGAGCGGTGCCTTATGTGTGCATCCAGGTCATTATGGTGGGTCTGGTCATCGCCTTCCCGCAGATGGTGATGCATTACAAGGGAACGGTCGTGGATCCGGGCAGCGTAGAGTTCACGGTGCCGGAAGCGCCTGGCCTCGGAATGCCATCCCTCGACGCTCCCCCCGCGGTCGGCACGCCACCGGCGGACGGATCGGCGCCGGCCGAGCCCGCTTCGCCGCCAACCGACCTGTCGGCGCCGCCGAGTTTCGGCGATGCTCCAGCTCAGCCGGCCCCGCCGGCGACCGACCTGTCGAAGCCGCCGAGCTTCAACTAGCCCTGTCGAACATCATCGCAAGGAGGCTGCGGGAGGCCTCCTTCGCACTGATCAGAGAGACAGGTAAGGGCGAAAGGTCACCGCCGCATTCAGTGGGGCGATGTCCTGTCGCGATTTTGATCGTGCAGGTCCGCGACTTCCTGCGTCATCGCATCGCCGAAGTCCACCATTTCGTACAGCGGACGGATTTCAATCTCGCTGGGACCCGGCATCGGATTGGGACAACGTTTCACCCATTCCACCGCTTCGGCCATGTCCTTGACCTCCCACAGCCAGTAGCCGGCGATGAGCTCTTTCGTCTCGGTAAAGGGGCCATCCATCACGATCCGCGACGGACCGTCGAAGGCTACGCGCTTGCCTTTGGAGGAGGGCTTAAGACCGTCGCCGGCTTTCATGATACCGGCTTCGATCAACGCTTCATTGTACTTTCCCATTGCCGCTAAGAGTTCGGTCGACGGCATGATCCCCGCTTCGCTGTCGGGGGTGGCCTTCACGATTACCATCACGCGCATCATTTATCTCCCTTGATCCATAGGGGCCGTGAGAGCCTCCCGGTCGAAGGACGAATCCCGCCAGCCGGACCCGACAACATCACCGCGCATTTCATATGAAAAACCCCGCAGGCATTTTCGGCCTGCAGGGTTCGACATTTCGCCAGTCTCATATTCCGCGTCTGTTGGACCAGACGCTCCGATCTTGCGTTACAGCTTTCCGCCGCGCTGCTGGATCATCATGAACGTGTCGTAGTTGTACTCGGCGATCTGCATGTTGAGGTAATAATCTTTGCGGAACGCCTTGATCGACTCCCAGATCGTCTTGAACATTGGGTTCGAGGCTTCCATCTCGGCATAGACTTCATTCGACTTCTCGAAGCAGGCCGCCAGGATTTCCGGGCTGAACGGCTTCAGCTTGGCACCGTTGGCGACCAGCGACCGCACCGCGGTCGGGTTCAAGAAGTCGTATTTCTGCAGCATGTTGGCGTCCGCCGCCTGCGCCGCGGTGTGAACCAGCGACTTGTAGTTGGCGGGCAATTCCTCGAACTTCGCCTTGTTGAACATCAGGTGGACGGTCGGGCCGCCTTCCCACCATCCCGGATAGTAATAGAACGGCGCGACCTTCTGGAAGCCGAGCTTTTCATCGTCATAGGGTCCGACCCATTCGGCCGCATCGATCGTGCCCTTTTCGAGCGCCGGGTAGATGTCGCCGCCGGCGATCTGTTGCGGCACGACGCCGAGCTTCTCGACGACCTTGCCGGCGAAGCCGCCGATGCGCATCTTCAGGCCCTGGAGATCGGCCACCGTGTTGATCTCCTTGCGGAACCAGCCGCCCATCTGGACGCCGGTATTGCCGCCCGGCAGGCCGTAGAGGCCCTGCTTGGCAAGGAACTCGTTGAACAAGCCGATGCCGCCGCCATGATAGTGCCAGGCGTTCATGCCACGCGCGTTAAGCGCGAACGGAACCGCCGCGCCCAGCGCCCACGTAGGGTCCTTGCCCCAGTAATAATATGCCACCGTGTGGCAGGCCTCGACGGTGCCGGCGGTCGTCGCATCCGCGGCCTGCAGGCCGGGCACGATCTCGCCGGCGGCGAACACCTGCACGGTGAAATTGCCGTCGGTCGCCTCGGACAACATTTTCGAGAACACCTCGGCGCCGCCATAGATGGTGTCGAGCGACTTCGGGAACGATGACGCCAGCCGCCATGTGACTTTCGGGTTGGTCTGCGCGATTGCCGGCGCCGCGAGTGCGGTGGCGGCGGCCGCGCCGACGCCGGTCGCGCCGGCTTTCTTGAAGAATGAACGACGATCCATGAATTCCTCCGGTGCGGATCTTGGGGGATGTTACCTTGGGTGTGTCGGGGTTCAGGTCACGCTAAGCCGAAAAATGGCGGTTTCGAGAACCGGAGCGGAGCGTACTTTTGGGTACGTGAGCACCGGAAGCGCGGAACGCGGCATTTGCAGGCCAGCATCACCTGAAATCACGACATGCCCTTAAGGAAACCGTTGATTTTCCTCGTTTGAAGACCTCGCACAATACACGCGGTCGATCCCGAGTCCAGCGCGTGGAAGCCACGAATCCAGCGCTCGCGCGACAAATTCCGGATCGATCGAAGCCGCCTGCGACTTTAGTTGCAGACCTCGTCGCCGCGCGCATCGCGACGGCATCGGCCGCTCTTGGCAATCCGCCATCCGATCGCCTATTTTATGCGCAATCCATTGCTTGCCCACGAAAGCCCAGCCGATGCAGCCGCTCGTCGCCGTTTCCACCGATGTCCGCCAGTTCGACAATTACACCTGGCACGCGGCCCCCCAGCAATATCTGGAAGCAGCGATTGCCGGCGCCGGCGTCTTCCCTGTCCTCGTCCCGTCCTTCGGCGACCGGCTCGATCTCGACAGTCTGCTCGATTCGGTCGACGGCGTGATGATCACCGGCTCGAAGTCCAACGTGCATCCCTCGCTCTATGGCGGCGACGCCAGCGAGGCCAACGGCCCCTACGATCCGGCCCGCGACGCCACCACCCTGCCGCTAATCCGCAGGGCGATCGAGCGCGGCGTGCCGCTGCTCGCCATCTGCCGCGGCATTCAGGAGATGAACGTCGCGCTCGGCGGCACGCTTGCGACCGAACTGCAGGAACGGCCCGGCTCGCTGGACCACCGGGCGCCCGTCAGCGACAACCAGGACGAACGCTTCGCCATCCGCCAGACCGTCTCGATCAAGCCCGGCACCTGCCTGGCCGGCGTCTTCGGCGCCGGCGAGATTTCGGTCAATTCCGTGCACCGCCAGGGCGTCGGCCAGCTCGGCCCGCTCCTCGACGTCGAGGCGGTCGCCGAGGACGGAACCGTGGAGGCCGTATCGGCCAGGAATGCACGCGCCTTCGCCGTCGGCGTGCAATGGCATCCGGAATACTGGGTGCACAGCGATTCCGTTTCGGCGAAAGTTTTCCAGGCCTTCGGCGACGCGGTGCGCGGCCATGCCGCCGCGAAGCTCGGACTGCGCACGGCGGCGGAGTAGGCTGCTTTCCGCCTTCGCCGCACGGCCGGCGCGCGCGATCAGCGCTTCTTGATCGACGCCGTCTCCGGCACGCCCGTCAGCGGCCGCCCTTCCGAAAACCACGCGACCAGATTGTCGACGACCAGGTCGGCCATGGCGTTGCGCGTGTGCACCGAGGCCGAGCCGACATGCGGCAGCAGCGTGGCGTTGGGCAGGTCGAGCATCGCCCGCGGCACATGCGGCTCCCTCGCGAACACGTCGAGGCCGGCGGCCAAAATCGTGCCGTCGGCAAGCGCCGCCGCCAACGCTTCCTCGTCGACCGTGCTGCCGCGCCCGATATTGATGAACACCCCATCCGGTCCGAGCGCCTCAAACACCGCCCGGCCGATCATCTTCTCCGTCGCCGCGCCCCCCGGCATGATCGAGATCAGCGTGTCGACCTCGCGCGCCAGCCCCTCCAGCGTATCGAAATACGGATAGGCCACGTCCGCCGCCGGCCGCCGGTTGTGATAGGCGATCGGCACGCCAAAACCTTCCAGCCTTCGGGCGATCGCCTTGCCGATCCGCCCCATGCCGAGGATGCCGATTTTTCGGCCGCGCAGCGTCGTCCTGGTCAGCGGATACGGCCCGTCCTTCACCCAGCGCCCGTCGCGCAGCCAGCGCTCGGCCCGCGAAAACTCGCGCAGCGTGTTGAGCAGCAGCCCAAGCGCTGTATCGGCGACCTCTTCCGTCAGCACGTCCGGCGTATTGGTCACCATGATGCCGCGCGTCGCCGCATGTCTTGCATCGACGCCGTCATAACCGACGCCGAAATTGGCGATGATTTCCACATTTGGCAGCGCATCGATGAACGCCGCGTTGGCGCCCGCGACGCTGGCCACGCCGCGCACCGAAGCGCGAAGATCGCCGGTGATCAGCGCCGCATCCGGGCGTTCGATGCGGACAAGGCGGAAGGTCTCGCCCAGCCGCGCCAGCACGCGCTCATGGATGCCGCCAGGCACAAGGATCGTCACATCGGAAAGGGGCATGGTCTGGGTCCTGCGGAAGGTTTTGGAATGGGGAAGAGGATCGGTCAGCGTTCGTGCGGACGTCCCGTCGACTGGCGGACGTGCAGTTCCGGCTTGATCAGTTCCTGCGAGGCGCGCACCGGCGTGCCGTTCAGCTTGTCGAGCAGCGCGCGCGCCGCGCGCCGTCCGACCTCGCGCTGGCCGTTCCACACGGTGGTCAGCGCCGGCGTGGCGATGGCCGCCTCTTCCAGGTCGTCATAGCCGCTGACGGAGATATCGACGCCCGGCACCAGTCCCGCCCGCGCGATGCCGTTCATCAGGCCGATGGCGACGAGGTCGTTCCAGCAGCAGGCCGCCGTCGGCTTGTCCTTCAGCGCCAGAAACTGGCTCGCCGCCTCGAACCCCGCCTGTTTTGTGCGCGGCCCCGGAATGCGCCAGGACGGTTTTACCTCCAGCCCCGCCCTGTCCATGGCGTTGACGTAACCCTGGTAGCGGTCGCGCCCCGTCGAGGTCTGGTCCGTGCCGCCGATCATCGAGATGCGCGTGTGCCCCAGCGAGATCAGGTGGTTGGTGGCCAGCGCCGTGCCATAGGCGTCGTCGCCGCGGAACACCGGCACCTCGGCGCCTTCCACCGTTCGCGCGATCAGTACCGCCGGCAGGCCGTTCTCCTCGGCCATAAAAATGTCCTCGGGCGGCGTGCCGATGGCCGGCGACATGATCACCCCGTCGGCGCCGAGCTGCAGCAGCGTGTCGATGAAGGTGCGCTGCTTCTCGAGCTGGTCGTAATGGTTGGACAGGATGAAGGTTTGCCGGCTGCGGTCGAGCTCGCTTTCGATCGAGCGCAGGATCTCGGCGAAGAACGGGTTCATGATGTCGTGCACGACGACGCCGACGATGCCCGACCGCGACGTGCGCAGGCTGGCGGCGCGGCGGTTGTAGATGTAGCCGATGGCGCGGGCGTGGTCCTTGATGCGGTCGCGCGTCGAATCCGCGACGAGCGGGCTGTCCCTCAGCGCAAGCGAGACGGTGGCCGTCGAGACCCCTAGGGCGTCGGCGATCGTCGAGAGCTTGATCTTCTGGGCCAGCGCGTCCTCCCCGGTGCCCCGCAACGATCGATTTAGAGCGCGCCGCGACCAATCGGGTATTCTGCCGGGCCGGTTTGGGCCAAATCCTTCGGGCTTGGTCTTGTCCAGGCCACCAGCCCGGCCCGCGACGAAGCCCTCGACCTTGACCCAAACCATCGCCGGCAGAATGAACCCGATTGGTCGCGGCGCGCTCTAAACTGTTTAAACGGCGCTTATGCCACCGTTTTCAGCCCCGTCAAAGCGATTATTCACAGCTTGTCGGCCAGATCGGCCGCTTCCTCATTTGGAGATGCGCGGTTCTTCAGGCGCAGACGGTGTTCGCGGTGGATGATGTACAGACCGCTGGCGACGATGATCGCGGATCCAGCCAGCGTCCAGCGGTCGGGAAGCTGCGCGAACACCAGATATCCGGCGGCAATCATCCAGACCATTTGCAGATAAGGATAGGGCGCCAGTGCCGTCGTCGTCGCCAGCCTGTAGGCTTTGATCAGGAACCAATGTCCGAGCCCGCCGAACAGGCCGAGGATCAGGAGCAGCACGCCATGCAGCAGGCTAGGCGGCGCGGACACCGTAAACGGCACGACCGGAATCATCAGCACGGCCGGCGCCAGCGCCGAATAGAAGATCAGGCTGGCCGGAGTCTCGCTGGCCGACATGCGCCGTGTCAGGATCACGTAGAAACTGTTGCAGAGCATTGAACTGAGCGCGAATATATGGCCGATGCCGAAGACGCCGTAACCCGGCCGTGTGATCACCAGCACACCGGCAAAGCCGGCGATGACCGCCATCCAGCGCCGCCATCCCGCCCACTCGCCGAGCAGCGGGCCGGCCATCGCGATGATGAGCATCGGCGCGGAAAAGTAGATCGCCGAGGTTTCGGCGAGTTGCAAGGTCAGCAACGCCGCGAAGTTGAATACCGTCGAACCGAGCAGGCAGAGCCCGCGAAGCACCTGCAGCGGCAGGCTGACGACCCGGAACATCTCCGGCCTGCTCCAGCCCCTCAACAGGATGACGGCCAGCAGCGCGTGGCCGGCGAAGCGCGCCCAAGCGACGAACGGCGCCGACATGCCCGACAGCACCAGGTATTTCGCGCTGGTGTCGAGGATGGTGAACAGCACACCTGTCAGGAATACGAACAGGATCGCCGCGACGGGTGTCGCAGCCTCATGCTTGGCGGAAGGCGGTTTCAACAGTCAGGGGCCGGTCGCGAACTTGGGAGGTTCCATTCCGCTTGTGATCCATGCGTCATGCGCGCGCAAGCAGCAACGCGGCCGCGGCGTGGAAAATCGGCCGGCGGGCATCAATCGTCGGCGTCTTCCTCGTCATCGGCCACCATGGCTGAAACGTCCGACAGGTTGGACTCGATGCGCGAAAGAAGCTTGACCAGCGACTTCTGGTCTTTCTTGTCCAGCCCCTTGAACGCCTGCTTCTCGGTCTTGCGCACCGATTTCTCGATGTCGCGTATAGCCTCCCGGCCCGTGTCGGTCAGGAAGATGTGGGCCTGGCGCGCATCCGTCTCCGAGGCGCGCTTGTCGAGAAAACCCTGCGTCTGCAGCCGGTTGATCGTCTTGGTGATGGTCGGCGGGCGCACGCCGATGCGCATGGCGAGTTGCCCCGGCGTCTGCCCGTCCTCGCGGTCGAGCGCCAGCATGATCTGGTCCTGCCCGGCGTAGAATCCGTGCGCCAGCAGCCGCGCCGCCAGCGCGGTCCGCGCCAGCCGCGCCGTCGAATGCAGCCGCCCCATCGTCGCACTTCTGTTGGTCCTGGCCATTCCCCGCTCCCTCAGCGACACCCGCGCCCTAACATTGTTCCCATAAACTTTGCCGGCAACCGAAATTAGGCAGAACGGCTAATGACAGACGTTCTTTACAATTACATGACAGTTGCGAGGCTGATGCTCCGAAGTGGCCGCCGGCCCGGGCAGCCTGCGCGGGTTTCGCCTGCGGAACGCCTTCCGGAACGGGGAGGGAAAAAGCCGTTCCATCCCGAAATTTTCTGTTTTCCGGAATCCCTCTCTCGTCTTTTCAATGCCTTGGCCAACCGCCCGCCGCCGAGAGCCCGAAATCTTGCGGGAGTCTATCCCCGCCCTCCGGATGGAAGCAATAATCCTCGGCGCTGAAAACGAGGCGGTGATGGACGGGACAGCGGCAATCGAGCGAAACTGGGAGGCGCTGAAGCGCATCCTCGTCATGCTTGTCGCCATGGCCGAAATGGGCGCTGGCGGACCGGGCGCTGGCGGCGCTGGCTGTGGGATGCCGGGCGCTGAGGAGCCGGCCGCTGGGGGCAGTGGCGCTGGGGGTGTTGGCGCTGGGATGCCCGGCGCTGAGGGTGTTGGCGCTGGAAGCCGTGGCGCTGGGGGACAGTTTACTTTCTTTCCGCGGAAAGGCGCAACCGCTTCAGGGCAGGTGCGGGCGGAAAAAAGTAAACTGTCCCCGGCACTTACCCTCCCCCGCCATCTCTACCTCGCCATCCTCCGGCTGCTGCGTCCGGCCGAAGCTGCCGCGCGGCGCCTCATCATCGCGGCGGCGCGCGGGATCGTGGTAACCCTGCCGCCGCTGCGCCCGCGCAAACCAAAGCCCGCAATGCTGCGAGGCGCCCGCGCCTTCCTGCCAAAGGGGCCGAAAAGACGTCCCAAACCCACCCCGCGTATCCTCTCGCTGTCGCTGCTCGATCCGCCGCGACAGCCGTTCCGCGTCCCCCGCCGCCGCGCTGTTCCCGCCCACGCCGCCCCGCGCATCCTCGGCCTCGACTTCAACGCGACGTATCGCCCGCTGCCGCCACCGCCATCTTCCGACGATCCGATAGACACTGCGCGTCTCGGCCAGCGCCTTGCCGCTCTCGGCGCCGCGCTCGACGACCTGCCGGGCCAGGCACAACGCTTTGCCCGCTGGCAGGCGCGGCGCGACGCCGCAATCGCGCGGGACGGACCCGTCTCCGGCCGGCGCCTCACGCCGCTGCGGCGCGGCCGTCCTCCCGGCGGTCGGCTGTCCCGCTATGATCCCGTCGCGACCCATCCGGGAAAAATCCGCGAGGTCGACGAAATCCTGGCGCATGCCCATGCGCTGGCCGTCTACGCCCTGGATCGCCCCGACACGTCATGACGCTGCCGCCCGCCGAGCCGGTGGTTCTCGGAATGCGAAGCCAATCAGAAAATCCATGACCGCACGCGGCAGAATCCGAGCGTGGGGGCGATAGGTGCTGCCCACGAGCAGCATCGGGCGTCCGGCTCTCTGGCCCATGCCGATCGGCCGAATGAGACGTGCAATCTGTTGCGTGGCGTCTTATATGCAGCTCACCAAAAATCCTTCGGGGCCTCCCATGAGCGAAGCACAGACCCAGATTCCCGTAACCGTGCTGACCGGTTACCTCGGCGCCGGCAAGACGACGCTGCTCAACCGCATCCTCTCGGAAAACCACGGCAAGCGGTACGCCGTCATCGTCAACGAGTTCGGCGAGATCGGCATCGACAACGACCTGATCGTGGAATCCGACGAGGAAATCTACGAGATGAACAATGGCTGCGTCTGCTGCACGGTGCGCGGCGATTTGGTCCGCGTCGTCGAGGGCCTGATGAAGCGCCCCGGCCGCTTCGACGCCATCGTGGTCGAGACCACCGGCCTCGCCGACCCGGTTCCCGTCGCCCAGACATTTTTCATGGACGAGGACGTGCGCAAGAAGACCAAGCTTGACGCCGTCGTGGCCCTGGTCGATGCAAAGCACCTGCCGCTCAGGCTGAAGGATTCGCGCGAGGCCGAGGACCAGATCGCCTTCGCCGATGTCGTCGTGCTCAACAAGACCGACCTTGTCACGCCCGAGGAACTCCGCGACGTCGAGGCCGCCATCCGCGCCATCAACCCGGCGGCGAAAATCCACCGCACCACCCGCGCCGGCGTCGATCTGACCAACGTGCTGGACCGCGGCGCCTTCGACCTGAAGCGCGTGCTGGACAATGATCCGCATTTCCTCGACGCCGACGATCACCACCACGATCACGAATGCGGCCCGGACTGCGACCACGACCATCACGATCATGACCATCAACACCACGATCACGGCCATGGCGCGGTCTCGCCGATCCACGACGTGACCGTTCAATCCGTGTCGCTGCGCGGCCGCGAGATGGATTCGAGAAAATTCTTCCCGTGGATCGAAAAAGTCACCCAGAACGACGGCCCCAACATCCTGCGCCTGAAAGGCATCATCGCCTTCAAGGACGATCCCGACCGCTACGTCATCCAGGGCGTCCACATGATCATGGAAGGCGACCACCAGCGCCCATGGAAGGACGGCGAGAAACACGAGAGCCGGCTCGTGTTCATCGGCCGCGATCTTGACGAGGAGCGGTTGAGGAAGAGCTTTGAGGCGTGTCAGGTCGCGGCTTGATCGGGCAATCATTAGAGATGGCGCCCCTTCGCACCCCCCTCTGTCCTACCGGACATCTCCCCCTCAAGGGGGGAGATTCGCTGTCGCCTCTGTTTTCGCTAATCGCCAGCGTTGCAGAATGGGCGGCAAGGCCGAAGCTGCCAATCTCCCCCCTTGAGGGGGAGATGTCCGGCAGGACAGAGGGGGGTGCGAAGAAGCGCCGACCTTCCATCCTTTCATCCATCAAATAAACATGCCCACAGTCGCCCCCCTCGACCTCGACGGCCATTGCGTCGCTGCCGTCTTCCTCTCCGACATCCCGCATTTCGCGCTGGCCGATGGCACGGTCCACCGCCTCGACAACGGCCACAAGTCGGTTCAGGCCAATGACGGCCTGCTCTGCGCCACGCTCGACCTGACCGGCACGAAGCTGATCACCGGCGGCGAGGACGGCAAGGTCTTTTCGACCGGCCCCGGTGGCGAGGCGACGGTCGTCGCCGAGGCCGGCCGCAAATGGATCACCAGCGTGGCAACCGGCCCGCAGGAAGCGCTCGCCTATGGCGCGGGCCGCAGCGCCTGGGTGAAACTGCCGGATGGCAAGGTAAAAGAATTCCAGCACCCGCGTTCGGTTGAGGGCCTCGCCTTCGCGCCAAAAGGCTTGCGGATCGGCGTTGCGCGCTACAACGGCGCGACGCTGCATTTCCCGGCCACCGACGGCAAGCCGACCGAACTCGAATGGGCCGGCGCGCATACCGGCATCACCTTTTCGCCAGACGGCAATTTTTTGGTCACCACCATGCAGGAGAACGCGCTGCACGGCTGGAAGCTCGCCGACGGCAAGCACATGCGCATGTCCGGCTATCCCGCCAAGGTGAAATCCCTGTCGTGGAGCGCCAAGGGCAAGTGGCTGGCGAGTTCCGGCGCGCCAGCGGCGATCGTCTGGCCGTTCCAGGCCAAGGACGGCCCGATGGGCAAGGCGCCGCTGGAACTCGGAACGCGGGGCAACACCATGGTGACCTGCGTTGCCTGCCATCCGAGCGAGGACATCGCTGCGATCGGCTACGAGGACGGCATGGTGATGGCCGTGCGTTTCGCCGACGCCAAGGAGGTGCTGCTGCGCCGCCCCGGCAAGGGCGCCATCACCGGACTGATGTGGGACAGGGCCGAGCGCCGCATCGTCTTCGGCAGCGCCGCCGGCGATTGCGGGGTGATCGACATTTCGGCGTGAGGCGACCGACGGCACACGGCCGTTCGGTCTCGGTGCGACAGACTGGAGCGAAGCCGCTCGAAATGCTATTCTTGCGCGCATGAAACCTGAGCAGACATTGACCGTGACACTGCCTGTCGATCTCGTCGAGCGGGTGAACGACAAGGTCAGTTCGGGTGCGTTTCACTCGGCGAGCGACGTGGTGCGCGAGGGGCTGGAGGCCTTGATAGGCCGCGAGGACTCACTCGACCGATGGCTGCGGGAGACTGTGGTCGCGGGACACCGGGAATATCTGTCCGACCCTTCCAAGGCAGTACCTGCGGATGAAATTCTGGAGCGGATAAGGCGCCGCAAACGGTCGGCCGGCTGACGCCCTCTCGTGAAGGTCATTTTCACGCCGCTCGCAGAACGCCAGATCGGTGACCTTCACAACTATATCGAGACCAGAGCCTCAACCGCGATAGCGGACGGTTTTGCAGGGCGGATCGTCGATTTCTGCATGCGCCTCACTCATTTTCCGAAGCGCGGAACTGCGCGCGACGACATCCTGCCCGGTTTGCGAACGATTGGAATGGATCGGCGGGTGACCATCGCATTCATGGTGCTGCCCGAGCAGGTGCTGATCGAAGGCATCTTCTACGGCGGGCAGGATTTCGAGTCGCGCCTGCGCGATCGGCAATGATGGCCCCGCTTGCCGCCAGCTTTACCCATTGGCTAGAGTGCGCCGACACCAGGGGACATCATGGCAGGCACTGAGAACGGCAATTCCGGAGGCATCGCGCCGGAGCGCATGGCGGCGTTGCGCGAGCGCGAGGCAAAGGCGTTTCGCGCGGCACGGCCGAAATCGGAGCGTGCATTCGGCGAAGGACTGCCGGGCTATCTCGGCGGTGTGCCGATGCACTGGATGAAGGACTGGCCGACCCCGTTCCCGATCATGGTGGACAGCGCGAAGGGCGCGACCATCGTCGACCTCGACGGCAACAGGCTCGCCGACTTCTGCCTCGGCGACACCGGCTCGATGTTCGGCCACTCGCCGCCGCCGGTCGCCCGCGCCATCCGCCGCCAGGCGTCGCGCGGCCTGACCTACATCCTGCCCTCCGAAGACGCCGCCGTAGTCGGAAGGTTGCTTGCCGAGAAATTCGGCCTGCCGCGCTGGCAGATCGCCACCACCGCCAGCGACGCCAACCGCTTCGCTCTGCGCGCCGCCCGCGCCATCACCGGGCGGCGCAAGGTGCTGGTCTTCAACGGCTGCTACCACGGCGCCGTCGACGAGACTTTTGTCCGCCTCGACCATGGCCGGCCGGCCAACAAGCGCGGCCTTGCCGGCGAGTTCCGCGACCTGACCCAGGACACGAAGATCGTCGAGTTCAACGACATTCCCGCGCTGGAGGCTGCGCTTGGCGAGCGCGATGTCGCCTGCGTTATCACCGAGCCGGTGCTGACCAATTGCTGCATGGTGCCGCCTGAAGCCGGCTTCCATGAAAAGCTTCGCCGGCTGACGCGCGACACCGGAACGCTGCTGCTCATCGACGAGACCCACACCATCTCGACCGCGCCCGGCGGCTTCACGCGCAAGCACCAGCTTGAGCCCGACATGTTCGTGCTCGGCAAACCGATCGCCGGCGGCGTGCCGGCCAGCGTCTGGGGCCTGTCAGCCGAGACCGCGCTACGCTACGACGCCTATCTCGCCACCAAGGAGCCCGGCTATTCCGGCATCGGCACCACGCTGTCGGCCAATCCGCTGCAGTTCGCCGCCATGCGGGCCACGCTGGAAGCGGTGATGACCGAGGAAAGCTACACGCATATGGAGACCCTGGCCGCCCGCCTGCAGGGCGGCCTCCAGCAGAGCATCGAAAAACATGCCCTGCCCTGGCATGTCGCCCGCGTCGGCGCGCGGGTCGAGTTCATCTGCGCGCCCGGCCCGCTACGGAACGGCGGCGAGGCGGAGGCCGCCCATGCGCCGGCACTGGAGGCGGCGATCCATGTCGCGCTGGTCAATCGCGGCGTGCTCATCGCGCCCTTCCACAACATGATGCTGATTTCGCCCGCCACGACGCGCCGACAGGTCGACCGGCTGGCCGCCGCCTTCGCCGATATTGCCGAGGCTCTCGCCGCATGACAAAGGAAGCGGCAGACAGAGGGCCATCATGACATCACCTTCCGGATCGTCAGCCGACGAAGCGCAAACGTTCCTCGACGCCCATCCCGAGATCGAGGCGGTCGACATCGTGCTGTCCGACGTCAACGGCATCGGCCGCGGAAAAATCATCCGCCGCCACGAGCTGATGAGCATCTACCGGGGCGGCCGGCACATGCCGATCTCCATCCTCGGCCTCGACATCACCGGCGAGGACGTGCACGAGACCGGGCTAATCTGGGATTCCGGTGACGGCGACCTACGCGCCTGGCCGATCCCGGGCACGCTGGTTCCTCTCCACGGCACCAGCCCGGCGCGCGCCCAGGTGCTGATGTCGATGTACCATCTCGACGGCACACCTATGCGTTCGGACCCGCGCCACGCGCTTGCCCGGCAGATCGAGCTTTTCGCGGAAAAGGACCTGTATCCGGCGGGTGCTTTCGAGCTGGAGTTCTTCCTGCTGAAGAACGAGCGCGACGCCGAGGGCCGAGTGCAGCCGGCCGACGCCGTGCTGGACGGTCGGGGCAGCGGCAAGACGGAAGTCTATTCGGTAGACCACCTGCACGGCATGGAGCCGCTTTTCTCCGACATCTATGCCGGCGCGAAGGCCCAAAACATTCCGGTCGAGACGCTGATCTCGGAATACGCGCCCGGCCAGTACGAACTGACGCTGAACTATCGCAAGGACATCCTGAAGGCCGCCGACGACCTCGTGCAGCTGAAGCGCCTGGTGCGCATGCAGGCGCGGCGCCATGGGGTGACCGCCTGCTTCATGGCCAAGCCGATCCAGAAATACGCCGGCTCCGGCATGCACTTCCACGTGTCCCTTCAGGACAGCGCGGGCCGCAACGTCCTTGCCGAGGAAAAAGAAGGCCAGTGGAGCCCAAAAATGCTCAACGCGCTGGGCGGGCTCGCGGCGACGATGCCGGAATCGATGCTGGTCTTCGCGCCGCACGCCAATTCCTGGCGCCGTTTCGTCGCCCAATCTTATGCGCCGCTCGCCGCCACCTGGGGCGTCAACAACCGCTCCGTGGCACTGCGCATCCCGGCTGGCGACGTGAAGAACCGCCGCATCGAGCACCGCCCGGCCGGCGTCGATACCAACCCCTATCTGGTCGCCGCCACCGTGCTCGCCGGCATCGCCAAGGGTCTCGAGGAAAAGCTGGACCCCGGCCCGGAAACCACCGGCAACGGCTACGAGAACGCGCCGAAGCTGGCGGACGCGCCCGCCGACTGGCGCTCGGCGATCGAAGCGGCCACGGCCTCGGACTTCCTCAAGAAGGCGCTGGGCGAAGACCTCCACCGCACCTTCACGGAAATCAAACGCGCCGAATATCTGCGCGTCGCCCGTACCGTTAGCGAACTCGACTACCACCTCTATTTGCACGAGGTCTGACCTTCTGTCAGGGGCTGGCCGTTAAAATCGGCCTTCTATGTCTTTTGATATGGCATTGCCGCCCAAGAGAACGTATCATGAACAAATGGCCGTTCTCACCACACGCGAAAAACTGGCGATCCTGTCCGACGCGGCGAAATACGATGCGTCCTGCGCCTCGTCGGGTGCTGCGCAACGCGACTCGCTGAAGACCAAAGGCATCGGCTCGACGGAGGGCATGGGCATCTGCCACTCCTACGCGCCGGACGGACGCTGCATCTCCCTGCTGAAAATCCTGCTGACCAATTTCTGCATCTACGACTGCACCTATTGCATCAACCGTTCGTCCTCCAACGTGCGCCGCGCGCGTTTCACAATTGACGAGGTGGTGCGGCTCACCATGGATTTCTATAAACGCAACTACATCGAGGGCCTGTTCCTTTCCTCCGGCGTCATCCGTTCGCCGGACGAGACGATGGCCGAAATGGTCGAGGTGGCGCGCCGCCTGCGCATCGACGAAAAATTCGGCGGCTATATTCATCTGAAGACCATTCCGGAATGCGCGCCGGAGCTGATCGAGCAGGCCGGCTGTTTCGCCGACCGCCTGTCGATCAATGTCGAACTGCCGACCGACGAGGGTGTCAAGAAACTCGCGCCGGAAAAGAAGCCGGAGACGATCCGGCTTTCCATGGCCAAGTTGCGCAGCAAGATCGAAGAGAAACGCGAACCCACCTTGCGCACGAAAAAGCGCGAGCGCTTCGCCCCCGGCGGCCAGTCCACGCAGATGATCGTCGGCGCCGACACCACTTCCGACGATGGCATTCTGCGTACCAGCGCACGGCTCTATGGCAGCTACCATCTCCGCCGCGTCTATTATTCCGCCTTCAGCCCGATTCCGGACGCCTCCTCCGCCCTGCCGCTCAAAAAACCGCCGCTGATGCGAGAACACCGGCTCTACCAGGCCGACTGGCTCATGCGTTTCTACGGTTTCTCCCAGCCGGAGATTTTGGAAGGCCGGCAGGACGGCATGCTCGATCTGGAGATAGACCCGAAACTCGCCTGGGCGCTGCGGCATCGCGGGCGGTTTCCCGTCGACGTCAACCGCGCCGACCGCGAAGCGCTGCTGCGCGTTCCCGGGCTCGGCACCAAGGCGGTGGACCGCATTCTCTCGACGCGAAAATTCCACCGTCTGCGGCTGGAGGATGTCGGCCGGCTCTGCGCATCCATCGCAAAAGTGCGGCCCTTCGTGGTCGCCGAGGGCTGGTCGCCGGGCGGGCTGACCGACCGGTCGGCGCTGCGCCAGAAACTCGTTCCGCCGCCCCGTCAGATGGAGCTGTTTGCATGATTGCGGCGCCGCATATCGACAGGGCGGGCATGAGCGTGCGGCTCGCCAGCGAGATCGATTTTTCCGGCTGGCGCAACGCCGCGCGCTCGCTGGCACTCAACGGCATCGCGCCGGACCGCGTCGTCTGGACGGTCGGCGAGGCGGTTGCCGATTTGCTCGGCAGGCGCGGCAATGATCTGCCGGCCGTGCCAAGTGGCGCTACGCTCAACGTTCCCCGCGATTTCATCGAGCGCGCGGAAACCGTGATCTGCCATTCCAACCCGCAGCGTTTCGGCTTCCTCTACCGCCTGCTCTGGCGATTGCAGGCCGATCGGAATCTGCTGCTCGTCGCCTCCGATGCCGATGTGCGGCGGTTCGAATCGATGGAAAAGGCGGTCCGCCGCGACATGCACAAGATGCATGCCTTCGTGCGTTTCCGGCAGGTCGGCGAGGAGCCGGACGCGCGCTACGTCGCCTGGTTCGAGCCCGACCATTTTATCCTCGAGCGCAACGCGGCGTTTTTCGTGCGCCGCTTCACCGGCATGCGCTGGACGATCTTGACCCCGCACGCCTCCGCTTCCTGGGACGGCGAGAGGCTGCTGATCGGCCCCGGCGCTTCGCAACGGGACGCGCCCGCGGAGGACGCAGCCGAGGAGCTTTGGCTGACCTATTTCAGGAACATCTTCAATCCGGCGCGGTTGAAGGTGAAGGCGATGCAGGCCGAGATGCCTAAGAAATTCTGGCGCAACCTTCCCGAGGCCGAGCTGATCCCGACCCTCATCGCCGGCGCCGAAAATTCGGCCAGGGAGATGATCGAAAAGATGCCGACGGTTCCTGCCCCGCATCACGCAAAAATCCAGGCAAGGCATTGGCCGGTGCGCGACGCCCCCGCCGGCCAGGATGAAGGGGCGGATGCTGCCTCCATCCCCGAACTGCGTGAGGCCGCAAAAGCCTGCCACCGGTGCCCGCTGTGGCGCGACGCCACGCAGACGGTGTTCGGCGAGGGGCCTGAAAATGCGAAGGTGATTTTCGTCGGCGAGCAGCCGGGCGACCAGGAGGACCTTGCGGGCAAACCCTTCGTCGGCCCAGCCGGCAAGGTTTTCGACGCCATACTCGATGAAGCCGAGGTGCATCGCACAAAAGTCTACGTCACCAATGCGGTGAAACATTTTAAGTTCGAGCCGCGCGGCAAGCGCCGCATCCACTCCAAACCGAACGCCGGCGAGATCCAGGCATGCCGGTGGTGGCTGGACAAGGAACTGGCGATGGTCAAACCCGACCTCGTCGTGGCTCTCGGCGCCACCGCCGCCCAATCGCTCCTGGGGAAGGCCGTGCCGATCACCAAGATGCGCGGCCAGGTGGTCGAACGCGAAGATGGGCTAAAAGTGTTCCTGACCATCCACCCGTCCTTCATCCTGCGCATCCGCGAGGCGGCGGACAAGGAAGCCGAACGCGACCGGTTTCGTGCGGATATGCGGGCGGTCAGGAAACTGATGGCCGCATGATACTACCGCACCAGGATCGCCCTGAGATCGTTGACATTCGTTCCGGTCGGGCCGGGCACGAACAGGTCGTTGGCGGCGTTGAAGGCCGTCCAGGCGTTGTTGCCCGCCAGCACCGCCTTAGCGTCCACCCCGGCCGCACGCATGCGCGCCACGCTAAAACCGTCGGCGAAGGCGCCGGCGTTGTTTTCAGAGCCGTCGATGCCGTCGGTATCGGCGGCGAGCGCATGAATGCCCTCGAAACCGTCGACGCCAATGGCGAAGGACAGCAGGAACTCGCTGTTGCGGCCGCCCTTGCCGCCCTTGCAGCGAAGCGTGACGGTGGTCTCGCCGCCCGACAGCATCAGGATCGGCCGGGCGAAGGGACGGCCACGCAGTGCCACCTCGCGGGCGATCGCAGCATGCATGGAGCCGACGTCGCGCGCCTCACCCTCGATGGAATCCGACAGAATGACGGCCTCCATGCCGAGCCGCCGCGCCTCTTCGGCGGCGGCGTCCAGCGACACGGCGGCCGAGGCGATGACGTGCACTTCGTTCGCCCTGAAGCGCGGATCGTCCGGGCGCGGCGCATCGGCCGCCTCCGACGCCAGATGCGCCAACACGGCTTCCGGCAGCTTCATGCGATAGGTTTCGACGATCCGCAGCGCGTCGGCCCGCGTCGCGGCTTCCGGCACGGTGGGACCCGAGGCGACCAAAGCGGGATTGTCGCCGGGGATGTCGGAGACCACCAGCGACACGACCCGCGCGGGATAAGCGGCGGCGGCGAGCTTTCCGCCCTTGATGGTCGACACGTGTTTGCGCACCGTGTTCATCGCCGAGATCGGCGCCCCCGAGGCCAGCAGCGCCTCGTTCACCGCGATCTCGTCGGTGAGCGACAGCCCGGCCGGCGGCGAAGGCAGCAGCGCCGAGCCGCCGCCCGACACCAGCGCCACCACCAGATCGTCCTCGGTCAGGCCGGATACCGCCGAAAGCAGCCGCTTCGACGCCGCCAGCCCAGCCTCGTCCGGCACCGGATGCGCGGCCTCAAATATCTCGATGCGCTTGCATTTCGTCGCGTAGCCGTAGCGGGTGACCACCACGCCGGTCAGCGGCCCGTCCCAGGCGCGTTCGAAGGCTGCCGCCATCTGCGCCGAACCCTTGCCGGCGCCGATCACCACGACACGTCCCTTCGGCTTCTTCGGCAGGTGTTTGCGGATCGTCAGTTCCGGATCGGCGGCGGCCACCGCCGCCTTGAAGATCGAAGTCAGGAAATCACGCGATTCAAAAGTCATCTTCAAAAATGCCCACAGTGAAAAAGCTGGCCGCGAAAATCAGGCGGCGGGCAAGGCAAGGGCGGCGTGGTCGAGGCCAAGATGGGCGCAGAGCACTTCGATGATCACCGCGTGATCCTGCCTTTCGGGAAGGCCGGACACCGCGATCACGCCGATTACGCCGACGCCCTTGACCGTGATCGGAAAGCCGCCGCCAGCCAGCACATGGTCGGCCGGGTCAAGCCCATCCGCCGGCGGAAAGATGCGGTCGGGCCGCGCCTTCTCATGCACCAGCCGGTAGGTGCTCTTCTGGTAGATGCGCACCACGTTGCGCTTGCGCCGCGCCCAGTTGGTGTTGCTGGCGGTCGAACCGGGCAGCGCGGCATAGAACAGCGGCCGGTCCCACAACTGGATGTCGACAACGATCGGCAGCTTTTCGGCCAGAGCCCGCTCGCGCAGCGCGGAGCCTATGGTGAAGGCCGTGGCCTCGTCGAAGGCGGGAAACACCAACGCGGCTTCCTGTTCGGCGATCTTGGCGATGTCGTCGGCACTGGCCATGGCATTCCCTCTCAGGCAGAGCACCGGACGCACCGCAGCAGCGCCGGGCGATCGACTTGGTTGCGCATCGGGTCGCGACGCGAGATATCCCAATTGAACGGAGAATGTAAACCGCCTACGATTGCCGGAACGGAAGGTCCGCTGACTAGACCGGCAGCGAGGCTTTCAACGGCTCGCCCGCGACATAGACCTCCGCCACCGTCCGGTCGTCGCCGAGCGTCTGCAGCAGGAAAAGTTCTTCCGCCAGCGTTTCGATTGTCTCCATCCTCAGCCGCATGCCGGGCGTTGTGCTGGAATTGAGGATCGTGATGTCGGCGTCTGTGCCCGGTTCCAATGTGCCGATCTTGTCCACCAATGACAGCGCCTCGGCGTTGCCCCGCGTGATCTGCCAGAACGAGGCGAGCGGATTGAGCTTTTCGCCGTTGAGCGCGATCACCTTGTAGCCCTCGTCCATGGTGCGCAGCATCGAATAGTTGGTGCCGCCGCCGACATCGGTGGCCGCCGCGATCCGCAGCGGGTTTTCGCGCTTGCGGAAACGCTGGTAGTCGAACAGGCCGGAGCCGAGGAACAGGTTGGAGGTCGGGCAGAACACCGCGACCGAACCGCTCGCCGACATCGCGTCCGCCTCCCGCTCCGACAGGTGGATGCAGTGGCCGAACAGGCTTTTCGCGCCGAGCAGTCCGTATCGGTCGTACACGTCCGTATAGTCCTTCGACCATGGATAGAGTTCCTGGGTGAAGGCGATCTCGGCGTGGTTCTCCGACAGATGCGTCTGCATGTGCAGGTCGGGGTGCTCGCGCATCAGCGCCTCAGCCATCTCCATCTGCTCGGGCGTCGAGGTAATGGCGAAGCGCGGCGTCACCGCATAATGCTGGCGGCCCTTGCGGTGCCATTCGGCGATCAGCGCCTTGGTGTCGTCGTAACCGGATTGCGGCGTATCCAGCACGCCCTCCGGCGCGTTGCGGTCCATCATCACCTTGCCGGCGACGTTCAGCATGTTGCGCGCGTGCGATTCGGCGAAGAAGGCCTCAGCCGAGGCCTTGTGCACAGAGCAGTAGGCGACGACCGTGGTCGTGCCCTGCCGCAGCATCTCGTCCAGGAACAGCCTCGCGATGCGGCGGCCGTGCTGGGCGTCGCGGAATTTCGTTTCCTCGGGAAAGGTATAATTGTTCAGCCAGTCCAGCAGTTCGGCGCCGTAGGACGCGATCACCTGCATCTGCGGCATGTGGACATGGCAGTCGACAAAACCCGGCAGGATCAGGTTCGGGCGGTGGTCGACGATTTTTACGCCCTCGCCGGCCTTCGCCCTGACGTCGGCAAACGCCCCCGTGGCGGCGATCTTTCCATCCACGATCAACACGCCGCCGTCTTCCTCGTAGCGGCAGGCGGAGAGATCGTCGATTGTCTCCGGAAACCTCAGGAAGGAAAGAGTACGGCCGCGCAGCAGGGTTTGTTTCATCATTGACCTCAAGGCGTCGTCCCGATGATCATCAATCGGAGGAAGGCGAACCATCGGTTGCGTTGTCGGTCCTATTGTGAAGGAACACCGGCTTGCCTCCCCGCCAGACCGCGCTCAAAGGCGGTACGACTGGCGCGGAAGAGTCTTCGTACCACGTCACCAGCAGCGCGCGTTCCTCCGGCGTGATCTGGGTGACGTTGCCTGGGGGCATCGCATGGCTGCGGCCGGCTTGCAGATAAATCTCCCTGGCGTGCTCGGCGATGGTCCCGTCCGTCTCCAGCACGACGCCCTTCGGCGCGAAATAGATACCTTCGTAGGAGGGCTCGGCCGCGTGGCACATGGCGCAGCGCCCCATCACCGTGTCGCGCACTGCGGAAAAATGCGTCGAGGCCACCAGAGCCTGCGTACCCTCGGCCACTTTCGGCTCGCCCGTCAGCGCCTTCGGCACCGTCGACAGCCAGATGATGATGACGAACAGGATCGTCGCCGCGAGCCAGGTCCAGTGCGGATTGCCCTTGCGCGCATGAACCGTGTTGAAATAGTGCCGGATCAGCACGCCGATGATGAACACCAGCGAGGCGATGACCCAGTTGAACTGGGTCGCAAACGCCAGCGGATAGTGGTTCGACAACATCAGGAACAGCACCGGCAGCGTCAGGTAGTTGTTGTGCAGTGAGCGCGTCTTGGCGATCTTGCCGTATTTGGCGTCCGGCTTGCGGCCGGCGATCAGATCGGCCACCACGATCTTCTGGTTCGGGATGATCACCATGAACACGTTGCACGACATGATCGTCGCGGTGATCGCGCCAAGATGCAGGAGGGCGGCGCGGCCGGTGAACAGGTGCGTCAGGCCCCAGGAGAGGAACACGAGGATGCAGTAGAGCAGGAGCATCAGGATCGTATCGCTCTTGCCGTAGAACAGCCGGCAGAGCAGGTCATAGACAACCCAGCCGGCTGCGATGCAGGCCAGCGAAATCCCGATCGCCACCGGCGCCGAGACGTCCAGCACGTTGCGGTCGATAAGGAAGAGATCGGCGCCGGCGTAATAGACGATGCAGAGCATCGCGAAGCCCGACATCCAGGTGGCATAGGATTCCCATTTGAACCAGGTCAGGTGTTCCGGCATCTCGGCCGGCGCCACCAGATATTTCTGGATGTGGTAGAAGCCGCCGCCGTGGACCTGCCATTCCTCGCCATGCGCCCCGGCGGGCAGGCCGGGGCGCTGGCGCAACCCGAGGTCCAGCGCCACGAAATAGAAGGACGAGCCAATCCAGGCGATGCCCGTGATGACGTGCAGCCAGCGCGCGGCAAAGCTCAACCATTCCCAGAAGATCGCGAAATCCAACATCCCAGAACCTCAATCGCCCATCCGATTGTCGCGGCATCGAGCCTATCGCGAAAGAGTTGAGATGCACGATGACTTTCAAAAAATTCTGGAAAATAATGATGCCGGGACCGGGCCGCACCGTCCGGCGCCAGGGTGGGAGCCGGCATGGCCTATCTGGACAATCTCAAAGTCTTCGTCCGCGTCGTCGAACTCGGCAATCTGTCGTCCGCCGGGCGCGATTTGCGTGTATCGCCGGCGGTCGCCTCGAACCGCATCAAGGAGCTGGAAAAGCATCTCGGCGTGCGGCTGTTCAACCGCACGACGCGGCAATTGATGCCGACCGAGCAGGGCACAGTGTTTTATGACGGCGCCAAGCGCGTGCTCGACGCCATCGCCGAGGCCGAGGCGGCTGTCAGCGCACTTTCCGGCCAGCCGCGCGGCACCATCAAGGTGACCGCGCCGCTCGGGTTGGGGCGCCGCCTGATCGCCTCGGGCATTCCGGATTTCCGCGACAAATACCCCGACATCGAGGTGCGGCTGCGGCTCTCCGACCACAATGTCGACATCATGAAGGAAGGCATCGACGTAGCCTTCCGTCTCGGCCTGCTGGAAGATTCCAGCCTGCGCATGCGCGGCATCATGGAGTGCGAGCGCGTGCTGGTCGCCTCGCCGAAATATCTGGAAAGACATGGCGAGCCGACGGCGCCGCAACAACTCGTCGACGATCGGCACGACTGCCTCATGCTGCGCTTTCCGGGCATGCGCGAGTATTTCTGGACGCTCAGGACACCGGCGGGCCCGGCGAAATTCGAGGTGCACGGGCCGTTCGATTCCGACGACGGCGACGTGCTGACCGGCTGGGCGCTTGCCGGCCGCGGCATCATCAACAAGCCGCGTTTCGAGGTCGAGCCATTCATCCGCGACCAGCGGCTGAAGATCATCCTTGCCGACAATCCTCCGACACCCGTGCAGCTTGCCGCCGTCTATCCGCACAAGAAGCTACAGGACCCGAAAGTCCGCCTGCTGCTCGACTTCATGGCCGACCGCTGTCAGCGGCTGATCCGGGATATCCTTGCTGGAAAATAGTCGTTACCGCGCGCCGAAAGCGCGCGGTAACGACATCAGGCCGAAACGTCGGTTAGCTGCCTACCAAGGCCGGCTCCAATCCGCGAAAAATGTCTGCTTGTCGCGGTGATTTCCGCCCAGCGTGGCGGCGTAGTAAGCGGCGACACCGCTGATCAGCAGCGACGCAGCGGTAATGAACGCCGCCAGCATGGTGAGGCGGCGCGCATGGTCAGCGGCTGCGCGGGCCTGAGCCTCCAGTTCGGCCGCCTGCTGCGTCAATTGATCGACTCGCTGCTGCGCTTCCTCAGGCGGGATGCCGGCGCGGGCGGCGACCGTCGAGACCAGGTACTGCCGGTCTGCGTCGTTCATCTTGCCATCGGCTATGGTCGACAGCAGGATGCGGGTCAGTCCGCCGCGATCCTGCGCTGCGCCCTCGCGATCCGCTGGATTGCCGGTGGCGGGGCTAGCGGGGGCGGTGCCTGCCGGTTGGCCGGTCCCTGGGCGCAGCAACCGGTCCAGCAACAGTTCGTTATGGTCGAGCGCCTCGCCGGCGACCCCGGCCGCACCCGAGGCCACCGTGGCGGCGGCGCCGCCCGCGGCAGACACAGCCGAAGCAGCCGTAGACACCGCCCCGCTGATGCCGGAGTACGCGATGAAGCCGCCGATCAGCACGCCGAGTGCCCAGACAGTGAGGCCGTGCGCGCCGTCGCGCAGGTCCGATTCCTGTTCGCTCGCGTCGCCGACGCGCCGGCGCATCCGCCCGGCGAGATAGCCGCCGGCGAAGAAACTGGATATCTGCACCCACAGCAGCCAAAGCGCCGCGGCGATGGCGAAGCCCATCACCGACATGCCTTCGCCCTTATAGGCCGAGGTGAGCGAGAGGCCGAGCGCCGACCCGAAGGTCAGCAGCACGAAGGAAACGGCCGTCGCGAGCAGCGTCCCGGCCAGGATAGCCGGCCAGTCGACATAACTGCGATCGTCCGCGACGATGGCCGTGGTTGCGGTTGTAGGGCTTTCGACGATTGCCATGGTCGTTCCTCCGACAGACTGATGATGTTCGGGGCTCGCAACGGTTTAGCGGAGCCCAAACAGCGACAGGATCGCGAGGACGATGACCACAAGGCCGACGAGATAGATGATGCCGTGCATGATAGCCTCCTGCTGCATTTGGCAGTCCGAAGCAAACAAGCAGAACGGGACAAAGTTCCGCCACAATGCGGATTTGCCGGCAGCCGCCCGGCTAAGGGCCTGGCATCTCGGAGAACGGTTCGTGCGAAGCGGCCAACCGCCGGTTGATGAACTTATGACAGGTAATTGCGTTGTGGACGCGGCGTCGCCACATTGGATATTGGGTAGCGGCCGACCTGTGGCCGCATCGTGATTTGAGGGACCCAAGATGATTTCGACCCACAACGACCTGAAGTCCAACGTCAGGAAGACCTCGATCGAGATCCTGAACGCACGCCTCGCAGAGGCTATAGATCTGGCGCTGATCACCAAGCAGGCGCACTGGAACGTCAAGGGTCCGCAGTTCATCGCGATCCATGAGATGCTCGACGGCTTCCGCACCGAACTCGACGGTCACGTCGACACCATCGCCGAACGGGCCGTGCAGCTTGGCGGTACGGCGCTGGGCACCTCGCAGGTGGTCGCCGCGGAGACGCCGCTGGCGGCCTATCCGACCGACATCCACAAGATAAAGGATCACTTGGCGGCGTTGATCGACCGCTATGCCGCGACGGCGAAAAATGCGCGTGCCGCCATCGAGGAAGCCGGCGACATCGGCGATGCCGACACCGCCGACATCTTTACCGCCTATTCGCGCGCGCTCGACAAGTCGCTGTGGTTCCTGGAGGCGCATACGCAGGAAAGCGCCTGAAATCATTGCCGGATTTCACATCCTCAGGCTTCCCGAACTCCGGGGCTCGACACTTCGACAGGAACGTTCTGTAGAAAGGTCGATCGTCAGGGCCGCACCACCATTCAAACGTCGGGCGGCGCCAGGACCGGTTTGTCGGGCAGCGGGAAGAAGCGGAAATACGGTTCCGCTTCGCTGAACACGCGCGCGATAGACGGCCGGCTCAGCAGCCGGCCGTAATAAGCCCTCAGCCGCTTCTGGTTCTCGGCGATCGGCACCAGCGTATGCCCGTACATCAGCGCCGGCGCGGCGGCGCAGTCGCCGAGCGAAAAGTCCTCGCCGGCGACCCACGTCTTCTCGCCGAGTTCGCTCTCGAGAAAGGCATAGGCCTCTGCGAGTTGCGCCCGCGACTGCTCGACGCCGAACAGGTCGCGCTTGCCCTGCGGGCGCAACGCGTCGGCCACGATCCGCTGCATCGGCTCATGCACATAATGGTCGAAGAACCGGTCCCAGAAGCGCACGCGCCACGCGGCATCCGCCGATTGCGGAATGAAGCGTACAGGGCCGGGGTGAAAGGCATCGAGATACTCGATGACGATGGTCGACTCGGCCACGGTCGCGCCGCGCTCCTCATCGACCAGTACCGGCATCTTGGCCATCGGCCAGACCGCCTTGAAGGCAGCCGCCGAGTCGGGATCGCCGAAGTCGACGACGATCGGCTGGAACGCCGTTCCGTTCTCGTAGAGCGGGATCAGCACCTTGTGGCAGAACGACGCCAGCGGGTGG
The DNA here is from genome assembly GCF_040081985.1 of Mesorhizobium yinganensis. Classification (NCBI taxonomy): domain Bacteria; kingdom Pseudomonadati; phylum Pseudomonadota; class Alphaproteobacteria; order Hyphomicrobiales; family Phyllobacteriaceae; genus Mesorhizobium; species Mesorhizobium yinganensis. Next base: position 190,571 of record NZ_JBEBMH010000007.1, on the reverse strand, counting down.
TAATAAAGCTTCAGCGCCATCGGTTCTTCCCGGTTGCCGTGCATCAGTTCTCGAAGAAGGGCGCCGACGGATTGGCGAAGGCGACGCGGCCCTTCGGTTCCTCCCACTCCTCCTGTCGGCCAAGCGGCGTCAGGTCGAGCCAGTAATAGCCGCCGCCGACCATTTCCGCGCCGCGCCCGTAATTGGAATAGGTGTGGTAGATGGTGCCGCCGTCGCGCAGGAAGACACTGCGGCCGGGCTGCTCGGTCGATTTCGACCCCTCGAAATAGTAGCCCGTGCCGGCCTTCTCGTGCTCGGCGATGGTCTTATAGTTGTAGGTGTCCGCCCCCCTCTTCGGATCGACGGTCGCCTGGAAATCATAGTTGAAGTCGGAACCGAAGGACGAATACCAGGGAAACGTCCACCCGCGCTCTTGTCTGTAGGCTTCGAGTTTTGCCAGCGGCGCCCGCGACACATGCGCCAGCGTCGTCGCGCGGGCATTGAGGTGCTGGATCAGGCCGTCGGAAATCTCGTCGGCCGAGGCAGTGCAGCCCTGGCATCCCTTTTCCCAACCGGGATCGAACATGAAATGCACGGCGATGAGCTGCCGCCGGCCTTCGAACAAGTCGAGAAGGGTCGCCTTGCCGTTCGGCCCGTCGAACACGTAATCCTTTTCTACCCGCACCATCGGCAGTTCGCGGCGCGCCACGCTCAGCCGGTCGCGGGCGTGCGTCATCTCCTTTTCCTGCGCCAGAAGCGCCTTGCGCGCCGCCAGCCATTCCTCCTGTGAAACGATTTCGGGAAGTGCCATGACGTTCTCCTTCCTGTCGAAGCCGCCGCCGATCGAGGCGGACGCTGTTTCAAGGACGGACGAGGCGGGATGGTTCCGACATGCGGCGCCCCGAAAGCTCGTATATGTTTCAATAAAAGGTTCAGACCCGCGTCAATAGCGCGGGAACGGATTGCATGAAGTAGGTTTATCTCGACGAAGCCAGCCTTTCACGACGGCGGGCGGTCTCAGCTTCGTCGATCCGGTCCCGCCGGAAAACCACACTTCAGGTCCGCTCGGCGCTGTCGCACGAAATCTTGCCGTCCTCCAGGTCGGCGCGGATCTGGCCGCGCGATCGTTTCAGCGGATCGCCGTACTCGCCGCCGGCCGCCTGTTCGTGCAGCACCAGAGCGCCCGCAGCCACCCGATGCTGTTTCCGAAATACGCCTTGCGGATCGAGCTGGCCGTCTGCGCCAAAACTTCGCATGGCTGCGAAATCCAGCACCGTGCCCTCGGCCAGCACGCTCGACAGCCCCAGGGCTGCGGTTTCGTTCGTGTCGTTGGAGACGTAGCCGTAGGTCACCCGGTATCGCGACAGGAATGCCGCGCGCAGTGCATCTCGTGCCGTGCAGCACCTCGAAGACATCTTCGGGACCACAGCCGGCCTCGGCAAGGATGGCGTGAACGCCGGTGACGACAGCCTCTTCCGGGCGGGCGGGCGTCGACGGCACCTTCAGGAACACCGCCGGGCGATTTTCCGATATCATCACGAGATCGGTGAATGCGCCGCCGAGGTCGACCTCGATGCAGACACCCGGCATCCCTTAACCGCTCCAATTGCTCAATGCTGACATTGTGCATCGACAAATTCGGAACCCAAGGGGCGATTCTTGATTGTCAGCAATTTTGCTTGCTTGCTTTGAGCCGGCGGCTTATCTCCAACGGAACGATGCGGTACGAGGCCTCATGACACGACTCGCAAGCCTGAAGACAGAAAAACGCCTGCTCGATCGCCGCGCTGCCGATCATATCCGCTCCCATATCCTCGGCGGCGTCCTGCCCGCCAACAGCCGTCTCCTCGAAACGCAGCTTTCGGAGGAACTGGAAGTCAGCCGTGGTACCGTGCGCTCGGCGCTGGCGCAGCTCGCCGGCGAAGGGCTGGTGCGGCAGGTCGCCTTCACCCGTTGGGAAGTTTCCGGCACGTCGGCCGCGGATGCCTGGGAGATTTATACGCTGCGCGGCGTGCTCGAGGGGCTTGGCGCACGACTGGCGGCGACGAGCCTCACAAACGAGGAAGGCACAAAACTGCGTACCATCGGCGGCGAACTTCTGCGCGCGATCCGCGAGGGACGTTTCCAGGACGCCACCGACATCGATTTCGATCTCCATGCGGCGATCATCGCCACCGCCCGCCACGGACGCCTTGCCGACCAGCATAGGCTGATCCTGCACCAAGTGCGTTTCCATATGGTGCAGTCGGGTTTCCTGCCGAAGGACTACGACCATCTGATCGACGAGCACGAGGCGCTGATCGAGGCGGTGATCGGCGGCGACGCCGACCGCGCAGAGCTTTTGGCGCGCAGCCACAACGAGGCCGAGGTCAAGGCGCTGACCGAACTGCTGCACCGGGGCGCCCGCAGCGAGGTTGCGGAGCCGGAACGCGCGTAGAGGCGCGACCGCCTCCGGCCCGAGCATGGGAAGTGAAAGACATGCAGAACGTGGCGTTGCAGTTGCGGGTCCTCGCCCGGCAACAAGGCCGGCGGGCTGACGACGATCCTCGAAAAGTCGCTCGGCGCGGTCGCCAAGGGCGGCAGCACCAATCTCGTCGACGTCATCGCCTATGCGGCCGAGGCGCATAGTCCCGGCCTGATCTTCATGGATTCGCCCGGCTTCGACCCGATCTCGGCGACCGGCCAGGTGGCCGGCGGCGCCAACCTCATCTGCTTCACCACCGGGCGCGGCTCCTGCTTCGGTTGCAAGCCGGCGCCGTCGCTGAAGCTCGCAACCAACTCCGCCATGTACCGGCGTATGGAAGAGGATATGGACGTCAACTGCGGCGAGATTCTTGACGGCGCGGCGAGCGTCGACGAGAGGGGCGAGCGCGTTTTTCGCGCAATGCTCGCCGCCGCGTCCGGCGCTCCGACCAAGAGCGAGTTGCTGGGTTATGGCGAGGACGAGTTCGCGCCGTGGCACGTGAACGCCTGGCTTTGAATCCAACCCAATCCGAGGAGAAAATGCCGATCATCCGCGTCGAATTGTTGGAAGGCCGCAGCGTCGAGCAGAGGCGTGAATTCGCCGAGGTCGTGACGCGCGAGACGGCGCGCATCCTGCGCTGCACGCCGGAGGCGGTCAACGTCGTGTTCTCGGAGGTCCGCCGTGACGAATGGGCGGTGGCCGGAAAGCTCGCGAGCGATCCGAAGTAGCATGAATCAGCGTCCCAGCGCGGCGCGCAGGTTCGGGCTGAGGATTTTCGCGTCGCCCTTGAAACCGGCCAGCGCGCTTTCGATCAGTGCGAGGTCGCAGCCGGCGCTATGTCCCCGCGCATAGCCGTCCACGGCCTCGGCACCGGGATAGCGGCCCTCCGGATGACGATAGAGGTCCATGCCGGCGACCACCAGGCTGCGCGGCTGCAAGGCCGCCGCGACGGCAATCATCAGCGCGCCGTTGGTCGGGATTTCCTGGGCATAGAAATCGGCGATGACAGGCTCCAACCGGTCGAGCATCAAAAAGCCCTTGCTGGCGCGGCGGCCGGCCAAAAAATGCTGGCGCAGCACGATCCGCCCACCCTCCGACTTCGGGAACACCAGGACCGCCTTCGATCCCTTTGGCGGCAGGTCGGGATCGGCGGTGAAGACGGCATCCGGGTCGGTCATGATGCCTCGCGCCCGCCAAGTCCAGTTCACGCGGAACAGCGTGGCGTCGCGATAGACCGACAGCTCCGGGCTTTCGGAGGTCGGGCCGTTGCCGAGGCAGACGATCGTGTCAGGCGAGCCAAGCCGCGCCCGCAGCGCCTCGACGCTGCCGATCTCCGGCATGCCGAAAAGTCTTGCCAAAATGATTGGCCGGCGGATTTCTCCGCCGTCGGCGACTGCCGCGAGCGATCCAAGCTCCCGCCCCCACTGTTGCCGCACCACCTCGGGCGCAGCGGCGTCCAGAAATTTCGCGACCCGCCAGCGGCGCCGCCAGAGCCATCCCGCCAACCTGCCACCCGTCGGCGCCTCGACGACGAGTTCGTGGCTGAAGCGGCGGCGCACCGCATCGACATCACCTGATGGCACGGCAAGGATCAGCCGGAAATCCGGCCGCTCGCGCAGCAGGGCATCCGCCTCCGGCCAGGCGCGCTCGATCGAAGCCACGTCGCCATGCAGCACGACGGCCCGTCGGCGATCGGGCGGCTGGCCCGGCGGATCGAGCAGGCCGAGGCGCCTCGCCAGGCTCAACGGGAATACGCCTCCAAAAGCCGGCAGCGGCTCGCGTCAGGCGTAATTGACGTAGATCGTCTTCTTCTGGAAATAGGCATCCAGGCCATATTTTCCGTCCTCGCCGCCGATGCCGCTGTCGCGGATGCCGGCGTGGTGAGCGTGGACCGCGTCGCCGCCCGGCCGATTGACGTAAATCTCGCCGAATTTCAGTTCGCGCACCAGCCGCATCATGCGGCGCATGTCCTTGGTGAACACATAGGCCGACAGGCCGTAGCGCGACTCATTGGCAAGCCGCAGCCCCTCGTCGAAATCGTCGACCTTCATGATCGGCACGACCGGCCCAAAAACCTCGTCCTGCATGATCGCCATCTGGTTGTCTTCGACCGAAAGCACGGTCGGCTGGAACCAGTGGCCTTTGGAAAACGCCTCACCTGCCATGCGTCCGCCGCCTGTGAGCACCTCGGCACCCGACGACGTGGCGCGCTCGACCATTCGCTCGACCTTTTCAAGTTCCGGCCGGCTGAACTTCGGCCCGACATCGACCAGCAGCGTCGGATCGCCGACCTTCAGCGCCTCGACGGCGGCGACGAAACGCTCGGTGAACTCGCCGGCGATGCGTCGATGCACGTACATGCGTTCGTTGCAGATGCAGATCTGGCCGCAATTCTCGAAACGCGACAGCACGGCGGCGCGCACGGCGGCCCCGATATCGGCATCCTCGGCGACGACGAAGGGCGCCTTGCCGCCGAGTTCCAGCCTGAGCAGCTTCAGATCGTCGGCGGCGCTGCGGAAAATCTCCTTGCCGGCGCGCACGCTGCCGGTCAGCGTGATCAGGCGCGGGATCGGATGGCGCACCAGTGCGGCGCCAAGGTTTTCACCGGTCCCGCTGACGACGTTGACGACGCCGGGCGGGAAATCCGCCTGCACCGTGAGCTGTGCGATCTCCAGCGCCGAGAGCGGCGTCCCTTCGTGCGACTTGATGACGATCGTGTTGCCGGCAATCAGCGCCGGTCCCATCTTGCGGCACATCAGCGCCGCCGGATAGTTCCAGGCCGTCAGCCCGACCACCACGCCATGGGCAACGCGCTGGATCCAGATCTGCTCGTCCGGCATGTCGGAAGGTATGATGTCGCCGGTGATGCGGCGCGCCTCTTCCGCCGCGTAGGTGAGGTAAAGTGCTGCCCCCTCGATCTCGCCGCGTGCCTCCTGGATGGGCTTGCCCTGTTCGGCCACAACGATGCGCGCCAGCCGCTCGCGGTTTTCGAGGATCAGCCGGGCGAGATCCCTGAGATACTGGCCGCGCGTCGCCGGCGGCAGGGCCTCCCAGGCCGGCTGGGCTGCGCGCGCCGCCACCAGCGCGCGGTCGGCGTCGTCGGCGCCGCCATTGGGCACTGAGGCGATGACCGCCTCCGTCGCCGGGTTCTCGACGTCGATCCATTCCTTGACGGTGGATTCGACCCATTGCCCGCCGATGAAGTGTTTGTAGCGGTCGACGCCCTTCACGAGTTCCTTCATGGCCGGCATGCGGGGTATTCCTGTCTTTTTCTCATTGAGAGATTGAGGTTTTTCAGTCAGCCGGCCACCGGGCGAAGCCGTTCGTAGCCCATCAGTTCCGGCAGCCAGAGCGTGATGTCCGGCACGAACACCAACACGAACAGCAGGGCGATCAGCACGAACAGGAAGATCCACAATTCCTTGGTGATCTCGGCCACCTTGATGCCCGACACGCCGGCGATCAGGAACACCAGTTCGCCCATCGGCGGCGTCACCAGGCCGATCATCATGTTGACGACCGAAGTCACGCCGAAATGCACCGGATCAATGCCGAGATGGATGACGGTGGGCATCAGGATCGGCACGATGATCAACAGCATCAGCAGCGTGTCGAGGAAGGCGCCGAGGATCAGGAACAGGATGGTCACCATAAGCAGGAACATGGTTGGTGACAAGTCGAGGCCTGACATCCAGAGACCCATACGTTCGGGAATCTGCTCCGAAGCGACGATCCAGTTCATGACAAGCGCGCCAGCGATGGTGATGGCGACAATTCCGGTGGCCCGCGACGATTCGACCAGCACGCCGGCGAAGTCGGAGAAGCTGAACGACCGATACCACAGGAACGCGAGCAGAAGCCCGATGAAGGCACATACGGCGGCGGCCTCTGTCGGCGTCACCGCTCCGCTGTAGATTCCACCCAGCATGATCACCGGGATCGTCAGCGCGGGAAGGGCGGCAGCCGTGCCCTCCACCGCCTGTCTCACCGTCGGGGGAGGTTCGGTTGGGAAGTTGCGCCGCCGCGCCAAATACACGACCACCAGCGACTGCGCCCCGGCGAGGAGCAGGCCAGGTATCACACCGCCCATGAACAGGTAGCCGATCGAGGTGTTGGTCACCGTGCCATAAAGGATCATCGGGATCGACGGCGGGATAATCGGGCCGATGATCGCCGATGTGGTCGATAGCGCGGCCGAGAAGCCCGGGGAATAGCCGGCCTTCACCATCATGTCGACTTCCAGCTTGCCCGGTCCGGCTGCGTCGGCGAGCGCGCTTCCACTCATGCCGGAAAAGATGACGCTGGCGACGATGTTGACGTGCGCCAGCCCGCCGCGGAAGCGACCGACCAGAAGGTTGGCAAACTCGAACAGGCGGTCGGTGATCCTGGAGGCGTTCATGATCTCAGCCGAGAAGATGAACAGCGGCACCGCCATCAGCACGAAGCTGGAATAAAGCCCGTTCAGGCTCTGCGAGGCGACCAGTCCGATGTCCTGCCCGGTCAGGAACAGGTAGACGATCGCCGCGCACAGCATCGCGTGGCCGATGGGCATGCCCAGGAACGACCAAACAAAGAACAGCGCGAACATGATCCAGGCTGAAATGCTCACGCCGGCCTCAGAGATTTTCTTCCCAGCGCCGGCCGGCAAGCCGCCAGACGCGAATGGCAGACCCGATGATCACCGCCAGCATGAAGATCACGAAGCAGGAATAGACAAGATCCATCCGGATCTTGAGCAGCATCGAGGAGCGTCTGCCGAGGAAGATCACGTAGTCGAGCACACCGGGCAACGCCGCCAGGAAGATCAGGCCCATCGTGACGGTGTTGACGATAGCCAGGACCCGCCGTTTGCGTGGCGGGATCGCGTGGTAGATGAGATCGAAGACGATCTGCCGCCGTTCGCTGACGAGCATGCCGGCGCTGAAGAACACAACCCACACATAGCCGATCGAACACAGTTCCAGTGACCATGCCACCGGCATGTTCAGCACGTAACGGCTGATGATCTGGATCAGGAAGCCGGCGAACATCACTGCGAACAGGACCGCGGACACCTGCTCCACGGAGCGGTTCCAGCGGCCCATCCAGCCCGTCGCCGGCGCCTCGACCTGAGTGGCGCCGGCCGTCTCCATGCGTCAAGCAGCCTTGATGCGGTCGAGCAGGCCAGCCGGCCAGGACTTGGCGAAATCGGAATTCTCGAACGCGCCGAGAACTTTGGCGCGGAAGGCGTCGACATCCGGCGTCGACACGGTGACGCCCTTGCTTTCGAGGAACGCGGCGGCATCCTTCTCACCGGCGAGCACATTCTCGTCGTTGAACTTCTTGGCTTCGATCTCGGCCGCCAGGACCGCCGCCTGTTCTTCAGGCGTAAGGCTGTCCCAGAACGCGACCGGCATGGCGAAGAAGGTGTTCGACACCTGGTGGTTGGTCAGCACGATCTGCTTGGCAACCTCGTAGAACTTGCTGGAGATGATGTCCGTCAGCGGGTTCTCCAGGCCGTCGATCGTGCCTGTCTGCAGCGCAAGGTAGATTTCCTCGAAGGCGAGCGGCGTGGCATTGCCGCCCAGCGCGTTGCCGAGGAACTGCCAGGCCTCGGAACCCGGCATGCGCAGCTTCAGACCCTTAAGGTCGTCGGGCGTCTTCACATCCTTCGGCTCGCGCAGCATCACCTGGCGGCTGCCGAGGTACTGACTTTTGACGATGTGCAAGCCGACATCTTTGGCAACGCGCGCCTTGTACTCGGTGCCGATCTCGCCGTCATAGACCGCATCGAGATGCGCGGCGTCGCGCATCAGATAGCCGGTGGTGAAGATCGAATATTCGGGGATGAGCACTGCGATGTCCTGCGGCGAGATCATGCCGACCTCGAGGTTGCCGCGCTGCATCGCCTCGATCTCGGTGCCCTGCCCGAACAGCGTGCCGTTGAAGTGGATTTGCACGTCGAACATGCCGGGCGCGTCGCGGTCCAGCGCCTCCTTGAACTTCACCAGTCCTTTCGACTGCCATTCCTCCGCCGAGCCAGGCGTAGAGATGCGGATCACCTTGCCGGCGGCGAATGCGGTCCGCGACAGCAAGGGCGATGCGAGCAGGCCGGCGGCGGCTCCGGCAAACAGCGTGCGCCGATTGATAGTCCGGCCAAGCCGGAAACTCCTCTGTTCCGTCATGATGTGTCCCTCTGCGGTGTAATTTTCTTGTTGCTGGCCGAGCGCGTCGCTCCACCCGACGATGCTTCCACAGCCGTTCCGAAGCGTCAAGATGAATGTTGACAATTTGCAATCAATCATTTTTCTCTGACGGCGCGGCTATCGTTTCCTGCTTCCCGCCGCCTGCGAGATCCATTATGACCGAGGCCACCGGGCTTGCCGCCTCCCACGCCGGCCCCTTGCCGGAGACCCGCTGCCTGGCGGTCGCCGCCGCGACGCCGGTGACGGACACGTTCCGGCCGGACGCCACTCTTCTGGCCGCCCACTGCAAAATGCTGCTGGAGGCGGGCTGCGACGGCATCGCCCTATTCGGCACGACCGGCGAAGGTCCTGAGTTTGCGGTGCGCGACCGCATGGCGGGGTTGGACGCTGTGCTGACCGCCGGCATTCCTGCGAAAAGGCTGGTCGTCTCGGCGACGGCGCTCGCCATTCCCGACATAACCGACCTCGCCCGGCATGCGCTCACCGCCGGCGTCGACAGCATCCTGTTGATGCCGCCCTGCGTCTACCGGTCCGGCGTCACCGACGAAGGCACGTACCGGTTCTACGCGACGGTCATCGACCGGCTGGCGCGCGACGGCCTGCGCCTCTGCCTCTATCATTTTCCCGACATTTGCGGCGTGCCGCTGACGCCGCGCGTCGTGCGCAGGCTGGACGAAGGTTTTCCGGGCATCGTCACCGGCATCAAGGACAGCGGCGGCGACCTCGGCTTCACCGAGACGCTGGTGCGTTCCTTCAGTCACCTCGGCGTATACACCGGCACCGAGATCCATGTGCCGCAGGCGCTGGCCGTCGGCGCGCGCGGCACTATCTGCGGCCTCGCCAACGTCATGCCCCGCCTGATGCGGGCGATGTTCGAGGCGCCAACGGCCTTCGACCGGCGCAAACTGGTGCCGCTGATCACCTCCGGCGACCTCATCCTGTCGCGCCAGTCCTTCGCCGCGTCGATCAAGGCCGTGCTCACCCATGCCTCGGGCCAAGCGGGGTGGAACCGGATGATCCCGCCGATCAACGCCCTGCCCCACCCCGAGCGTCAATGGATGCTGGAGGACTTTTTTCGCTGGGATGCATCGTTGCCGGCCCCGATGCGCACATTCGCCGCTGCGGACACGGGCGACGATCAAAAAATCACACCGCTGCGGCGAGCTTCTTGAGAAACAAGCAAGGAAATCAGCAAGATGACGAAATGGACGGGCGTATTCCCCGCGGTGACTACAAAACTGACGGCCGACGGCGCGGTCGACGTCGCCTGGACGCAGAAGAGCATCGACCGGCTGATCGCCGGCGGCGTCTCCGGCGTCATCGTGCTGCCGATGCTTGGCGAGAACGCCTCGCTGTCGATGACCGACCGCGAGACCGTCATCCGCGCCGCCAGGGAAGTCGTCGCCGGCCGTGTGCCGCTGCTCAGCGGCCTGGCCGAGGTCTCGGCTGATTCAGCCGCCGCATCGGCGCGCCACTACGAAAAACTCGGCGCTGAGGGGCTGATGGCTTTTCCGTCGATCGCCTACAAGAGCGACCCGCGCGAGACCATCGCCTGGTACAAGGGGCTGGCGGCAAGCTGCGGCCTGCCGATCATGATCTACAACAACCCGATCGCCTACGGCGTCGACGTCACGCCGCCGGTCCTCGGCGCGCTGGCCGACACACCCTCCATCGTCTGCATCAAGGAGGAGTCCGGCGACATCCGCCGCGTCACCGACCTTTACAATGCCTGCGGCGACCGCTTCTCTATCTTCTGCGGTGTCGACGACCTGATCCTGGAGAGCCTCGCGCTCGGCGTGACCGGCTGGGTGTCGGGCATGACCAATGCCTGGCCGGCGGAATGCGTGCGCCTGTTCGAACTGGCGCGCGCCAACCGCTACGACGAGGCGCGCACGCTCTACCGGATCCTGACGCCGGCCTTCCATCTCGACACGCATGTGAAGCTGGTGCAGTACATCAAGATGGCGGAACACCTCGTCTACGGCGCGCCGGAATGGGTGCGCGCGCCGCGCCTGCCGCTCGAAGGCGCCGAACGCGAAATGGTCGTGGCGATCATCGAGGAGACGATCCGCAAGCTTGCCGGCTGACCGCGCAGGAAGGTCCGGCGCCGGCTCAAAAGGAGAAAAATGGCCCACGCCTTCACCGCGGCGGACGCGACCAGCCACGGCGCCAACCAGCCGGACCTGGATACGCCGGAAATCCGGCAAGCGTGCATCGACCTCGCCGCCTGTTTTCGCATCGCCGCGCGACATGGGCTGGAGGAAGGCATCAGCAACCATTTTTCCGGGCTGGTGCCGGGCCATGACGACCTGTCCCTGGTCAATTCCTACGGCTACGCCAGCCGCGAGATCACGGCGTCGAGCCTGCTGATCTGCGATTTCCATGGGTATGTGGTCGCAGGCGAGGGTCATCCGGAAGCGACCGCGCATCCACAAGAACCTGGCGCGCGCCCGCGTCGCCTTCCGCACGCACGTGCCCTATGCGACGGCGCTGACGATGACCGAAGACGATCCCCTGATCTTCGTCGGTCAGACTTCGTTGAAATTCTACGGCCGTACGGCAGTCGATCGAAACTAGACTGGCCTGGCGCTCGACGAGCGCAAAGGCGACCGCATCGCCGCCTCGATCGGCGGCGCCGACATCGTTTTCATGAAACATCATGGCGTGATGGTGCTCGGGCGGACCATCGCCGAGGCCTGGGACGATCTTTAAGCGCGCCGCGCAGGTTCAGTGCCCGGCGCTGTCGACCGGAAGGCAGGTACATCCGATCGATCCGGCGATTGCCGAAGCCGCGTACCGGCAGATTTCCAACGGTTCCAAATGCTTATCGTTGCGTCCCAGAACCCCCAACGCTTAGCTCTTTCCATGGGCGCCGGTCCGAAGGCAGGCCGTAGAGACCTCGCGGAACCTACAATCGCTCGATGGTCAGCCCGCCATCGGCATGGATCACTGACCCTGTCGCGAAGGAAAGCTCCGGCCCCGCGAGCATCTTGATGGCGCGCGCGACATCCTCGGCCTCGCCCCAGCGTTTGGCCGGAACCAGCCCGTCGGCGATGCGTCCGTCGTAGCGCGCGGCGACGCTGGCCGTCATCGGTGTGCGGATGATGCCGGGGCGCACCTCGAACACGCCGATGCCGTGCTCGGCCAGCCTCAGCGCGAACAGTTTCACCAGCATCGGCAGCGCCGCCTTGGACAGGCAGTAGTCGCCACGTTCGACCGACGCCATTGTGGCGCTGACCGACGACACGGTGACGATGGCCCGGCCCTCGCGCACTGGTGCATTCAGCATCCGCCGCGCGACTTTCTGCGTCAGGAAAAACGTCCCGCGCAAATTGATGCCGAGAATGAAGTCGAAGGCTTCCGGCGTGACCTCCAGCAGGTCTCCGCGCACTTTAGCCGGCACGCCTGCATTGTTGACCAGCACGTCGATCGGCCCGAGTGCTGCCTCGATCTCGTCTATCACGCGGTCATGCGCGCCGCTGTCGGCAAGGTCGCCGGCGACTATGTGCGCCGCGGGCGCACCGAGCGACTTCAGTTCCGCCACGAGCGACGGCGCATCGTGCACCGTCCGGTCCATGATGCCGACGGCCAGCCCGGAGCGCGCAAGTTCCCTCGCTGTCGCCAGGCCGATGCCGCTGCATCCGCCGGTCACAAGTGCTACGCGCGCCAAACCCATATCCGTTCCATGATTGAATGCCGACAATCATTCCTAGAGGGTTTTCATAAAACTTGCGCGCTCTATTTCCTCGTGATCGCGGCCGGTTCTAAAACCTTAAAACCGTCGATTGGGCGTCGACCCTCGAAGCGAAACCGCAGGGGACAGTTTACTTTCTTTCGGCAGAAAGGCTACGGCAGTCCAGAAGTTGCGCGGGCCGAAAAAAGTAAACTGTCCCCGGCACTTGGTTTTGTGCGGAGCCCGATGCAAGCCGCCTGGCGTCAGGAATTCTGCAGCCTTGTCTCTGTGACGGCACCGCCGTCCATCGACGCCTTGGCCATCACAGTCATGATCTCGGCCACAGCGAGGGCCGCGATTACTGCCGGACGCTTGTCCTTCACCGCATCGCCCCCGATCGGCGACACTAGCCGTGCGAAAGCGGAGTCCGTTCCGCCCGCAGTCTTAAAATACCAGTTGCGGAACGTCGCCTTCTTGGTCTTGGAACCGATCATGCCGACATAGGCCGCGTCGTCGCGTCCCAGCGCCTCGGCGACGATCAGGAAGTCCAGCGCATGGTCGTGGGTCAGCACGACGAAGGCGGAACCAACGGGTGCGTCGCGCACTGCGGCTTCCGGCATTGCCGTCAGTCTGGTCTCGATGCCGGACGGCATGCCCTCCAGCGCCTCGGCGCGGCTTTCCACAACGATCATCCGCAACGGCAGCAGCGAAAAGGCGGCCGCCAGCGCCTGCCCGACATGCCCGCCACCGAACACATAGACATGCGGCAGCCGCGCCTCCTCGGTCTCCACCGTCGCCAGCAGGTCTGCCTTCAACTCTGCGTCCACCTGCCTGATCGACACGTCGACCCGCCCGCCGCAGCACTGCCCGATCTCGGGACCGAGTGGGATTGAGAGCAGGGTTTCCCTCCCCCTTGAGGGGAGGGTCCGGCCAAAGGCCGGGGGTGGGGTCATCGCGGCAGTGCTCGGTATTTCTTCTTGCGACGTCGAGCTGGCAGGTCGGCGCACTGCCGCGGCGACCCCCTCTGTCGCCTTCGGCTTCGGCCCTTCGATATTGCTCCGGGCGCTCGTCGTTGAGAAAGCCAAATCGTTGGCTTTCTCTCGGCCTTCGGCCGATCTCTCCTCGCCCCTCTCAAGGGGGGAGAAACCTCCGCGCAACATCATCCGCGCCTTGTCGATCGCCATGTATTCGAGCTGCCCGCCGCCGATCGTGCCGAAGATCGCGGTCTTCGACACCAGCATCCACGCGCCCTTCTCGCGCGGCGTGGAGCCTTTCGCCGACGCGACCTCGACAAGGGCAGTTGCCGGCCCGTCGAGGAATGCACGCAACTCTTTGGCGATCGATGCCATGGCCCTTTATACCAGAACTCCTAGCCTTTAGCCTCGGCCTTCAGCCGCTCGATCGCCATCAGCACCCGCTCGGGCGTGGCCGGCGCGTCGAGACGCGGGCAGATCTTGTGTCCGGCGACGCTGGCCACTGCATCCGAAAGCGCCTGCAGCACCGAGATCCCGAGCGGCAAGGGCGGCTCGCCGACGGCCTTGGAGCGGTGGATGGTCGGCTGATAGGCCTCGGACCAGTCGGTCAGCTTGACATTGAAGATTTTCGGCCGGTCGGAGGCAAGCGGGATCTTGTAGGTCGAAGGCGCATGCGTGCGCAGCCGCCCCTTGCCGTCCCACCACAATTCCTCCGTCGTCAGCCAGCCCACGCCCTGGATGAACCCGCCCTCGACCTGGCCGATATCGATCGCCCGGTTCAGTGAGCGGCCCGTGTCGTGAAGAATGTCGGTGCGTTCGACGACATATTCGCCGGTCAGCGTGTCGACCGACACCTCCGAACAGGCCGCGCCATAGGCGTAATAATAGAAGGCGTGGCCCCGGCCCTTGGCCCGGTCCCAGTGGATCACCGGCGTCTTATAGTGGCCGGCGGCAGAAAGCTGGATGCGCGCGATATAAGCCTGCTTGACCAGGTCGGCGAAAGGAATCTCCTGGTTGCCGACCCGCACCCGGTTGGGCAGGAACACCACCTGGTCGACCGGCACCTGATACCATTCCGCGGCGAAATCGGTGAGCCGCTGCTTGATCTGCCGCGCCGCGTTCTGGGCGGCCATGCCGTTCAGGTCGGCGCCCGAGGAGGCCGCCGTCGGCGCGGTGTTCGGCACCTTGGCCGTCGTGGTCGCCGTGATCTTGACCCGGTCGAGGTCGATCTGGAATTCCTCGGCCACCACCTGCGCCACCTTGAGATGCAGGCCCTGGCCCATCTCGGTGCCGCCATGGTTCATGTGCACCGAACCGTCGCTATAGACATGGACCAGCGCACCGGCCTGGTTGGATTCGGTTTTGGTGAACGAGATGCCGAATTTCACCGGCGTCAGCGACAGGCCGCGCCGGATCACCCGGCTGTTGGCGTTGAAGGCGGCAATCTCGCGCCGCCGCCTGGCATAGTCGGCGCTCTCTTCAAGCTCGGCGACGATGCGGTGGATGATGTTGTCCTCGACCTTCTGGTGATAGGGCGTGACGTTGCGCTCGCCGGTCGCCCCCATCGGGTCGTAAAAATTCAGTTTGCGGATTTCGAGGGGGTCCTTGCCGACGGCGAACGCCACCTCCTCGATGACGCGCTCGGCGCCGACCATGCCCTGCGGGCCGCCGAAGCCGCGGAATGCGGTGTTGGACACGGTGTTGGTGTAGAGTGGCGCCGACTTGGCGTGGACCGCCGGGAAGAAATAGGCGTTGTCGCAATGGAACAGCGCCCGGTCGCCCACCGGCCCCGACAGATCAGCAGAAAAGCCGGCGTTCAGCGCGAACATATAGTCGACGGCGAGGATGTTGCCCTCGTCGTCGAACCCAATGTCGTAGTCGATGGCAAAGTCGTGCCGCTTGCCGGTGGCGGTCATATCCTCGTCGCGGTCGAGCCTGATCTTGACGGCGCGCCTGTGTTTCTTGGCGGCAATCGCGGCAATCGCCGCGCATTGATTGGCCTGCGTCTCCTTGCCGCCGAAACCGCCGCCCATGCGGCGCACTTCCACGGTCACCGCATGGCTGGGCACGCCGAGCACATGGGCGACCAGATGCTGTGTCTCGCTCGGCCCCTGGGTCGAGCAATAGACGATCACCTCGTCGTCCTCGCCCGGCACCGCCAGCGAGATCTGGCCCTCCAGGTAAAAATGGTCCTGGCCGCCGAGTTTCATGCGGTTCTTGATGCGCCGTGGCGCAGCCGCGATTGCCCCCGCCGCGTCGCCACGCTTCAGCGTCAGCGGCGTCGTCACCTGCCGGTCCTTCTCGGGATCGAGGCCCCAGATGTCGATGACGGCCGGCAGTTCCTCGTATTCTATCTTCGCCAGCCGCGCAGCGCGGCGCGCCTGCTCGCGTGTGTTCGCGATGACAGCAAAGATAGGCTGGCCGTGGAACTGCACCTTGCCTTCGGCAAACACCGGATCGTCATGCATGCCGCTCGGCGAGATATCGTTCTCGCCGGGCACATCGGCATAGGTCAGCACATCGACGACGCCGGGAGCGGCCCGCACGGCCGAAAGATCGATCTTGCGGATCGTGCCATGCGCCACATTCGCCAGGCCGAGGCCCGCATGCAGCGTACCCGCCGGCTCCGGCATGTCGTCGATATAGATCGCCTCGCCGGTGACATGTTTGTGCGCCGAATCGTGGCGCACGTCGGTATGCACCGCGCCCGCGATCTTTTGTGCCTTGAGATCGGGAGAGGTATGCTTGTTCATGGATGCATCCTCCTAGGCTTGCGTTCCTTCGCACCCCCCTCTGTCCTGCCGGACATCTCCCCCTCAAGGGGGGAGATTGGCAGTTGCGACAGCACCGCTACTCCTGCAACGCTGGCGGTTAGCGAGCCCAAAGCGGTCAGCCAATCTCCCCCCTTGAGGGGGAGATGTCCGGCAGGACAGAGGGGGGTGCGAGGAAGCGCTAACTGCCGCATGTCCGGAACAATCTTCATCACGCCGCCCGCCCGACCTGCACCGGCGCCTTTGTCCCGCTGGTCTCGATCAAAAACCGCCTCAGCAGGTTCTTCGCCGCCAGCATCCGGTAGGCGGCCGTGGCGCGCATGTCGGTCAGCGGCGTAAAATCCGTTTCGAAGGCCGCAATCGCCGCCTCGACCGTCTCTTCCGTCCACGGCTTGCCGATCAGCGCCGCCTCCACCGCGAAGGCCCGCTTCGGCGTTGCCGCCATGCCACCGAAGGCGATGCGGATCGCTGCAACCGAGCCGTCACGCGCGACCGCAATCCGGAAAGCCCCCAATGTCGAGGTGATGTCCTCGTCGCGCCGCTTGGATATCTTATAGACGGCGAATTTCTCGCCGCGCACCGGCAAGGGAACGGTAACGCGGTCGACGAATTCGCCCGGCTGCCGGTCCTGCTTGCCATAGGCGATGAAAAAATCCTCAAGCGGGATCGTCCGCGACTTCGACCCGCGCCTGAGCGTGAGCCGCGCGCCCAGCGCAATCAGCGGCGGCGGCGTGTCGCCGATCGGCGAGCCGTTGGCGATGTTACCGCCGATGGTCCCCATGTTGCGCACCTGTTCGCCGCCGATGCGGTTGACCAGCGCGCCAAGCGCCGGGATGCGCTTCGCCAGCAGGGCGAACGCCTCAGTATAGCTGACGCCGGCGCCTATGCTGATCGCGCCGTCGGCCTCGGAAATCATCTTCAACTCGTCCAGCCCGGCGATGAACACAGCCGGCGCGATGTCGCGCATCTGCTTGGTCACCCACAGCCCGACATCGGTCGAGCCCGCGACCACGGTCGCCTTCGGCTCGTCCTTGTAGAGTTTTGCGAAATCGTCCAGCGAGGCCGGAACGACCAGCCGTTTCCTGCCCTCGCCGATCTCGACTCGGCTCCCGTCCTTCAGCGCCGTGAGCCGCGCGATAATAGCCTTTCGCTCGGCCATCAGCGGGTCCTTCGCCACCTTTCCATAGGTAGAGATAGCGCGCGCCGCGCGCATGATCGCCTCGTAGCCGGTGCAGCGGCAGAGATTGCCCTGCAGCGCCTTTTCGATCTCGGCGTCGGACGGTTTCGCGGACTTCATCCACAACCCGTAGAGCGACATTACGAAACCCGGCGTGCAGAAACCGCATTGCGAACCGTGGAAATCCACCATCGCCTGCTGCACGGGATGCAGATTCCCGTCGTTGCCCTTCAGGTGCTCGATGGTGACCACATGCGTGGCGTCCAGCGAGCCGACGAAACGGATGCAGGCGTTGACGCTTTCATAGACGAGTTTTCCGCCGGAAAGCCGACCGACCAGCACGGTGCAGGCGCCGCAATCGCCTTCGCCGCAGCCTTCCTTGCTGCCGTAGAGCCGCCGCTCCAGCCGCAGCCAGTCAAGCAGCGTCGCGTCCGGCGCGACATCGCTCAGCGAAACGTCCTTGCCGTTCAGGATGAAGCGGATTTCGGTCCTGGGTTTCACCTTGGCCACGGTCAGCTTCCCCTATAGGTGGAATAGCCGTAGGGCGAAATCAACAGCGGCACGTGGTAATGAGTCTGCTCGGCCATGCCGAAACGGATCGGCACCTGGTCAAGGAATGCCGGATTGGGCAATGCCGTGCCGGCGGCGCGCAGATAGTCGCCAGCGAAGAAGATCAGCTCGTATTGCCCGGTCTTGAAGTCCGCACCTTCGAGCAGGGGCGCGTCGCAGCGGCCGTCGGCGTTGGTCTCGACCGTCTTCAGCAGCCGATGCGAATTGCCCGAAACGCGGTAGAGCGCGATTTTCAGGCCGGCCGCCGGCTTGCCGGATGCGGTGTCCAGCACATGGGTCGTCAGCCGCCCGCCTTCCGCCTTCGCCATTCGGCCTCCCTCCAGGGTACGTTCCCGTGCGATCATGAATTGTGCGGCAATTAAAGGCCATGCATAAGTCCCGGTGAAGCGGAGCGCCACAAAAAGACTTTCAAATTTTTTGGGGGGATGGCACGCGCGCCGCCTTCGATATCCTTCGGTCAAAAGAGGAAACGCCTGGGGCAATGAACCCGAAACGCTATGTCAGGGATATGCGCGGCTACGGCGCGAACCCACCCGATCCGAAATGGCCGGGCGGCGCCCATGTCGCCGTCCAGTTCGTGGTGAACTACGAGGAAGGCGGCGAGAACAGCGTGCTGCATGGCGACGCCGCCTCGGAGGCTTTCCTGTCCGAGATCACCGGCGCTCAGCCGTGGCCCGGCCTGCGCCACTGGAACATGGAATCGATCTACGAATATGGCGCCCGCGCCGGCTTCTGGCGGCTGCACCGCATGTTCACGCAGGCGAACGTACCGGTCACCTGCTACGGCGTCGCTTCCGCGCTCGCCCGCTCGCCCGATCAGGTCGCCGCCGTGCAGGAGGCCGGCTGGGAAATCGCCTCTCACGGCCTGAAATGGATCGACTATCGCGACACCTCAGCCGACGACGAGCGGGCTGATATGGCCGAGGCTATCCGGCTGCACGCGGAAGTCACGGGCGAGCGTCCGACCGGCTGGTACACCGGCCGCACCTCGATCAACACGGTAAGGCTGGCGGCGGAAGAAGGCGGCTTCGCCTACATCTCCGACACCTATGACGACGACCTGCCCTATTGGCTGGACCATGACGGCCACGGCAACCCGATCCCGCCGCAACTGATCATCCCCTACACGCTCGACGCCAACGACATGCGCTTCGCCATTTCGGCCGGCTATACCAATGGCGATCAGTTCTTCGCCTATCTCAAGGACGCCTTCGACACGCTCTACGCAGAGGGTCAGGCCGGCCGCCCCGGCATGATGAACATCGGCCTGCATTGCAGGCTGGTAGGCCGCCCCGGCCGCGCGCTGGCCCTCAAGCGTTTCATCGACTACGTGCAATCGCATGAGCGCGTCTGGCTGCCGCGCCGCATCGACATTGCCCGCCACTGGCGCGAGACGCATCCCTACCAGGCACCGGCGCTCCGGCCCTCGCGCATGGCCCGTGACGAATTCGTGCAAAAATTCGGCGGCATCTTCGAGCACTCCCCCTGGATCGCCGAACGCGCCTTCGAGTTCGAACTCGGCCCGGCGCATGACAGCGCCGGCGGCCTGCACAATGCGCTCTGCCGCGCCTTCCGCTCGGCCAGCGAGGACGAGCGCCTCGGCGTGCTGAACGCCCATCCCGATCTCGCCGGCAAGCTGGCGCAGGCAAAGCGCCTGACAGCGGAATCGACCTCGGAGCAGGCCAGCGCCGGCCTCGACGCGCTGACCGACGCCGAGCGGCAGAAATTCACCGAACGGAACACCGCCTATGTCGAAAAGTTCGGTTTTCCCTTCATCATCGCGGTGCGCGACAACACCAAGGCCGGCATTCTGCAGGCTTTCGAGACACGCATCGCCAGCGACCGCGCGACCGAATTCGCGACTGCCTGCAAGCAGGTCGAGCGCATCGCCCGCCTGCGCCTGAACGACCTTCTGCCTGTCTGAGGGATAAACCATGACCGCTCGCAGCTACTACGCGCCAAGGGGCGGTCTGCCGCCGCAGACGGACCTCATCACAGACCGGGCGGTCTTCACCGAGGCCTATGTCGTCGTGCCGCGCCGGGAGTTCAGCGACATCGTCGCGAGCTATCTGCCCTTCTGGGACAAGACCCGCGCATGGGTCATCGCCCGCCCGCTCTCCGGCTTCGCAGAGACGTTTTCGCAATATGTCATGGAGGTGCTGCCGGGCGGCGGCAGCGACCGGCCCGAACCCGACAAGGGCGCCGAGGGAGTGATCTTCGTCGTCGAGGGCGAAGTTACGGTGACCCTCGCCGGCGAGGCGCACCGCATGACGCCGGGCGGTTACGCCTTCATCCCGCCGGGCAGCGACTGGACCCTGCGCAATGCGGGGCAGGCCCCCGCGCGTTTCCACTGGTTCCGCAAGGCCTACGAATTCGTCAACGGCCTCGAACCGCCCCAGGCTATCTTCGCCAACGAGCAAGAGATCGAACCGCTCGCCATGCCGGACACCGGCGGCCGCTGGGCGACCACCCGCTTCGTCGACCCCACCGACGTCCGCCACGACATGCACGTCACCATCGTGACCTTCGAGCCGGGCGGCGTCATTCCCTTTCCGGAAACGCACGTCATGGAACACGGCCTCTACGTGCTGGAGGGCAAGGCGGTCTATCGGCTGAACCAGGATTGGGTGGAGGTCGAGGCCGGCGATTTCATGTGGCTGCGCGCCTTCTGTCCGCAGGCCTGCTACGCAGGCGGCCCGGGAAAATTCCGCTACCTGCTCTACAAGGACGTGAACCGGCACATGAAATTGGGCGGTTTTGGCGTGAGGTCGTGATGCTGGCGTTCCTTCCCACCCCCCTCTGTCCTGCCGGCCATCTCCCCCTCAAGGGGGGAGATTGGCAGCTTCGTTGCCACCGCCCCATCTCTAACGTAGACGGTTGGCGAAACCAAAGCGGCCAGCCAATCTCCCCCCTTGAGGGGGAGATGGCCGGCAGGCCAGAGGGGGGTGCGAACGAGCGCCGACTTTACTCGCAAGGGGTCGCCGCATGACCCGCATCATCACCGCGAAACCGCTCACGCGCGAAAACTTCACCGCCTTCGGCGAGGTCATCGAAACCGGCACGACCGACAACCATTTCCCGATCAATGGCGGCAGGGCCGAGCGTTTTCATGCACTGGCAACGGCGGATGCCACAGGCCCGAACGCCTGCGTGCTGATCTCGACCGTGCGCGGCACGCCCTATGAATTCCCGCTGACGCTGACCATGGTCGAGCGCCATCCCTTCGGCAGCCAGGCCTTCATCCCGCTTGGCGCGCGGCCGTTCCTGGTCGTCGTCTGCCATGACGAGGGGGGAAAACCCGGCACGCCGCATGCCTTCCTCGCCGCACCCGGCCAAGGTATTAACTATCCTCGCAATTCCTGGCACGGTGTACTGACGCCGATCGGCGAGCCGCAGGATTTTGCCATTGTCGATCGCGGTGGAGACGGCAATAATCTGGAAGAGTTCTTCTTCGACGAACCCTACGAAGTCCGGCTGCCAGCCTGACCATCACCACTGACCATCACCGGGTGAGGCCATGACCGACGTTTCGCTGATCGACCGGCTTCTCGACGTGATCGAGGGTGACATCGTGCCGAAGACAGCCGAGGGCGTCACCCACGGCAACAAGCTGTTCGGCGCCGCCATCCTGCGCAAGGACGACCGCTCGCTGGTCATCGCCGAGACCAACAACGAGACGGAAAACCCGCTTTGGCACGGCGAAGTCCACTGCCTGAAGCGGTTCTATGAAATGCCGAAGGCCGACCGCCCCGACACCAGGGATTGCCTTTTCATCGCCACGCATGAGCCTTGCTCGCTCTGCCTCTCGGCCATCACCTGGACCGGCTTCGACAATTTCTACTACCTGTTCAGCCACGAGGATTCGCGCGACAGCTTTGCCATCCCGCACGACCTGAAGATTTTGAAGGAGGTCTTCACCCTCGGCCCCGGCGGCTACAACGCCGAGAACGCCTACTGGAAAAGTTTTTCGATCCGCCGGCTGGCGCGCGCGCTTCCCGACGCCGACCGTGAACGCTTGGAATCCCGCATCGCCGGCATCTCGCGGCGCTACGACAGCCTCTCGGCCG
Organism: Mesorhizobium yinganensis; assembly: GCF_040081985.1. Classification (NCBI taxonomy): domain Bacteria; kingdom Pseudomonadati; phylum Pseudomonadota; class Alphaproteobacteria; order Hyphomicrobiales; family Phyllobacteriaceae; genus Mesorhizobium; species Mesorhizobium yinganensis. The sequence continues at coordinate 168,711 of NZ_JBEBMH010000007.1, read as the reverse complement.
TCTATCAGGACGGCAAGACGGACAATGATATCCCCTTGAACTGATCTTTTCGCCTCGCCGGAGTACCTCCGGTTCAGCCGCGCAGGCCTTTCGATGCAACGACTTGCCGTTTGCTTTATTCACTGATGGCAAACAGGCAACGAGGGCGCCGACATGGCCGCGCATTCGGGATCGAAGACCGTCATCTACGCCGCGCTCGCGGGCAATTTCCTGATCGCCGCCACCAAATTCGTCGCCGCCTTCTTCACCGGCAGTTCTGCCATGCTGTCGGAAGGCGTGCATTCGCTGGTCGACACCGGCAATGGCGGCCTGCTGCTGTTCGGCATGCATCGCGCCGCGCGCCCGGCCGATCGCACCCATCCGTTCGGACATGGCCGCGAACTCTATTTCTGGAGTTTCATCGTCGCGCTGCTGGTCTTCGCGCTCGGTGCCGGCGTCTCATTCTACGAAGGCGTCATCCACATCCTCGAACCGGAACCGATCCGCAATGTCAGCGTCACCTACATCGTGCTCGGCTTGTCGATGCTGTTCGAAGGTTTTTCCTGGTTCGTCGCGCTGAAGGAATTCCGCATCACGAAGGGCCGGCTCGGTTACATCGAGGCGGTCCGGCTGAGCAAGGATCCCAGCGTCTTCACCGTGCTTTTCGAGGACAGCGCAGCCCTTCTTGGCCTCGGCATTGCATTCGCGGGCATCGTCGCCTCGCAGATCTTCGAAATGCCCGAACTCGACGGCGTCGCTTCGATCGGCATCGCCGTCATTCTGGGTCTAACGGCCATCTTCCTGGCGCGCGAGAGCAAGGGCCTGCTGATGGGCGAGGCCGCCCTGCCGGAAATGCAGGAGGCCATCCTCGGGATTGCGCAGGCCGACCCGGCTATACGCGGCGCCAACGGTGTCATCACCGTGCATCTCGGCCCCAACCAGATCGTCGCCGCCCTCAGCCTCGAATTCGAGGACCATGCCAGCGCTCCCGACATCGAAGCTTGCGTGATCCGGCTCGAGACGACGGTCCGCACCGAATTGCCGGAGGTCGTTGCCTTGTTCGTCAAGCCCCAGACACCGGCCACCTGGCAGGAGCGCCGCGCGGCCCTGGCGGATTGAAGCCGGGCAACCAGTTGAGGCCGACCTAGCCTCGGCTCAAGTCAGGAACGGCTTAGCCCGCATCGTTTCAGGCACCGGTACACCCAGCCGCGTCAGCACACTCGGCGCAAGCTGCAGCTGATCCAGCAGCACGTCCGACGCCAGCCCCTCGCCGCCGCCGAAATAATAGAGCGCCACGTCCTGCATCTCCTCGTCATGGCCGCCATGGTGGCCGCGATGCGTCTGCCCATGGTCGGCGGTGACGATCACCTCGTAGCCCGCGTCGCGCCAGCGTGGCAGGAACCCGGCAAGCGCCGAGTCGAGATAGTAGAGCGCATTGTCCATCTCCACGCAGTCCTGGCCATAGCGGTGGCCCATGGAATCCACCGTGCAGGTGTGCAGGATGCCGTAGTCGATGCCCTTGACCTCGGCCAGCCGCGTCAGCGTGGCGAACAGGTCGACGTCGCTTGGCGTCATCTGGTTGGTGTGGTTGTAGCCGGTCATGGTGTGGAACCGGCCATGCGTGATCGGCCCTTTGGGCTCGTCATATTCGATATCGCGCACAGGATCGAACGGATAGCGGTTGAAGAATTCCGACCAGTAGGAATGCGTCACCGCGCCAGTCTTGCCGCCGGCCCTCGTCACCTCGGAGAAAATGTCGGGCTGGCTCACCCTCATCCGGAACTCGTTGGAGGTCACGCCATGCACCTGCGGCGAAACGCCTGTGTGGATCGAGGCGTAGCAGCACGCCGAAGTCGACGGCAGCACCGAGCGCATCCGCCATTTGCGCGCCTCGCCGGACTGCACCCAGCCTTCAAGATTACCCATGAACGGCTTCCAGTTTCGCCAGGGCAGGCCGTCCAGGATGATCAGCAGAAGTTTTGAGGACAGGGGCATGGGCGTTCCGAAATGAATTCAGGACGTCTTCAACGATAGAACAGCCGCGCTTTCAACGCCCCTTCCACACCGGATCGCGTTTTTCAGCAAAGGCGCGAAAGCCTTCCTGCCCATCTTCCGAAGCGTAGAGTTCGTCGACGGTGCGGAATTTGCGCTTGGTGATCCAGTTCATCGCGTCTTGGAAAGTCATGGCCTCCGCCTCGCGCGCCACTTCCTTGATCGAAGCGAACACCAGCGGCGGCCCGGAAGCGAGCAGCCGCGCGATCTCCCACACGCGGTCCTCAAGCTTGTCCTTGGGCAGCACCTCGTTGACCAGCCCCCAGCGATGCGCCTCCTGTACATCCATCCAGCGGCCGGTGAGCAGCAGGTCCATGGCGACATGGTAGGGGATGCGCTTCGGCAGCTTCACCGTCGCCGCATCGGCGAGCGTGCCGGCGCGGATTTCGGGCAGGGCAAAACTCGCATGATCGGCGGCGTAAATCAGGTCGCAGGACAGCGCCAGTTCAAAACCGCCGCCGACCGCCATGCCGTTGACGCAGGCGATCACCGGCTTGTTCATGTCGCGCAGTTCCTGCAGCCCGCCGAAGCCGCCGACGCCGTAGTCGCCGTCGACCGCGTCGCCGCCCGCCGCCGCCTTCAGGTCCCAGCCGGCCGAGAAGAACTTGTCGCCGACCGTCTTCACGATTCCCACCCGAAGCTCGGGATCGTCGCGCAGGGCACGGAACGTCTCGCCGAGCAGCCGAGAGGTTTTCAGGTCGATGGCGTTGGCCTTCGGCCGATCCAGCGTAACTTCGAGGATCGCGCCCTCGCGGCGGGTGGTGATGAATTCGGTCATGAAATGGCTCCTGCGTCTCCCTCCCCCTTGAGGGGAGGGTGGCCGGGCAAAGCCCGGCCGGGTGGGGTCATAGCGGCAGCGCGCGACTTCATCTTGTGGCGGCGCGGAGCCCGGAGGTGCCTTCTGCGGCAACCCCCTCCGGTCGCTTCGCGACCACCTCCCCCTCAAGGGGGGAGGAAACAACCATCAACGCATCCGCGACCCAGGCGCCCTGCCCTTCGGCGCAGACGATCAGCGGATTGATGTCCAATTCGTCGATCTCATCGGCATGCGCGAGCACGAAACCCGCCAGGCTTTCGATCGCTCCGATCGCCGCGGCCATATCGGCCTTCGGCCGGCCACGAAACCCGTCAAGCAACGGGAAAAGCTTCAGCCCGCGCAACGCCGCCTCGATCTCGGCCCGCGACGCCGGCAGCAGCAAAGTCGCTGAATCCTTGAGAAGCTCAACCAGCACGCCGCCCGAGCCCAGCGTCATCACCGGCCCGAATAGCGGATCGCGGGTAAAACCGACGATCAGTTCCGCCACACCGCCCTGCACCATGCGCTCGACATAGAGCCCGCTGCCCAGCGGCAGCAGCGAACCGGCTGCCTCTCGGACGGACTCCACGTCGCGCAGGTTGAGTTTCACCGCGCCCGCTTCCGACTTGTGTGCTACGCCCATCGCCTTCAGCGCGACCGGAAAACCCAGCGCCTCGGCGGCGGCCTCGGCCCACGCGATGCTTGCCGCGCGCCGGCCGGCCGGAACGGAGACACCGGACTTGGCGAGAAGCGATTTTGCGGCGGCCTCGTCGAGCGTTCCCTCCCCCTTGAGGGGGTCCGAAGGACGGCCCGAAGGGCCGGGTGGGGTCGCTGCGGCAGCACGAGAGACAAAGGCGGCGCCTTCTGAGAGTACCCCCTCCGCCCGCTTCGCGGGCACCTCCCCCTCAAGGGGGGAGGACCTTCCCCATGCCTCGCCGATCGTCGCCGCCGCTTCCGCCGCGTCGAGCGCCTCGGCAATGCCGTAGAGCGGCACCATGCCGCGCGCCATCAGTTTCGGCGCATAGTCCTCCGGTAAGTTCTCCGGCAGAGAGGCCAGCACCGCGCCCTTGGCGCCATGCGCCTTCAGCCCGCTTTCGAAGGCCGCCAGCGTCGTCCACCAGTCGACATCCGAGCAACGGTCGCGGCGCGGAAAGTCCAGCACCAGGATGTTGAGGTCGAACCCGCCCGACACCATCGCCCCGAAGGTCGCGGTCATGGCCGGTTCGTTGTTCCAGATGAAGGTGTGGTAGTCGAGCGGATTGGCCACCGCCACCAGCGGCCCCAGCGTGGCTTTCACCCGCGCTCGATGTTCATCGGTCAGCGGCGGGAAAAACACCTTTCGACCCTCGGCGCTGTCGGCCATGACGGACGCCTCGCCGCCGGAACAGCTCATCGACGAGAGCCGGTAGCCGCCGAGCGGCCCATGCGCGTGCAGCAGCTTCAGCGCCTCCAGGAAGGATGGGATCGAGTTCACCCGCGCGATGCCCAACCGTTTCAGGAAAGCGTCGGACGCCGCGTCCGACCCGGCGAGCGAAGCAGTATGCGACACCGTGCCGGCGCGCGCCTGCTCGGAACGGCCGATCTTCATGGCAACGATCGGCTTTTTCAGGTCCCGCGCCCGTGCCGCCAGTCTTTCGAACCCGTCGACCTTGTCGAACGCCTCGATATGCAGGCCGAGCACCGAGACGCGGGAATCCTCGATCAGCCCCAGCGCCATTTCAGACAGGCCGGTCTGCGCCTGGTTGCCCGCGGTCATGATGTAGGCGACAGGCAGGCCCCGCGCCTGCATGGTCATGTTGATGGCGATGTTGGACGACTGGGTGATGATGGCGACGCCGGTCGCGCCGTCCTCCAGCCTGATGCCGCCATGCTGGTCGGGCCACAGCAGTGCGCCGTCGGCATAATTGATCAGCCCGTAGCAGTTCGGCCCGATTACGGCCAAGTCGCCGGCCGCTTCCAGCAGCGCGTCTTGCAGACCGTCGCCCTCGGGATCGTAATGACCGGTTTCGCGAAAGCCCGAGGCGAAACACACCGCGCCACCAGAGCCCTTTTCGCGTAGCGCCTTTACCATCTCGATGGTGAGATGCCGATTGACGCCGATGAAGGCCGCGTCCGGCGCGCCGGGCAGTTCGGCCACGGTCTTGTAGGCTTTTACGCCCTCGACTTCCGTCTTGCTTGGATGCACCGGCCATATGTCGCCGGCGAACCCCATCTTCAGGCACTGTTTCACGACATTGGTGCCGAACGCGCCGCCGCCGATGACGGCGACGGATTTCGGCCGCAGCATGCGTTCGAGGCGGTTCATCTTTTCCCTCCCCCTTGCGGGGAGGGTGCCGCGCGCAGCGCGGCGGGTGGGGTCGGTGACGAAATGTGAGGGGCTGACAGGCGTCGGCCCGCTGCCGCACCGACCCCACCCGACCGCTTCGCGGCCGTCCTCCGGACCCCCGCAAGGGGGAGGGAAATCTGCATCAACCCGCTCATCCGCCCACCGCCCTCAGCAGCGCACGCGAAATGATGTGCCTCTGGATTTCGCTCGTCCCCTCCCAGATGCGCTCCACCCGGGCGTCGCGCCAGATGCGCTCCAGCGGCAGGTCGTCCATCAGTCCCATGCCGCCATGGATCTGGATCGCCTCGTCGGCGACATAGGCCAGCACCTCGGTGGCCTTCAGCTTGGCCATTGCCATGTCCTGGTCGGTCACCGTCCCCTGGTCGTATTTCCAGCCGGCCTCGAACACCATCAGGTCGGCGGCCTTCAGCTCGGTCGCCATGTCGGCCAGTTTGAACGACACGCCCTGGAATTTGCCGATCTGCTGGCCGAACTGTTCGCGCTGCGCGGCATATGCGATCGCATGCTGAAGCGCGCGTTCGGCACGGCCGAGACAGGTGGCGCCGACCTGCAGGCGCGTCGCGCCGAGCCAGCTGTTTGCGACCTCGAAACCCTTGTGGACCTCGCCGAGGACCTGCTCCTTCGGCAGCCGGCAGTCGTCGAATTCCAGCACCGAATTGGTGTAGCCGCGATGCGACACGTTGCGATAACCCTCGCGGACGGAAAAACCTTTCGTGCCCTTGTCGACAAAGAACGCCGTGATCTTTTTCCGTTTTCCCCGCGAAGAGTCCTCCTCGCCGGAGGCCATGAAAACGATGGCGAAATCGGCGAGGTCGGCATGGCTGATGAAGTGTTTTGTGCCGTTGAGCACGAAATCATCGCCGTCCTGTACGGCACTCGCCTTCATGCCGCGCAAGTCTGACCCCGCCCCCGGCTCGGTCATGGCGAGACAATCCCACTTCTCGCCACGGATGCATGGGAACAGGTATTTTTCGCGCTGTTCCGGCGTGCCGGCGAGCAGGATGTTGGAGGGACGCCCCACGCAGGTCCAGTGCAGCGCATAATTGGCGCGGCCAAGTTCCTTCTCGTAGAGCAGCCAGGTCACCGTATCGAGCCCCGCGCCGCCGACATCCTCGGGCATATTGGCGGCATAGAGCCCAGCTTCCATCGCCTTCGCCTGCAGCTCCTTGATGAGGTCCATGCGAAGATGGCCGGTGCGCTCAACCTCCCGCTCATGCGGATAGAGCTCGTTCTCGACGAAGGCGCGCGTCGTCTCGACGATGAGTTTTTGTTCCTCGGAAAGGCCGAAATTCATGGCGTCGCTCCCGGGGACAGTTTACTTTTTTCCGCGGAAAGGCGGCGAGGCATCAATGCTCGTGCAGGCGGAAAGAAAGTAAACTGTCCCCTGCACTCTTCCCGAAGAGCGAAATTCATCGCTTCAGCCTTTCTTGCTGGCCTTCGCCGATGCGGCCTTCTTCGGCTTATCAGCTTTTGCCTTGGCGGCGGCCTGCGAGACCTTTGCCTTCGCCGCCTTGCCGAGCTGCTTGACGTAGCTGTTGTGCAGTTCGCCCGCGCCCCAGCCCTTGCCCTTTTCGGCCTTGGCCAACGCTTCCATGATGCCGACCAGATTTTCGTCGCGGATGCGCTCCAGTTCGCGGATCGACCATCGGCCGGACTGGTCGTCGGACTGCGTGGCGATCAGATCGACCAGTTCCTCGTTGAATTCCGGCACGTCCATCAGTTTTGTCCATGGCCAAGCAAGCGCCGGGCCGAACTGGGCCATGAAATGCCGCATGCCGGCCTCGCCGCCGGCGATGCGATACGTCTGGAACATGCCCATCTGCGCCCAGCGCAGGCCAAAGCCGTAGCGCATGATGTCGTCGAGTTCCTCGACCGTGCAGATGCCGTCCTTGACCAGCCACAGCGCCTCGCGCCAGGCGGCCTCCAGCAAGCGATTGCCGACGAAAGCGTCGATCTCCTTGTTGATCACGACGCATTTCATCCCGATCGAGGTGTAGGCCTCGCGCGCCCGCTCGACGAAGCCCTTGCTGGTCTTCTCGCCGGGCACGATCTCGTTGATCGGCAGCAGGTAGACCGGGTTGAACGGGTGCGCGACGAGGAAACGCTCAGGATGCTTCATGTCCTTCGCCATGTCGGTCGCCTTGAAGCCGGACGTGGACGAGCCGATCAGCGCGTCCGCCGGCGCGGCGGCCTCGATCTCGGCCAACGTCTTCAGCTTGAGATCGAGCCGTTCCGGCACACTTTCCTGAATGAAGTCGGCGCCCTTGACCGCGTCCGCGATGGACGCAGTGAAGGTCACCCTGCCTTCCCTCGGCAGGCCTTTGGTCGCCATGCGCTTGTAGGCGCGGCGCGCATTTGCCATCACCTCGTCGACCTTGCGCTTGGCCTCGGGGTGCGGATCGAACACCGCGACGTCGATGCCGTTCAGCGCCAGCCGCGCGATCCACCCGCCGCCGATGACGCCGCCGCCGATGGCGGCTGCTTTCCTGATCGTGTTCATGCGGATGGTCCTTATGCCGCCTTGGCCGCGACGGGCGCGCGCTTGGTCAAATTGAGCTTCCCGCGCACCTCATCCGGCCCGAGCACCCGCGCGCCCATATTCTCCACGATCGACACCGCCCGCTCGACCAGTTGCGCATTGGTCGCCAGCACGCCTTTGTCGAGCCACAGATTGTCCTCCAGCCCCACGCGCACATTGCCGCCGGCCAGCGCAGCCGCCGCCGCATAGGCCATCTGGTTGCGCCCGATGGAGAAGGCCGACCACGTCCAGTCCGACGGCACATTGTTGACCATCGCCATAAACGTGTTGAGGTCGTCCGGCGCCCCCCACGGCACGCCCATGCAGAGCTGCACCAACGCGTCGGGCTTCAAGACGCCTTCCGACACCAGTTGCTTGGCGAACCACAAATGCCCGGTATCGAACGCCTCGATCTCCGGCTTGACGCCCATCTCGGTCATCATGCCGCCCATGGCGCGCAACATCCCTGGAGTATTGGTCATCACATAGTCGGCTTCGTTGAAATTCATCGTGCCGCAGTCGAGCGTGCAGATTTCCGGCAGGCACTGGCGCACATGCTCGACGCGGTTCGACGCGCCGCCCATGTCGGTCCCCTTCTCGGCGAGCGGCAGCGGGCTCTCGACCGGACCGAACACCATGTCGCCGCCCATGCCGGCCGTCAGGTTCAGCACCACGTCGACATTGGCCTCGCGGATGCGTTCGGTCACTTCGCGGTAGAGATGCACGTCGCGGCGCGGCTTTCCCGTCTCGGGGTCCCGCACATGGCAGTGGACGATTGCCGCCCCAGCCTTGGCCGCGTCGATCGCCGAGTCGGCGATCTGCTTGGGCGAACGGGGCACATGCGGGCTGCGGTCCTGCGTTCCGCCCGAACCGGTGACGGCACAGGTGATGAAAACCTCGCGGTTCATTTCGAGCGGCATGAAATCTCCTCCAGTTCGCGCGACAATGCCCCACTTGCGGAGAAACGTCTTTGCATTTTACGAAATGCAGATGGTAAAAAGCGAAAAGCTTTCCATCTTCCAGCCCGAGCGCACGCCGCTATCGGTCACTTTCCTGATTCTGTCGGGCTCCTCCATCATGTGCGTCGCCTCGGCGATCGATCCGCTGCGCGCCGCCAATCGGGTCACCGGCGAGACACTGTTCGACTGGAAGATCGTTTCCGTCGACGGCACCCCCCCGGTCACCACCTCCGGCCTGCCGGTCGCCGTCTCCGGCCGGTTCGACCCGACCGTGCGGACTGACATGCTGGCCATCATCGGCGGATTTGGCTCGCGCGACCACGGCGCGCCGGCGCTGCTTTCCGGTATCCGCCGCGTCGCCCGCTCCGCCCGCGCCTGTGGCGGCATCGAGGCCGGCTCCTGGCTGGTCGCCCGCGCCGGCCTGCTGGAAGGCCGCGCCGCCACCACTCATTGGGAAGACATGGAGGATTTTGCCGCCGCCTTCCCCGGCGCCGACGTTCGCCCCGACCGTTACGTCATCGACGGCCCCGCCTTCACCGCCGGCGGCGCCTCCCCCACCTTCGACCTGATGCTCCACCTCATCCGTTCGCGCCTCGGCATGGCGGTGGCGCTCGATGTTGCGAGTGTCTTCATCTATGATCAGGCGCGCGCCGCGACCGACGCCCAGCCGCTGGTTTCGCTTGGCCGCCTCGACGGCTTCGACCCACGTCTGGCCCAGGCCATCCGGCTGATGGAAACCCACATCGACCAGCCACTCACCACGGCCGCCATCGCCCGGCGCGCCGGCGTGACGGCCCGCACGCTGGAAGGCATTTTCAGCCGCTCGATCGGCGAGACTCCCGGCGCCTATTACCTGCGGCTGCGCCTCCACGCCGCGCGCCGCCTGGTGCTCGACACCCGCCTTGCCATGGCCGACGTCGCCGCCCGTTGCGGCTTCTCCAGTTCCGCCGCCTTTTCCCGCGCATTCTCGCGGGCATTCGGCGAGGCTCCGGTTCGCATGCGGCGTGGATAAGGCGAACGGCCAAGCTGCAGTGCGGCCGGCGGCCGCATATGCCGCGTTGAACACGAGGCGGAAATGGTATATATCATGGTCTATACCAGTCTGGGCACGCCAAATGACCCATGTCGCAAAACTGTTCAAGAATGGCCGCAGCCAAGCCGTCCGGCTGCCCGCGGAATTCCGATTTGAAGGAACCGAGGTCGAGATACGACGCGACCCTGAAACAGGGGATGTGATCCTTTCTCCTGTGAGGAAGGATGCGACGTCCTGGAGTGAATTTTTCCGGCTGCGCGATGAGATCGCGCCGGAGGAACTGAGAAACTTCATGACGGATCGCGAGCAGGGAGCGCAGGAACGCGACGATATCTTCGATGACCTATAGGTTCATGCTCGATACGAATACCGTCAGCATGGCGGCACGTGGAGAGTCCGCTCGCATCGATGAGCGTCTCGCCGGCTACGGATTAGGCGAACTGTGCATCTCCGTCATAACCGAGGGCGAAGTTCTCTTCGGCATCGCAAAATCTCCCGGCGCTACCCGGGTCGCCCGGATGATGGCGGCGATGTTAAGTCGCCTCACGATATTGTCTTGGACACGCGAAACGGCTGCCGAGTATGGGCGACTGAGAGCCGAGATGCGGTTGCATGGCCGTGCTCTAAGCCCTCTCGATATGCTGATCGCGGCTCACGCCCTTTCGCTCGGCTCGACGCTGATTACCTCTGACCGTGCATTTCGGCACGTTCCCGGGCTGCAGGTGGACGATTGGAATGGTTAGTCGAGCGACCCAACAGTCGGTAGCCACGGTCTCTTGGGGAGCAAAAGGGGTTCACGCCGCCCGATCCGTCGAGTGGTCGCCGTGCCCTTCGATCCGTTCGCGCATGCGGTCGGCCAGCACCTTTTCCAGCCGGCGCGCCACGCCGGCGTCCCAGGCGTTGCGTTTGCCTTCGCTTGTCTGCGGCACGACCGGCAACGCAAGCAGGCGGTCGACGATCGAGTCGTCCTCGCCGAAACCCTCGAAAATCTCGGCATCGAGACGGCCCGGCAGCGCGTGATCTGTACGATTCGGTTCCATGGACTAAAGTATAGAAGCGCTTCATGACGGACCGAAGGCACGCCCGTGCCGGAAATGTGGTCCGCCGCGCCGATATGTTTCCAAACCCGTGACATTGCTGGAAAAAATCGCTTCCCGGATTTTTTTCAGAAGGCCGCTGCCCGGTCGGGAATGCGCCCTTCGATCCGCTTCACCGCCTCTGCAAACAGCTCTACCGGTTCGGAGCGGCCACGCAGGTGGCGCGGCCCCATGCTGCGCCATTTGTCCGGCGGCTCGCCGGCCAGCGAAAGCGCATGCGCCGAGATCAGCAACGGTTCGCTGAGCACCTTCGTCTCGCTCTCGACGCGGCTGGCGACGTTCACCGCGTCGCCCAGCACCGCGAATTCGAGCCGGGCAGCCGCCCCGACGATGCCGACGAAGGCCTCGCCCGCATGGATGCCGATGCCGACGCGGATCGGCTGGTCACCATTCAGCCCGCGCGCATCGTTCCAGGCGCGGATCGAGGCCAGGATCGCCCTGGCGCAGCGCACCGCGCGGGCCGCGTCGTCGGGCCGGGCCTCCGGAACGCCGAACACCAGGAAGGCGCCGTCGCCGATGAACTTGTCGACCACGCCGCCATGGGCTGCCGCCGCATCGAGGATCAGTGCCCGGTAGTCACTGATGATGCCCACCAGTTCTTCTGGCTCGGCGTTCTCCTCCAGCGCGGTCGAATCGCGCATATCGACGAACATCAGCGTGACCTCGGCCTTGCGCCCGGTGCGCAGCGCGCCGGCCGTACCCGCCGCCATCAGCGGCGCAAGTTCGGTCGGCACGAAACGGCTGAGGTTGACGCGGTTGGCGGTCTCCTCGACCGCGTTCCTCAGCATGCGGCGGCCGCGCGCGGCGGCCAGGATGAACACGCAGGCGGTCAGCGCAAGCATGACCAGCCGCATGATGTTCGGCGGCAGGCTGAACAGCATGTCCAGTGTTTCGGACGCCTGGTGGAGGGAACCGTCTCCGGGATGAGCCGCCAGCACCGCCACGGTCGACCCCACGGCAAACAGCAGCGATGCACAGACCTGCACGGCCGGCCGGAACCGCAGCATGTTGACGGCCAGGAACAACGGTATGGCGGTGACGATAGGAAAAGCAAAAGCGAAATCGGCGGGAAGCAGCGATACCCAGGAGGTGAAATAGAGCAGGGTCGCCACGAGCACGGCATCGACCAGCGCGGCGAGATAGGCCATCCAGGAACGCCAGATGCCGATCCTCAGGAACAGCAGCGAGGCGAAGCCCGAAGCCACCACGATGCCGGTCATCAGCGTCGCGTTGGCGAGCAGCGGCTCGAGGGCGTCGAGATGCTCCGGGTTCCTGCGGGCCACCGACCGCAGGCCGACCAGCAGCACGAACCCGGCAATGACACGCACCGCGCTGGCGATGCGCTCGGTCGTGGTGTCGGCCTTGGCCAGAAGCGCGGAAGCGGTCTGATCGCTCAGGGATCGCATGGCGGAAACTCCCAAGGATGTCGCCGGGGGAGGGATATGCAGCAGCCATGCGCCTCGGGCAAGCGTCCTGAGACGTCGGCCGAGCGACCGGACAGGAAGCCCGATTAAGGCAATTCACCTCCGCGCGACACGCCGGCGCCGAACCTGGACGGCGGATACGAACAGGCCGCGTGCAATCCTGTCTTCAGAAGATGGAAGGCAGCCGACAGACGTATGATCACGAAATCTTGCAGCCGGAACCGCCGCCGGCCCCACCGATTAGGCTCGCGAGGCGATGGTGCCTCGAACAATCCCCAAGGAGATGAAGATGGCCAATCAAGGCGGAAGTCACGAACAGCATGTGAAAGCCGGCCAGCAGAGCCACAAGAACGATGACAACCGCAAGCGCGACCAGCAGCGGGCCGAAGGCGGCGGCAGCCGTCAGCAAGGCGGCGAGCGTGGTGGCTCCGGCAACTTCGCAAACGACCGCGAACGTGCGTCGGAGGCGGGACGGAAAGGCGGCCAGTCCTGACGATGGCACGGGGCCTCGCAACGAGGCCCCAGCCGTCCCGAAAACGGTTGCCGGCAGGTATGGAAAAAATCACCGCAATCGAAAGAATACGCCGACGACCAAAGTTCCCACGGAAGGCGGCATGTCTGGATTGATCAGCGCGGGAAAATGTCCGCCAAAGGCCCGGTCGCCGATTTACCTTGTTACCCGAATGATCTCGAGCCGGGGTGCGACCGACGAGAGTCTTTCCGATCCCCCTTTATTTCTTCTCCGTCCAGCAAGGCGCGGCGTCGATCGGCATGCTGCAAACAGCCTCCCCTGCACGCCGGACGCGAAAATATCGCTGGCCACGATCGCCCTGAGATAGCTCGGCGTTATTTACCAGACCCCACGTCGTCAGCTGATCATTGCGAAAAACCGGCATTCCGCCGGCAAATCGACGGTAGCCCACGTAAATTACACCCTGCGACTGGCTCCACAATCATGGCGGGCGTAGTCTGGTTGGCAGTCGAAGCCGCGCTGGCGGCCGAGGCAGTTCGTGAATGATCGAGTGTGGCAATGAACCGTCGACCGGCCCGTCTCGCAGCGAAGATCGCGGCTTTCCTTGTGATCGTTCCGTGGTTCGGCGGCCAGGCGCTGGCACATGAGGACACGCAGGAACTCGCCAAGAAACTTGCCAACCCGATCGCCTCGCTGATCAGCGTCCCTTTTCAGTTCAACTATGATGGCGGCTATGGCCCGAACGACGGCGACAAGGCCTATGTCAATGTCCAGCCGGTTATCCCCTTCTCGCTCAACGCGGACTGGAACCTGATCTCCCGGACCATCCTTCCGGTTGCATGGCAGCAGGATATCGCCGGGCCTTCCGGTGACCAGTTCGGCCTCGGCGACACCACGCAGAGCCTTTTCTTCTCGCCCGCAAGGCCGACGCAAGGCGGCATCATCTGGGGCGTCGGGCCGGCTATGCTGCTGCCGACCGCGACCGACGATTTGCTCGGCGGGGGAAAATGGGGAGCGGGACCCACCGCCGTCGTGCTCAAGCAAAGCGGCGGATGGACCGTCGGCATGCTGGCAAACCATATCTGGTCCTTCGCCGGCGAGAGCGACCGGCCGGATGTCAACTCGACCTTCATGCAGCCCTTCGTGTCCTACACGACCAAGGACGCCTGGACGTTCACGCTCAACACCGAAAGCACCTACAACTGGGAAGCGGAGGAATGGTCGGTCCCGATCAACTTCCAGGTTGCCAAGCTGCTGGTCATCGACAAGCAGCCGATCAGCCTCTTCGCCGGCGTCCGCTATTGGGCCGAAAGCCCGGACAGCGGGCCCGACGGGTTCGGGGTTCGCACCGGAATTACGTTCCTGTTTCCGAAGAAATGACCTTTGCGTCACCTTTTCCAACGTGAGGAGTAGTCCAATGAAAATCAAATATGCATCCGGCCTCGCGATAGCGCTCGCGGGCCTGCTGTGTTCGTCGGGACTGGCGCTTGCGCAGGACGCGATTGCCGCGCCCGCGCAAAAGACCATAGGCGCGCACAGCACCCAGATGGTGCCGTCGCTCGCCGTCCTCAACTCCGGCGGCGCCAAGCTCGAGGGCGGCAAGCTGACCATGAGCAGCATCGCCCCCAACTCCATCGTGTTCGCCGATCGCCCGGTGAGAGCGGCGGGGCATGTGCTCACCTCCGAGTTCATCAAGCAATGGGACGAAGGCAACGACAGCTTTGCCAAGGACCCGCCCAATGCGACGATCTCGGTGATGAACAGCGACGGCACGGCCATCGAGGACGCCGTCGTCGTACTGAAGTCGCCAAAACTCGAAGGCAACACTCTGACGTTCGACGTCGCTGTTCTCGAGGGTGAGGTCAAGTCGGCGAACGGACCTGCTTCGCTGTTAATCGACTGGTTTGCCGCGCGCGGCGGTTATGGCCACGTCGCTGTGGCCGGCGGCGTCGGCTGGCATGCTCCCGTGTGGCACGGCGGCTGGTATGCCCATCCCGGCGCCTATTACGGCGCGGGATTGGCCACGGGCGCGATGATCGGGGCGGCCGCCGCCTCCGCCTACCACCCGTATTATCCGCCGCCTGCCTGCGGCTACTACCCGTATCCGCCCTGCTATTAAGTCTCTGGGTCAGTAACTATCGATCGTTGAACAGGGCACCGGCCCTGGCAAAATCTCGAGGATGAAATGAACGTATCACGTCGCACTGTTTCGCTTGGTGGCCTGGGCCTGCTGGCCGCCACGTCGTTGAGTTCTACCGCTGCATCGGCCGAAGGCCTGATTTCGGACCTGATGGAAGGATCCGACGAATTCGCCGACGCCGTCGAAGCCTACATCTACGGCTATCCCTTGGTGACGATGGAAATGACCCGCCGGGTCATCACCAACGTCGCCGAGCCCGTGGGAACGAAGGGGCCGATGGGCCAGCTCATCAAGCTCAGGGAATACCCGAACGCGTCGTTCCGTGATGTCACCGCGCCGAACGCCGACACGCTCTACACGACCGCCTTTCTCGATGTCGGCGACGAGCCGTGGGTCGTTAGCCTTCCAGACCTGAACGATCGCTACGCATTGTTCCCGATGCTCGACGGCTGGACGACCGTTTTCGACGTCCCTGGAAAGCGCACCACCGGAACCGAGGCGCAGACCTTCGCCATCACCGGCCCGGGCTGGGAAGGCGCGCTGCCGGACGGCGTCAAGCAGTACAAGTCGCCGACCAGCATCGTCTGGCTGCTCGGCCGCATCTACTGCACGGGCACGCCCGAGGACTACGCCGCGGTCCACAAGATCCAGGACGAGGTGAAGCTCTACCCGCTGAGCGCCTGGGGCAAGGAATGGACGCCGCCGGCCGGCAAGGTCGATCCTTCGATCGACATGAAGACGGCGGTTCGCGACCAGGTCAACAAGATGGACGCGGTCGAGTACTTCACCTTGCTCGCCGAGCTCCTGAAGCGCAATCCGCCGAATGCCGCCGACGCGCCGATGCTTGAGAAGCTGGCCCAGATCGGCATCGTTCCCGGACAGGACTTCGACAAGTCGAAATTCGATCCGGCTTTCGCCAAGCGCATTCCCGAGCTTGGTTTTGCCAAGATCATGCTGCACTTCAAGTTCAGCGATGGCGACATCAAGAACATCGACGGCTGGGGTTTTACCACCAAGACCGGCATCTACGGCACCAACTATGTCCAGCGTGCCCTGATCACGGCGATCGGCCTGGGCGCCAACCGGCCGCAGGACGCGGTCTATCCGACGTCGCAGAAGTCGGCCGGCGGGATCGTCAGGCGGAAATATGACGGCGCCGAAAAATACGTGCTGACCTTCAAGAAAGGCCTGACGCCGCCCGTTTCGGGTTTCTGGTCGCTCACCATGTATGACGAGAACTACTTCTTCGTCGACAACCCGCTGAACCGCTATTCGATCAGCGAGCGTCAGCCGCTGAAGGCCAATGCCGACGGGTCCATCGATCTCCTGATCCAGAACGAGTCTCCCGGCGCGGACAAGGAATCCAACTGGCTCCCGGCGCCGAAGGGCAGGTTCATCCTGATGATGCGGCTCTATTGGCCGAACGAAAGCGATCCTTCCATCATCGACGGGTCGTGGACCATACCGCCGGTCAAGAAGGTGGGTTAAGCGACCGCGCGGCCGTCCTCTGACGGGGCGCTTCGCCAATCGACACGGCGTCCCGCGGCCGAAAGGCCGCGGGGCTTTTATCATCCGGGGTTGGGAAAACGGCCACGGTCCGCCCTATGGGCCGGCGACGCGATTGGCGAACGGCCTGGGCGGCACGTTTGAGCGCCACGCCATCGCTTTCAGGCGCGGCAGTGCCGGTTCTTATCCATTTCGGTAGGGTCCAACCCGCCTAAGCCACCACCACGATCGGCGTCTTGCCCTTCACCTTCACCCGGTCATAGAGGTCGATGACGTCCTGGTTGATCATGCGCACGCAGCCCGACGAGGCTGCCTTGCCGATCGAGCGCCATTCCGGCGTGCCGTGAATGCGGAACAGCGTGTCGACGCCGTCCTTGTAGATATAGAGGGCGCGTGCGCCGAGCGGGTTGTCCAACCCGCCAGGCTGGCCCCCGGCATATTTCTTCAGCGCCGGCTTGCGCGCCACCATTTCGGCCGGCGGCGTCCAGGTCGGCCATTTGCGGGTATGGTCGACCACGGCGCGGCCCGACCAGACGAACCCTTCTTTGCCGATCGACACGCCGTAGCGGATCGCGTCGCCGTTCTCCTGCACCAGATAGAGATGGCGCTTCTGCAAATGCACCACGATGGTGCCCGGCGCTTCCCCGGTGGGGTCGACCACGAGGCGCCGAAGGTGAATCGGCTTCAACTCGTCCGGCGGGATGGCCGGCAGACGGAAGCCGTTGTCGGTGACGGAGGCGTACATCAGCTCGGGCTTGCCGAGATTGCCGTAGCCGCCGGGATTGGGACCGACCGAGGCGGTCTTGATCTCCGCGGACACCGCAGGGGGCGCGGGCTGAGGCGGCGCCGGCGGCGTCATTGCAGTCACTTTGGGCTGGCTTCCGGGCAGGCCGATGTCGATCGTCCGGCTGCACCCGCCAAGCATCAAGGCCCCCAGACCAACCAGCGCCGCGCGCCGGCTGACGGGCACGGATATGGACGGTTCGAGGGTGTCCGCGGTCGAGGAAAGGGCAAGCTTCATCATGCCCGGGAAGCTACACCAGAAGGTCCGAACGTACTGTGTCCGTTCACCCTCTCTGTCGAATCTTCACGAAACGTGGTTGATAAAATGTAAATGAGTTAACATATTGATATAAAACAACTTTATACGAATCAGGGCGTGGAAAAGCCGCCTTTGCCGTCATTCTGCACGCCTCGACACCAGAACTCCTCCATTGCGTCACAATCTCGGCCACAGCCGTTCCTACCTGTCCGCCGAAACATCATGAGGGACGTTATGACCGAGTCGCTGAAGAACCAGTTCGCACTGCTTTTGGCCGGGGTGCTTGCCGTCGGCCCGCTGCTTGCGGCCAGCGCCGGCCTGATCGCGCTTCTGTCTGTGGGAGTGTTCTGATGGACGCCCGCCAACGCCCTTCCCTGCCTGCTCCGTCACGCACGCAAGGCCCCTTTACATCGCCGCGCTGGCAGGGGTTTATCCTCTCCTTTGAAGAGAGGAGACATCCATGTCGTTTGAAGCCTGGGCGGCCTTCACTGCCGCGTCTGCCGTCCTTCTGATCATTCCGGGACCGACGATCCTGCTCGTCGTGTCCTATGCGCTCGGCCAGGGCTGGCGCACCGCCCTGCCCATGGCGGTCGGCGTCGCGCTCGGCGACTTCACCGCCATGACCCTATCGATGCTGGGCATCGGCGCGCTGCTCGCAGCCTCCGCCACCATCTTCACCGTGCTGAAGTGGGTCGGCGCCGCCTATCTCATCTATCTCGGCATAAAACTCTTCCGCGCCGGCGGCACGCTCAATGCCGAGCCGCGCACCGACAAGGCATCCGCCGCCAAGATGATGGCGCATGCTTGGCTTGTCACCGCCCTCAATCCGAAAAGCATCACCTTCTTCGTCGCCTTCCTGCCGCAGTTCCTCAGCCACGAAGCAGATTTCTGGACGCAGATGCTGGTGTTCGAATCGACCTTCCTGGCGCTCGCCTTCGCCAATGCCTTCGGCTACGCGCTGGTGGCCGCCCGCGCCCGCGACCTCGTGCGCAACCCGCGCGCGCTGCGCATCTTCAACCGCACGGGAGGCACGCTGCTGGTCGGCGCCGGCATCGCCACGGTGGCCATGCGCCCGGCGGCATAAACAATCTCGGCAGACCCCGCGGCCTGATCCACCTCGGCCTGTTCCACGTAGAAGGATGCGGCTGGTTGGGTATTGGATGCGGCGCGAAGCGGATTTCGTGCCCGGCAAGGCGACAAGGCCTGCGTGGTGCCGGCCACGAAAGGCCTTTCAACCTGGCCGGGTGCGAGATCCGTGCTTCGCGAAGGAGATGCGCAAGATCACCCGCGTTCGGAGTGGCCAACCCACGGCACATGTCGACGCCTCCATCGGGCCGGCTCCTCGAAACGGACGTTTTTTGGCCGTACCATGCTCAGGTCGGCAATTGCACGCACGGCTTGGTGCCGCCAGGGCGTTGGCGCAAACATTTGTGATCGGCAGGTTCAACCAGAGGCTTTATCTGCGCGCCGTTTGCGATCAGGATGGCCGGCGGGACATTGCCCTTATCGCTGCCAAGGCAGGACATGGCAGCGTGTTTAGGGCGAAGCCGGATGAGAAGGTTCCGACGATGCCTTATACGGCGGCTCGCCGCCGTATAAGGCATCTCGGCCGGCTCTCGGGCTTGGGGGTCGCGATCCTGCGTGCCGGCGTTCGACGACGCTAACCATGTCGACGTCCGGCACGCAGCCGTATTCGCGACGGGAGGCGGGTGGAAGGGAATGGCATTCAAGGACAGGCTTGGGCTGGAACTCACGGGTGCGGGGCCTGACAGCGTCGCCGCCTACGAGAGCGCGCTGCATGAGCTCCAGTGTTTTGCCGGCGATCCCGTCGGCTCGGTCGACCGCGCCATAGGCTCAAGCCCGCGCTTCGTGATGGCGCATGTGCTGATGGGCTATCTCTACGGTCTCTCGACCGAGAAGGCTGCTATGGCGATTGCCGCGTCCTGCCATCTGGCGGCGACGAGGCTGCCGGCGACGGCCCGCGAGCGTGGCCACGTCGCAGCCCTCGGCCATCTCGCCGCCGGCTCGTGGCACGAGGCGGGTCGTGTCCTGGCGGAGGTGTCGGCCGACAATCCGCGCGACGCACTGGCCCTGCAGGCCGGCCACCAGATCGATTTTTTCACCGGCAATTCGACGATGCTGCGGGACCGCATCGCCGCCGCGATGCCCTTCTGGTCGGTGGATATGCCGGGCTGCCATGCCATCCTCGGGATGCAGGCGTTTGGCCTCGAGGAGAATGCCGACTATGCCGCTGCCGAAAAACTCGGACGCCAGGCCGTCGAGCTGGAACCGCGCGACGGCTGGGCGCAGCATGCCGTCGCGCATGTCATGGAGATGCAGTGCCGCCAGCGCGACGGCATTGCCTGGATGCGCGGCAATCAGGCCGGCTGGACCGGACGCAGCTTTTTGCAGATCCACAACTGGTGGCACCTCGCGCTGTTCCACTACGATCTCGGCGAGACGGAAGAAGTGCTGGCGCTGTTCGACGGGCCGATTTACGGCGGCCGTCCGACTTTGGCGCTCAACCTGCTCGACGCTTCCGCCATCCTGTGGCGCCTAGCGCTCGGCGGCATCGATGTCGGCACTCGCTGGGCGCCGCTTGCCGAAAGCTGGCTGCCCAAGGCGCGCGACGGCAACTACGCCTTCAACGACATGCACGCCATGATGGCCTTCGTCGGCGCCGGCCGCGAGGATGCCGTGAGTAGCCTGCTTACGGCGCAGCAGGATGCGATGCGCGGCGACAGCGACAACGCCGCCTTCACCCGCGATGTCGGCTACCCCGCCGCGCTCGGCATCAAGGCCTTCGGCGAAGGCCGCTATGCGGACGCAGTCACCGCCTTGCGCCCGCTGCCGGCAATCGCCCATCGGTTCGGCGGCAGCCACGCCCAGCGCGACGTCATCGAGCTGACGCTGATCGAGGCGGCGCTACGCGCCGACGACCGGGCGCTGGCACACACGCTTACCGCGAAACGTCTGGCGGCCCGCCCGGCCAGCCCACTGTCGGCGCTGTTGGCAAGGCGGGCGGCAATCATCTGACGTCGCGAGACGCCGGCCGCCTGATTGCACCAATTTCTTTCTGTCAGCGCCCCTGCAGGACGCGGATGACCGTCGGGCTTGGATGCCCGCGTTCGGCCGCGACGAATTCCGCGTGCGTGATGCGTCCGTTGGATATTCCATTGATCACCCGCCGACAACGCCAACGACTGATTTGGTCGGCACGTTCATGATCGCCGCGAGCATTTCCTTGCTGTCGGCGGATTTTCGGTCCAGCCGCTTGCCGCATTCTGCTATGGTCATGGCCCGCAGCTTCGGGCTGCCCTCAAGCGCCGTCTGTGCTGTTGCGTACTCTTCCTTGCCTGTCGTGCAGCCCGCCAACACCAAAAGCGCGGCCCCAACCAGGATTGATACTCGCTTCATTGCTCCCCCAGATTGTCGATATCGCCCGCGAAACCCCTACTTTCAACCGGAGGACGAGACAAGTCCTTCGATCGGTCGATGTCGCACGACCCTCCGGTGAAGTGACGCGCCGATCTCTCCCTGCGCACCTCGGCATAGTCTTGCCGGCGGAAGGGCGGCTACGGGATGTCGGGCACCTCATTTTTCATCATTTTTTCCGAGCGTCGAAAAAAATATTCACCGAAGCCGCTTTTGCCCATTCGCAGAGGCGGATTTTTTGTTATGAAAAGGTCCTTCTCCGGCGAATGGCCTTCGCGGCCCGACCGCCGGGGCTGCAAAACGACTGCCAGGACATGCAGCCTGGCGGCGTGGGGGAGGATGATGCGATGTATCTCGGCATAGACCTCGGCACGTCCGGCGTGAAATTGCTGCTGATCGACCGGGATCAGCGGGTGATCGGTTCGGCCAGCGCATCGATCGAAGTATCGCGGCCGAATCCCGGCTGGTCCGAGCAGGACCCGGCGGACTGGATCGAGGCGACCGGGGCCGCCTTCGCAGCGCTGAAGAAGAAGCATCCGAAAGAGACGGCGGCAGTGAAGGGCATCGGCCTCTCCGGCCACATGCACGGCGCAACCATTTTGGGCGACGGCGACGTGGTACTGCGGCCCTGCATACTCTGGAATGACACCCGCAGCTTCCGCGAGGCGGCCGAACTCGACGCCGACCCGCGGTTCCGGAAAATCACCGGCAACATCGTGTTTCCCGGCTTCACGGCGCCGAAACTGGTGTGGGTCAGGAACAACGAACCGGAAGTCTTCGACAAGGTGCGGAAGGTGCTTCTGCCGAAGGACTATCTGCGCCTGTGGCTGACCGGCGAGCATCTTTCGGAAATGTCCGATTCAGCGGGCACCTCATGGCTCGACACCGGTGCGCGAAAATGGTCGGCGCCTCTGCTTGAAGCCACGCATCTCGACGAAAAGCACATGCCGTCGCTGGTCGAGGGCACCGAACACGCAGGCACGTTGCGGGCCGAACTGGCCGAGCGCTGGGGCCTGCCGTCCGGCGTCGTGGTGGCCGGCGGTGCCGGCGACAACGCCGCTTCGGCCTGTGGTATGGGTACGGTCAGGGCCGGTCAGGCCTTCGTCTCGCTCGGCACTTCGGGCGTGTTGTTCGCGGCCAACGATTCTTACCTCCCCAATCCCGAAAGCGCGGTGCATGCCTTCTGCCATGCCTTGCCCAACGCCTGGCATCAGATGGGCGTTATCCTGTCGGCCACGGATTCGCTCAACTGGCTTTCCTCGATCACCGGCCGCGGCGCCGCCGACCTGACCACCGATCTCGGCGAGGGGCTGCGGAAACCGACCGGCGTGACCTTCCTGCCATATCTCTCCGGCGAACGCACGCCGCACAACGACGCGGCCATCCGCGGCTCCTTCACCGGACTGGCGCATGAATCGGATGTCGCGGTATTGACACAGGCCGTGCTGGAAGGCGTCGCCTTCGCCTTCCGCGACAGTCTGCAAGCGTTGCAGGCCGCCGGCACCGAATTGAAGCGCGTCACCGCCGTCGGCGGCGGCTCGCGCTCGCACTACTGGCTGAAGGCCATTGCCACGGCGCTGAAAATTCCGGTCGAAATCCCCGCCGACGGGGATTTCGGCGCGGCCTTCGGCGCCGCCCGCCTCGGCCTCATCGCCGCCGAAAAAGCCGATCCGCACCATGTGCTCACCCCCCCCGTCACTGCCGAGACGATCGAGCCGGTCGAAAAGCTCACCGCCGCCTACGACGAAGCCTACGCCCGCTATCGCGCGCTCTATCCGGCGATCAGGGGCACGATGTGAGGGTTTTATCACCCCCCTCTGTCCTGCCGGACATCTCCCCCTCAAGGGGGGAGATTGGCAGCTTTGCCGTCCGGCTCTCTCTTGCGACGATCGAGGTTGGCGAAAACCGAGCGGCCGGCCAATCTCCCCCCTTGAGGGGGAGATGTCCGGCAGGACAAAGGGGGGTGACCGCCTCGCCTAAACATCGACATGCCCTACCCCGGCACCTTATCCAAAAATCCCCGCACCATGCTGAGCTTGCCACCTTTGATGATGCCAACATCGGTGCCCTCGATCACCGATTCCATGCCTTCCGGTCCGAGCGCCCACGAAAAGCGGATATAGTCGGCAAAACCGTCCGGCGTTCCCTTCAGCGAGAACCGGAAGCCGGCAAATTTTTGCTGCACACCCGCGATCAGCGTACTCAGCCCGTCATGGCCCTCTCCCTCCATAACCGGATCGGCGTAGCTGATGTCGGCGGTGAAAGCCGGACCGAGAAGCGTTTCCCGTGCGGCTGCATCGGTCTCGTTCCACGCCGCGATGTAGCGTTCGGCGATCATGTTCAGTTCGGTCATGGTTCTGTCTCCTGTTGTTTCGACAGGAGCCTTTTGCGGCATCGCCTGCGGCAAACCAATTACGCGCGACGTAATCGGGGCGCACGCCATTCATCCAATCCACTGCGGCTGAAACGGCCGGCTGAAATTCGAGAGGAGAAAAAATCATGAGCACCGGATTTTTCGGCGACATCAAGCCGGCCAAATACGAAGGCCCGGAATCCACCAATCCGCTGGCCTACCGCTTCTACAACAAGGACGAGGTGATCGCCGGCAAGCGCATGGAGGACCATTTGCGCTTCGCCGTCGCCTATTGGCACTCCTTCGCTTGGCCGGGTGGCGACCCGTTCGGCGGCCAGACCTTCGAGCGCCCTTGGTTCGGCGACACGATGGAGCTTGCCAAGCTGAAGGCCGACGTCGCCTTCGAGATGTTCTCGCTGCTCGGCGCTCCCTACTACTGCTTCCACGATGCCGACGTTCGCCCCGAGGGAAAGAATTATGCGGAAAGCGTCGCCCGGCTCGACGCGATCGCCGACATCTTCGCTCAGAAGCAGGCCGAGACCGGCGTCAAGCTTTTGTGGGGCACGGCGAACCTGTTCTCCAACCGGCGCTTCATGGCGGGCGCGGCCACCAATCCCGACCCCGACGTGTTCCTCTATTCGGCGGCGACGGTGAAAAAGTGCATCGACGTCACGAAGAGGCTAGGCGGCGAGAACTATGTGCTGTGGGGTGGCCGCGAGGGCTATGAGACCCTGCTCAACACCGACCTGAAGCGCGAGCGCCAGCAGGCCGGCCGCTTCCTGCAGATGGTCGTCGACTACAAGCACAAGATCGGCTTCAACGGCACCATCCTGATCGAGCCGAAGCCGCAGGAGCCGACGAAACACCAGTACGACTACGACGTCGCCACGGTCTACGGCTTCCTCAAGGATTTCGGGCTGGAGAACGAGGTCAAGGTCAATATCGAGCAAGGCCACGCCATCCTCGCCGGCCACTCCTTCGAGCATGAACTCGCCCTGGCCGGCAGCCTCGGCATCTTCGGCTCGATCGACATGAACCGCAACGACTACCAATCAGGCTGGGACACCGACCAGTTCCCCAACAACGTGCCGGAAATGGCGCTGGCCTATTATTATGTGCTGCAGGCCGGCGGCTTCACCACGGGCGGCACCAATTTCGACGCAAAGCTGCGCCGCCAGTCGCTCGACCCGCAGGACCTGCTGATCGGCCACATCGGCGCCATGGATTGCTGTGCCCGCGGCCTCAAGGCGGCGGCGAAGATGATCGAGGACAAGGCGCTCTCCGGCCCGCTCGCCGAGCGTTACGCCGGCTGGGATGGCGCCGAGGCGCGGAAGGTCCTGGCCGGCGGCTACACGCTGGAGGAGATTGCCCACTATGTGGAAAGCCGCGGCATCGAACCCCAGCCCCGCTCCGGCCGCCAGGAGCTTTTGGAGAACGTCGTAAACCGCTACGTTTGAGATGTGCCGCCAAGCAACGATCGTCGGCCGCTTGCTTGCATTGGGTCCGCAAAGTCCCCTCCCGCTTACGGGAGGGGTTAGAGGCAACGGTACAAGACGATCCCTTCCCGTCGTTTTCAGATGTGACCGCTTGAGCCCTGGGGCCGCGAAAAGGCAAAACCGAAGGAACAAGAAAGCCGGATCACTTCTTGCGATTTCACGTCACGCCAAAATCACGAAGCGGCCGGCCATGGCACGCGAAAACCCGGCAAGACGCTCCCCCGGCAAGTCCGCGGCACCTTCGCGTCAGGCCAATCGGCGGTTGGCAGCCGTGAAATTCCGACAAGCATTTGAAACAATTTGATACTCCGAACTTGACGCGCGAACTGAAAGCGCTGGCGCTGCGAGCGCGGCCGCGGCACCCAGTTTCGAAAAACCCAATCAGATCAGCAGGTTGAAGCCACTCTGCGCAAGCGTCTCGCCATTGACCAGAAGGTCGACGCGATGATGACCGGCAAAATGCTTCCGCGTCGTGAAATCCTTCACCGTCTGGCTGATCGACAGGTCGCATGTACTCTTGGGAGCGAGGTCGACAACCCTGAGCTTGAACACTTTCCGGTTCGCCGCGCCGTTTTTCTTCACGTAATGAACGGCATAGTCCACCACCAATCGCTGGCTCTCGTCCGAGGTCGAAACCACTTTTGCTGTGACTGATAGCCGGCCACCGAGCCGGATTTCCGGGGGCGCCACAGCCATTGTCTCGACGCGAACCAGCGGCTTTCCGCCGGCTCCGACCAGCGCCAAAGCGCGCGAATCTCCCTTTTTTATCAATGACCTGAGGGCATGTTTAGCAATCCATGCCGTACGCGGGTCGTCAAGCGGCCAGCGCTCCAGCCGCTCGAGCATCCAATCGGCATGATCCTTGCCGATATCGTTCAAATGGTTGGCGACCGACTTGCGTACGTAGAGGCTCGGATCGCTTTTCAGCCTTTCAAGGATCGGCGCGACCGGCGACGGATCTTTGATGAGCGCCGGAATGCGCGCCGCCCAGGGCAGGCGCGGTCGGCAGCCTTCGCTGGCCAGTCGTCGCACATGCTCGTTCTTGTCCTCGGCCCAGCCTTCCATTACGGCCAATGTCCGGTTCAGGTCGCGCAGGAGAAAGGGCCGGACGGCGAACTCCGCCGAGCCGAAGCGCGTAAAAAAGTTCAACGCTTTCATGGAGATATCGAAATCGTCGAGGCCATAAAGCGCCACATATTCGGCCAGCGAGATCGCAACGAAATCGTGTCCCAGCCGCGGCGCAAGCGCTTCCAGAACGTTGATGTTTTCTGCGAAATCGCCCGGCAGCGCGGCATGCAGGCCCATCGCCACCTGCCGCATCCGCTGCATGATGCCGAGCGCATCGAGGTTCTCGCTCGCCCGCGTCAAAAAAACATCCGCATCGAAGCCGGCGGAAACGGCGGCGGCCTCGCGCGCGATATGCGCAAGGCGGGGGCGGTCGAAAATTTCCTTCAGCGCCGGCGCACCTGTATCAGCTTGTTCCTGCATGCTTTTCCACGCCGACTGAGATGACCCCTTGGGTCATCTCATAACACGGCCTGCCGCCAACACACTGTCAGGAGGATGCCGCCCGTGCGTGGAGCCTGTCGAAAGTCAGGCCTAATCTATCCGGCTCACACCAGCCTAGGCGTTCGCCGCAACCAGCGCCTTCTCAAGCTTGCCCATGCCTTCCGCCAAAATCTCGTCGGAGATCGTCAGGGGCATGAGGATCCGGATCGTGTTGGCATGCACGCCGCAGGAAAGCAGCACCAGCCCTTCGGCAAGCGCTGCCTGCGTCACCCGCTTGGTCGCGTCGGCGTCGGGTTCGCTGGCGCCGCGCCCCTTCAGCACATCGAACGCCACCATCGCGCCCGGCCCACGGATGAACCCCATCGCCACCGTGTCGTTGCGCCTGGAAATCCGCTCCAATTCGCCCTTGATGCGCTCGCCCAGCGCGTTCGAACGCGCCAGAAGCCCTTCTTCTTCAATGACATCCAACACTGCCAGTGCCGCCGCGCAGGCGATCGGGCTGCCGGCATAGGTGCCTCCCAGGCCGCCCGGGTCGGGCGCGTCCATGATCGCCGCCTTGCCGACGACGCCCGACAGCGGGAACCCGCCAGCCAGCGACTTGGCAATGGTGATCAGGTCCGGCTCGACGCCGGAATTCTCGATGCCGAACAGCTTTCCGGTGCGTGCAAAACCCGTCTGCACCTCGTCGGCAACCAGCACGATGCCGTGGTCGTCGCAGATTTTCCGCAGCGCCTGCAGAAGCTCGACAGGCGCCGGATGGAACCCGCCCTCGCCCTGCACCGGCTCGATGATAACAGCCGCGACATTGGCGGGATCGACGTCGGCCCTGAACAGATATTCGATCGCCCTCAGCGAATCCGCCACCGTCACATTGTCCTGCGGCATCGGGAAAGGCACGTGCCAGACGCCTGCCGGCATCGGCCCGAACTTTTTCTTGTATGGCGCAACCTTGCCCGTCAGCGCGCTGGTGAAAAGGGTTCGTCCGTGGAAGGCGCCGGAGAATGCGATGACGTTGGTGCGTCCGGTATGGGCGCGGGCGATTTTCATCGCGTTTTCAACCGCTTCGGCTCCGGTCGAGAACAGGATGGACTTTGCCTCGCCCTTGAAAGGGGCCAGCTTGTTGAGCTTTTCGCACAGCGCAATGTACGGCTCATAGGGAACGATCTGGAAGGCCGTATGGGTGAAGGCGTCAAGCTGCGCCTTGACCGCGGCGATCACCTTCGGGTGGCGATGGCCGGTGTTGAGCACCGCTATGCCGCCGGCGAAATCGATGAAGCGGCGGCCGTCCCTGTCCCACAGTTCCGAATTCTCGGCGCGCTCGGCGAACACCGGATAGGCGGTTGCGACCCCACGCGGGATCGCGGCGACGCGGCGGGCTTGAAGCGATGCGTTTTCGGACATGGTTTCCTCATGGCTCGTCGATTGTTTGCGGCGGATGTTTTCCGCGCTTTCCTTGCCCCCACTATAGCGTGGCGACCCGGCTTTGTATGGCGCACAGGCAAAAATCCGCTGCGGCCAGGAATGAAAGACTTTCTTCTCCCACTCACTCGAAGAAGGAAGGGAAGCCGGTTGCGCCGTCATGAAACTACGCTAAACCTGCGGCAGGACCACACGGAGGGATTTATGGCCGGGACATTCGTGATTGCGCAGGGCGGCGGCCCGACCGCGGTTATCAACCAGACCATGGTGGGCGCCGCGCTTGAGGTACGCAAGCGGCATCCCGGCGCAAAGGTGCTCGGAGCGCTGCACGGCGTGCGCGGCATCCGCGACGGAAACTATGTCGATCTCACTGAGATTCCCGAAGCCGAACTGCGCCGCATCGCCGGCACGCCGAGCGCCGCCCTTGGCTCTACCCGCGACAAGCCGGACGCCGCCTATTGCGAAGTGGTTTTGAAAGGTCTGCAGAAGATCGATACGCAGGCCTTCATCTATATCGGCGGCAACGACACGTCGGGCACGCAGCAGATCCTGACCGATGCCTCGGGCGGAAAAATCGCCTTCGTGCATGCGCCCAAGACCATCGACAACGATCTGGAAGAAAACGACCATACGCCGGGTTTCATCTCGGCCGCCGAATATGTCGCGGGCGCCTTCCTCACCGCCGACCTCGACTTCCGCGCCTTGCCCGGCATCTATGTGGCGATCGTCATGGGCCGCCATGCCGGCTTCCTCACCGCGGCCTCGGCCGCCTGGCGCATCGACGGGGAGTCCGGCCCGCATTTGATCTACGTGCCCGAACGCGCCTTCTCGCCAAAGCAGTTCGTCGACGACGTCAAACGTACGCTGGCGAAACACAAGCGCTGCATCGTCGCGGTGTCGGAAGGCGTCACCGCCGAAGATGGCCGCGCGCTGGTCGAGACGCTGGTGCCGGCGGAAAAGCTTGAGCGCGACGCGCATGGCAATCTGAAGCTGTCGGGCGGCGATCTCGGCATGGCCTTCGAGCACGCGCTGAAGGAAGGGCTTCCTGGCGCGCGCGCCCGCGTCGATGCGCTGGGCTACATGCCGCGCGGTTTTGTCGGCGCGATTTCCAAGGTTGATCAGCAGGAAGCATTCGATGCCGGCGCCTTCGCGGTTGCCGTGGCCGGCGAGGGCGGCGGTTCGGTGGCGCTGCAGGTGGAGAACGGCAAGACGGTGTTGCGAAAAGTGCCGCTGATCAATGTCGCCGGCAAGACACGGCACATGCCCGAAGATTTTCTCGACGCAGCCGGCACCGGTCTGGCGCCGGCCGGAAAGGCCTATTTCGAGCGGCTGGTGCCGAAGAAATACGACGTCGGCAAGCCGTTCGTCTAAGAGTCCGCCGAGGCACCGATGTCCCGTCACATCCGGCTGCGGCGCTGGCTCTACATCCGCCTGCAGCCGACGGCGTGGCACCGGAAAGGCCTGTCGGCGCTCAACAAATTCATCGTGCTGGTCATTGCCGCCGCCGTGCTGGTGGCGATCCTAGAAAGCGAGCCGACGATCTATGTCGGCAACGAGAATCTGTTCCTGGGGCTCGAACTGGTCTTCGGCTCGATCTTCCTGGTCGAATATCTGGCGCGGCTGTGGACCTCGGCGGAAGATCCGCGATATGGCGACGGTTTCCTCGGCTATGTCCGATACGCCCTGTCGCTGCCGGCGATCATCGACCTGCTAGCCATGTCGACGCTATTCCTCACCTTCTACGGTAACGAAACCTCGATCCTGAGATTGTTCCGGCTGCTGCGTATCCTGTCGCTGGCAAAGCTGGGGCGCTATTCCAGAGCCTTCAACGCCATCGGCCACGCCGTCTATTCGCGGCGATACGAACTGCTGATGAGCCTGATGATCGCAACCGTGCTGCTGCTGGTGTCGTCGACGCTGCTTTACATCATCGAGGGCGAAGGCCAGCCGGCGGCCTTCGGCAGCATTCCGCGCGCCATGTGGTGGTCTATCGCGACACTGACCACGGTCGGCTATGGCGACGTCGTTCCACAGACACCGCTCGGAAAGATGCTGGCCGGGCTGACGGCGATCACCGGCATCGGCCTGATCGCCATGCCCACCGGCATCCTGGCCGCCGCGTTCAGCGACGCCATCCAGCAGCACCGGCTGGCGCAGGAAAGGGAACGGGAAGAGCGAGAGGCCCGACGCGCGGACGAAACTCCGGAAGGACCCGTATAGGCTGGAATATCCCTACTTCGGCGCGTTGGCCTTCAGCCAGGCCTCCATCTCGTCGATCTCCTTCTCCTGGGCGGCAATGATGTCCTGGGCCAGTTTGCGGATTTCCGGATCCTTGCCGTACTGAAGCTGCACTTTCGCCATGTCGATCGCCGCTTGATGGTGCGGGATCATGCCTCGCACGAAATCGACATCGGCATTGCCCGAATAGGGCATGTTCGACATCGTGTTGTGCATGGCATCCATAGCACGCTTGTAGCCGGTCTCGGCAGGAGTCGCCGGTGCGGCCGTCTCCTGGGTCATGGTGTGGCCGCTGTGGTCCATCTGCGCTAAGGCAGCCGATAGCGGCAGGGAGAGCGTCGCTGCGACGATGGCGGCGCGAAGCATAGAATTGGTCATTTCAGTTCCTTTGTGATGATCGAAGGGGGCCATCAATGATGATGGCCGGCGAGGTCCTCGAGGATCGGGCATTCCGGCCGGTGGTCGCCGTGGCAGGCGTGGACCAGATGGCTGAGGGTTGCGCGCAATGCGTTGAGTTCGGCGATCTTGCGATCGATCTCGACGAGCTTGGATTCTGCAATCGCCTTGACCTCGGCGCTCTCGCGATGCGTGTCTCCGTAGAGCGACAGGAGTTGCCGGCATTCCTCGACCGAAAATCCCAGCCCGCGCGAACGCTGCAAAAATCTCAGCCGATGCACGTCGGCCGTCGAATAATCGCGATAGCCGTTGTCGGCGCGGCCCGGGCTGAGCAGGCCGATGTCCTCGTAGTAGCGAATGGTTTTTGGCGGCAGGCCGGATTTCTCCGAAGCCGTTCCAATGTTCATGAAGTGTCTCCTAAGGTCTCGGCGCAGGGGACAGTTTACTATCTTTCCGCTGTAGGGCCGCGACGCACGAAGGTTGGCGCAGGCGGAAAAAAGTAAACTGTCCCCGGCATTTGTCCTTCTTGCAGCCTAAGGCTTCCACCAAGTGGAAGCTCAAGCCCTTTCGCTGCGGCAGCGGGTCACAGCTTGAGCGTCCGTAATCTCAGCGCGTTGCCGATGACCGATACCGACGACAGGCTCATGGCGGCCGCGGCCAGCATCGGCGACAGCAGCGCGCCGAAGACGGGATAGAGCACGCCCGCCGCAACCGGCACACCGATGACATTGTAGGCGAAGGCGAAGAACAGGTTTTCGCGGATGTTGCGCATGGTCGCCTGGGAGAGCCGCCGCGCCCGCACGATGCCGGAAAGGTCGCCCTTGAGCAGCGTGATCCCGGCGCTTTCCAGCGCAACGTCGGCGCCCGTGCCCATGGCTATGCCGACATCGGCCGCCGCCAGCGCCGGCGCATCGTTGACGCCGTCGCCCGCCATCGCCACCGCCGCGCCATTTTTGCGCAGTTCCTCGACCAGCGCGTGTTTGGCTTCCGGCGTCATGTCGGCCCGAACCTCGTCGATGCCCAGCCTTTTGGCCACCGACTTCGCGGTCAGCGCATTGTCGCCGGTCGCCATGACGATCTTCACGCCTGTTTCGTGGAGCACCCGGATGGCGTCGGCGGCATTGCCCTTGACCGGATCGGCGACGGCGACGAAGCCGGCGAGACGGCCCTCCAGCGCGACGAACATCACCGTCCGGCCTTCCGCGCGCAGCGCGTCGGCCTGACGTGCGAGCGCTGCGGCGTCCACCCCGATGTCCTGCATCATCGCGGCATTACCGAGCGCCACCGCGTGGCCCGCGACAAAACCCTTCACGCCCTTGCCTGTTATCGCCTCGAATGCCGAAACCTTGTCGATGGCGACACCGCGCTCGCGCGCGCCTTCGACGATGGCTTCCGCCAGCGGGTGTTCGGAACCCTGTTCCAGCGCGGCGGCGAGGCCGAGCAGCGCGTCGTCGTCCAGCCCGCCGGCGGCCACCACGTCGGTGAGACGCGGCCGGCCCTCGGTCAGCGTTCCGGTCTTGTCGACGATCAGCGTGTCGACCTTGGAAAGACGCTCCAGCGCCTCGGCGTCCTTGATCAGCACGCCGGCCTGCGCGCCGCGCCCGGTCGCCGTCATGATCGACATCGGCGTCGCCAGCCCCAGCGCGCAGGGACAGGCGATGATGAGTACGGACACGGCCGCCACGATCGCGAAGGTCAGGTCCGGCCCGAAGATTGCCCACACCGCGAAGGCTACAATCGCCACCAGCACCACCGCCGGAACGAAGTAGTAGGAAACCGTGTCGGCCAGCCCCTGGATCGGCGCGCGGCTGCGCTGCGCCTTGGCCACCATCTCGACGATGCGCGACAGCATGGTGTCGGCGCCGACCTTTTCGGCGCGTATCACCAGCGTGCCATTGCGGTTGAGCGTGCCGCCGGTCAGCGCATCGCCCTTGGCCTTCTCGATCGGCAGCGGCTCGCCGGTCAGCATCGATTCGTCCACGGATGAGCGGCCGTCCTCGACGATGCCGTCGACCGGCACACTCTCGCCGGGGCGGATGCGCAGGAGGTCGCCGGCCTCCACCTGGTCGAGCGGCACGTCGGTCTCGCCGCCGTCCTTGCCGATCCGCCGCGCGATCTTCGGCGCGAGGTCGAGCAGCGCGCGGATCGCCGAGCCGGTGCGCTCGCGCGCCTTCAGCTCTAGCACCTGGCCCAGGAACACCAGCGCCACGATGACGGCGGCCGCCTCGAAATAGACGGGCACGGCGCCCCCATGCCCGCGCATCTCGTGCGGAAAAATGTCCGGGAACAGCGTGGCGACGACGCTGAACACATAGGCCGCGCCGACACCGATCGAGATCAGCGTCCACATGTTCGGGCTGCGATTGACGATCGATTCATAACCACGATGGAAGAACGGGATCGCCGCCCACAGCACGACGGGCGTGGCGAGCACAAGTTCGATCCAGACCGATACCTGCTCTCCAAGCCAATCGCGAACCGGCAGGCCGAGCATCGGGCCCATGGTCAGCACCAGCAGCGGGATCGACAGGATTGCGCTGACCCACAGGCGGCGGGTGAAGTCGACGAGTTCGGGGTTCGGCCCCTCCTCGCCGGTCGGCACGCCCATCGGCTCCAGTGCCATGCCGCATTTCGGGCAGGAGCCGGGTCCGTCGCGCACCACTTCCGGATGCATCGGACAGGTGTACTTCGTGCCCTTCGGCGCCGGCGGCTCGGGCTTTCGTTCGCCGAGATATTTTGCCGGCTCATTTTCGAACTTCGATTTGCATCCGGTCGAGCAGAAATAGTTGCCCGTGCCTTCATGGCGCACATAGTGTTTCGCGCTGGCGCGCTTCACCGTCATGCCGCAAACCG
Source organism: Mesorhizobium yinganensis (assembly GCF_040081985.1). Taxonomy (NCBI): domain Bacteria; kingdom Pseudomonadati; phylum Pseudomonadota; class Alphaproteobacteria; order Hyphomicrobiales; family Phyllobacteriaceae; genus Mesorhizobium; species Mesorhizobium yinganensis. The sequence continues at coordinate 135,647 of NZ_JBEBMH010000007.1, read as the reverse complement.
GGTCCTTTGCTTCCAGATAGCGCTCCGGATCGGCCTCGAACTTGGCTTTGCAGCCGTTGCAGCAGAAGTGGTAGGTGCGGCCGCCATGCTCCAGCGACGGTTTTCCCGCAGCCGGGTCGACGGTCATGCCGCAGACCGGATCGCGCACGACCTCGGATGCCGTCCCGCCCTCGTGCCGGTGATTCGTATGGTGATGATGGTTCAAGGCCGTCATTCCCGTGTCATTCCTATGTAGGTTCGGACCGTAATCTTTCCAGTCACTGGAAGGTCAAGCGGTTTTTTCCCACAATTGCCGGCTGGTCCAACCGCAGGAGAGCCGGCTGTGATTGACACGTCATGGTTGCGCTTTAAGCATGCCACCCCCTCAACAGCCCAAAAAGGAGTCCTGAATGGCTGTGATCGAAGGCACGATCGGCGACAACACACTCACGGGCGGTTCCGCCAACGACTACATCTATGGCTACGGCGGAAACGACACGCTGCTGGGGGGCGGCGGAAACGACACAATTGTCGGCGGATCGGGCAACGACACCATGACCGGCGGCGCCGGCAGCGACATTTTTGCCTATGATTCGCGCGGCTTCGGCGCCGACACGATCACCGACTTCACCACCGGCGACAAGATCGATCTCAGCGGCATCAATGTCGGCGACCTCGACAGCATCAAGCCTTATGTCACGCAGGTCGGCGACGACGTCGTCATCGGCACCTTCTATGGCGGCAACATGGAACGCATCACCGTCCAGAACGCCACGCTGGCCGACGTGCTGGCCTCGATCCGCCTCAATCCGAACAGCGACCCGCTGACCATTTCCGGCACCATCAGCGACGACGTGCTGTTCGGCGGACGCGGCCAGGACCGCATCTATGGCGGCGGCGGAGACGACGAGATCAATGGCGGCGTCGGCAACGACTACATCTATGGCGAGAACGGCAATGACCTCCTGCGCGGCGGCGCCGGCAACGACTTCTTCGGCTATGGCAGCCGGGGCTTCGGCTCGGACACCATCGCCGACTTCACCACCGGCGACCGGCTCGACCTGCGCGGCATGAATGTCGGCGATCTCGACACCATCAGGCCCTACCTCGTCCAGTCCGGCAGCGATGTCGTCATGACCACCTCCTGGGGCGGCAATGTGGAGCGCGTCACCATCCAGAACGCCACGCTGGCCAATGTGCTCGCCCAGATCAAGCTCAACGCCGATACCGATCCGCGCACGGTCTCCGGCACGATCAGCGCCGACACCCTGTTCGGCGGGCGCGGCCAGGACCGTCTCTACGGCGACGGCGGCAACGACCAGCTCAACGGCGGCGTCGGCAACGACTACCTCACCGGCGGCAACGGCAGCGACCTGCTGCGCGGCGGCGCCGGCAACGACCTGTTCGTCTATGACAGCCGCGGCTTCGGCGGCGACACGATCGGCGACTTCGCCGCCGGCGACAAGATCGACCTGCGCGGCATCCACGTCGGCGACATCCAGAGCATCACGCCCTACATCGTGCAGTCCGGCGACGACGTCGTCATCAGCACCTATTGGGGCGGTAATCTGGAGCGCATCACCATCCGCGACGCCACGCTGGACGCGGTCAAGGCCGCCATCAAGGTCGACCCCGACACCGATCCGCTGACACTCTCCGGCACGATCAGCTCCGACTACTTGTTCGGCGGGCGCGGCCAGGACCGGATCTATGGCGAAGGCGGCAACGACCACATCAATGCCGGCGTCGGCGACGACTATCTCTATGGCGGCAACGGCAGCGATCTGCTGCGCGGCGGCACCGGCAACGACGTCTTCGTCTATGACGAGCGCGGTTTTGGCGGCGACACCATCGGCGACTTCGCCGCCGGCGACAGGATCGACCTGCGTGGCATGCATGTCGGCGACCTCGCCTCGATCGATCCGTATATCGTGCAGTCGGGCGCCGACGTCGTCATCAACACCTACTGGGGCGGCAATCTGGAGCGCATAACCGTCCGCAACGCGACACTTGCGGACGTCAGGTCGGGCCTGCTGCTCGACACCGATGGCGACCCGGACACGGTGTCGGGCACAATCAGCACCGACTATCTGTTCGGCGGACGCGGCCAGGACCGCCTGTTCGGCGACGGCGGCAACGACAAGCTGATGGGCGGGCTTGGTGACGACTATCTCACCGGCGGCAACGGCGCGGATCAGCTTTTCGGCGGCGCGGGCGCCGACCGCTTCGTCTTCGACGCAGGCGACTCGCCTGTCTCCGGCACCCTCGACAAGGTGATGGATTTCTCCCGTGCCGAGGGCGACAAGATCGACCTCAGGCCGATCGACACCGATCCCAATGTGTTCGGCGACCAGCCGCTCAGCTATGTCAACGGCGCCTTCTCGGCGGCCTACCAGGTGCGGATCACCTCGCTATCCGGTGACAATTTCCTCGTCGAGGTCAACCTGGATACGGACATCGACCCCGAGATGGCCATCCATGTCGTCGGCACGACCTTGAACTCGTCCGACCTGCTGCTCTGACCGGAACAACCGGCTCGCTCGGCGACCGAGGCGGCCTCCGGGCCGCTTCGACGTCCCGCTGGCTACGCCGCTACCTTGTCGATTTCGGCCACCATGGCGCTGTCGAAATACTCGGCGAGTTCGGTGACCTTGCCGTCCTTGACCGTCCAGAAATGCGCGTTCTCCAGCCGCACCTGCTTGTTGCTGGCCTTATGAGTCAGTTCCAGCTCGGTCACGGCGGCAACTCGCTCATCGTCGCCAAAGATCGAAACAATCCGGAAGGAATTGTAGTGGAAGACTTCTTGAAGAAGCTGGAGTCGTTGCCGAAATTGATCCAGCCCGGTTCCAGTTCCGCAGAACCGTGTATAGCCGGGATCTGCTTTCCATGCGTAGCAGGCTTCGGGTGCGCATAACGACAATGCACCTTCCATGTCTCCACCCACATAAAGCTCGTAGACTTTCTTGACGGTATCGACGGCGTTCATGCGTTACCCTCCTCCCGTTGAGAAGAGAATAATGCGTCTTTCCCCAGCGCAAGAAAAGTCCGGTTATACTGTCAGGAACTTCCTCACGTCCGGCCGGTCGAGATCTTCCGCGGGGCCGGTATGGACCACCTGGCCGCGGTCCATGATGTTGACCTCGTCAGCGAGTTCGCGGCAGAAATCCAGATATTGTTCGACCAGCAGGATGGCGATGCCGGCCGTGTCTCTGAGGTAGCGGATGGCGCGGCCGATATCCTTGATGATCGACGGCTGGATGCCCTCTGTGGGCTCGTCCAGCACCAGAAGCTTCGGCCGCATCACCAGAGCCCGGCCGATGGCGAGTTGCTGCTGCTGGCCGCCTGAAAGGTCGCCGCCGCGCCGCGACAGCATCTGCTTCAGCACCGGGAAAAGCTCGAACACATGCGGCGGCACGGTGCGGTCCGCCCGTTTCAGCGGCGCGAAACCGGATTCGAGGTTCTCCTTGACCGTCAGCAGCGGAAACACCTCCCGCCCCTGCGGTACGAATGCGATGCCCGACCGGGCGCGATCATACGCCGCGCTCCGGTCGAGCGCCTTCCCCTCGAAGGCTATCGTGCCGCTCGTCAGCCTGTGGTGGCCGACGATCGATCTCATCAAACTGGTTTTTCCGACCCCGTTGCGGCCGAGCACGCAGGTGATCTTTGCCGCGTCGGCCTTCAACGAAACGCCGCGCAGCGCCTGCGCCGCGCCGTAGTGGAGCGTGGCGTCCTTGACCTCAAGCATGATTGGGCTCCGGGGATTGCGGGGTGAATGCCCGGGGACAGTTTACTTTCTTGCCCCACTTTGGCCGCAGCAGTTCCAGCGTTCGCGCAAGGGGCAAAAAGTAAACTGTCCCCTGCACCTGGTCCCCCCGCGCCCCCGCCGCCTCGACGGCGGGGGTGGCGAACCTTCCGGCGCGCCAGGGGAGGTTGGTGAAACTGCTCGAAATGTGGGGCCGAGTAATTATCTCTCGAATGCCTTCGCCCGACACCTTCCTCAAAATGGGAAGAAAGCGAGATCGGGCAGCAACCGTTCGATAAATGTCCATCATCGACGATTGGCCGATGCCTATGCATGGCCTTCCCTCCTCTCCTCTTTTTGGAGAAGGGGGAAAGCGAAGCGACCTACGGGATGATGAGCGCTGGTCCGGCGCGGCGTGAAATCTCTCGAGGCAAACCCGCCACATCGCCATCACCGCCCCAGATAGACTTCGACGACACGCTCGTCGGACGACACAAAATCGAGCGTGCCTTCTGAGAGCACCGAGCCCTCGTGCAGGCAGGTGACCTTGACCCCAAGCTCGCGCACGAAATGCATGTCGTGCTCGACCACCACCACGGAATGCGTCTTGTTGATTTCCTTCAGCAGCCGCGCCGTCTCTTCCGTCTCCGCGTCGGTCATGCCGGCGACAGGTTCGTCGACCAGGAGTAGCTTCGGGTCCTGCGCCAGGAGCATGCCGATCTCCAGCCATTGCTTCTGGCCGTGCGACAGGTTGGCAGCGAGGTCGTGCCGCTTGTCGCCGAGGCGGATGGTGGAGAAAATCTCGTCGATGCGCCGCTGCTCCTCGGCCGACCGCCGGTGAAACAGCGCCGGAAAGATCGAGCGAGGCCCTTTGAGCGACAGCACGATATTGTCCTCGACCGTATGGCTCTCGAAAACCGTAGGCTTCTGGAATTTCCGGCCGATGCCCATCATGGCGATCTCGGCCTCGTCGTGCTTTGTGAGGTCGATCTGACCGTCGTAGAAAACCTCGCCGGTATCCGGCCTGGTCTTGCCGGTGATGATATCCATCATCGTCGTCTTGCCGGCCCCGTTCGGACCAATGATGGCGCGCATCTCGCCCTTATCGAGCACCAAGGAGAGATTGTTGATCGCCTTGAAGCCGTCGAAGGATCGCGACACACCGTCGAGATAGAGGATGGTTCCGCTTTTCGACATCGCTTCACTCCGCCGGCTGCGGTGCCAGCCCGCCATGCGGTGGCCTGAGTACGGGAACGTGTTTCGTCTCCGCGCGCGGTGCCTCAGGTCCTTCGCCCTCGGCAGCCGGCTTTGCGCCGCGTTTAGCGCCGGCTCGCCACTGGTCCCAGGCACCGATCACGCCTTTCGGCAGGAACAGGGTGACGAACACGAACAGCCCGCCCAACGCGAACAGCCAGAATTCCGGCAGCACGCCGGTGAACCAGCTTTTGCCGGCATTGACGAGCAGCGCGCCGATGATCGGCCCGACTATTGTTGCGCGGCCGCCGACGGCCGTCCACACCACCACTTCGATCGAGTTGGCCGGATCGAACTCGCCCGGATTGATGATGCCTACCTGCGGCACGTAGAGCGCACCGGCGATGCCCGCCATGACCGCCGACACGGTGAAGGCGAAGAGTTTTACGTTCTCCGCCCGCCAGCCGAGGAAGCGCGTGCGACTCTCGGCGTCGCGCACCGCCATCAGCAGCTTTCCGTATTTCGAGCCGATGATACGCCAAGTGACATAGACGCCCAGTGCCAGCGCCAGCGCGCTGGCCGCGAACAGCGCCGAGCGCGTCGTGTTGGCCTGCACGTTGAAGCCGAGAATATCCTTGAAATCGGTCAAGCCGTTGTTGCCGCCGAATCCCATGTCGTTGCGGAAGAAGGCGAGCAACAGCGCATAGGTCATCGCCTGGGTGATGATCGACAGATAAACGCCGGTGACCCGGCTACGGAATGCAAACCAGCCGAACACGAAGGCGAGCAGGCCGGGCACCAGCATCACCATCACAGCGGCGAACCAGAACTGGTCGAAGCCGTACCAGAACCAGGGCAGCTCCTTGTAGTTCAGGAAGACCATGAAGTCCGGCAGGGTCGGGTTGCCGTATACCCCCCGGTCGCCGATCTGGCGCATCAGATACATGCCCATCGCATAGCCACCAAGCGCGAAGAAGGCGCCGTGGCCGAGCGAGAGGATGCCGCAATAACCCCAGACCAGGTCGAGCGACAGCGCCAGCAGCGCATAGCAGAGATATTTTCCGGTCAGCGCCACCATGTAGGAAGGCACGTGGAGCGCAGAATCCGGCGGCACCAGAATATTGAGCGCCGGCACGATGATCGCGATGGCGACCAGGATCATGATGGTGATGGCGATGCGGCGGTCGGCGCCGGCGGCGAAAAACTTTCCGGAGATCATGGTTGGGATCTCCGGGAAGAAGCACAGAGTGCAATTGCATGGGCAACCATCCGATCCGATCCAGCTTCGCTGGCTCGTCTCGGCACCACCCCCTCTCCGTCTCGGCTTCGCCTCGACACCTCTCCCCCTGCCCGGGGGAGAGGATTGGCGGTGCCTTTTGAAGCGCCCTCATTGCGGCCGGCTATCCTCTCCCCCGGGCAGGGGGAGAGGTGCCGAGCGGAGCGAGGCGGAGAGGGGGTGGTGCCGGCGTGGAGGATGGCCTGACGGCGCGAGCCGATATGCGGCTGCCTTGCCCCTTGGAGGGAAAGAGTGGCGGCAAAATCCTCGATCATGCTTCCACCGCCCGCCCCTTGAGCGCGAACAGCCCGCGCGGGCGCTTCTGGATGAACAGGATGATCAGCACCAGAACCAGGATTTTTCCGAGCACCGCCCCCGCGTAAGGTTCGAGGAACTTGTTGAGGATGCCGAGCGACAGCGCGCCGACCAGCGTGCCCCAGAGATTGCCGACGCCGCCGAACACCACGACCATGAAACTGTCGATGATGTAACCCTGGCCGAGATTGGGCGAGACGTTGTCGATCTGGCTGAGCGCGACGCCGGCGATACCTGCGATGCCGGACCCGAGCGCGAAGGTCAGCGCGTCGACCCATGGCGTGCGGATGCCCATCGATGCGGCCATGCGACGGTTGGCAGTCACGGCCCGCATCTGCAGGCCCCAGGGCGTGCGCTTCATGACAAAAAGCAGCACGAAGAATACGGCGAGCGCGAAGCACAGGATCCACAACCGGTTCCAGGTGATCGAAAGCTGGCCGAGTTCGAACGCGCCGGACATCCAGGACGGGTTGCCGACCTCGCGGTTGGTCGGCCCGAAAATGGTGCGCACCGCCTGCTGGATGATCAGCGACACGCCCCAGGTGGCGAGCAGCGTCTCCAGCGGGCGGCCGTAGAGGAATCGGATGATGCCGCGCTCGATGGCGAAGCCGACGGCGGCGGCGACAAGGAAGGCGAGCGGCAGGGCAATCGCCAGCGACCAATCGAACAGGCCGGGCGCGGAACTGCGGATCACCTCCTGCACGACATAGGTCGTGTAGGCGCCGAGCATCACCATCTCGCCATGCGCCATGTTGATGACGCCCATGACGCCGAAGGTGATGGCGAGCCCGATCGCCGCCAGGAGCAGCACCGAGCCGAGCGAGATGCCGTACCAGACGTTCTGGCCGGCGGCCCACAGCGCCAGCGACGAGTTGATCGTGTTGATGGCGGCCGTAGCGGCATCCTTGACCGCGCCGTCGGACTTTGCCTGGACCGCCGTGAGTTGCGACAGCGCGTCGCGGTCGCCGCGCGCCTCCAGCACGGCGATTGCCGCCAGCTTCTCGCTGGCGGGCAGGTCGGACACCAGAACGGCGGCGGCGCGCGCCTGCTCAAGTTGCTTTTTCACGCTGGCGACGGTCTCATTGAGGATCGCGGCGTCGAGCGCTTCGATGGAATTGGCGTCGGGCGCCTTGAACATGGTCTGCGCGGCGGCGAGCCTGGCAGCCGGGTCCGGCGAGCTCAGGGTCAGCCCACCCAATGCCTCGCGGATCGCGCGGCGCAGGCTGTTGTTGACCTTGACCTTGGCGACTTCCGCCTTCGCCGCCGTGCCGGCCTCGGCGCCGGTCAGCGGATCGGCGAGTTTCACCGTCTGGCCGCTCTCCTTGCCGATGAGAACGGCCGCGTCCGCTTTCCGGAAATAGAGATCGCCGTCGGACAGCGCCGTGAGCGGCCTCGCGACGGCCGGATCACCGGTCGCAGCCAGTTCCCGGACGACCGCCTCCGTCTCGGGGAAATTTTTCACCGTCGCGAATTTTGCAACGGCTGTCCGTAGCGCCGCTTCGTCGGCAGCGGCGGGGGAAAGGAACACGGCAAATAGCGAGAGAAGAAACAGTAAGATTGCGAAAAACGTGCTCTGCAACCGTCTTGCCAGACAAACTCGCTGCCACACGGTCAGGAAACGGGCAGCGCACTCCTTGTTTGCGTGGCGCTCCGTCCAACACCCCTCATCCGACCTCGCTTCGCGAGGCGACCTTCTCCCACAAGGGGAGAAGGTGGAGTTTCGCGACAATGCCGCCGCAAATTGCCAACGTTGGAGATTTGCAGAGCCGGAACTGCAGCACTCCACCTTCTCCCGCTGTGGGAGAAGGTGGCCTCGCGAAGCGAGGTCGGATGAGGGGTGTTGGACGGAACTCGCCCCGGACCGAGTACGATCACCCTGCCTAAACTGTCGGCAGGCAAGCGAGGGGTACGAAGGAATACTGCAAGTCATTGCAAACAGGGGCCTTTGGGAAAGAGTTCCCCGTGCGAGGGAGGGAAAGCCCGCCCGGGGTCGCGCTGTCACTTGAGAGGATGCGCTTAGTTGACGCCCTTGCCGCCGCATTTGCCGGTAGCGACGTTGAAGTTGCCGCAGGACATCGGCGCGCGCCAATCCGAGATCAGGTCCTTGGAGTCGGGCAGGTAATCGGACCACTCGTCGCCGACCACCAGGCCGGAGGTCTGCCACACCGTTTCCATCTGGCCGTCGGCCTGGATTTCGCCGATCAGCACCGGCTTGGTGATGTGGTGGTTCGGCATCATGGTGGAGAAGCCGCCCGACAGGTTCGGCACCGACACGCCGACGATGGCGTCGATGACGGCGTCCGGATCGGTGGTTCCGGCCTTCTCGACCGCCTTCACCCACATGTTGAAGCCGATAACATGGGCCTCCATCGGGTCGTTGGTCACGCGCTTCGGGTTTTTCGTGTACTCCTTCCACTTGGCGATGAAGTCGGCATTCTCAGGTGTGTCGACCGACTGGAAATAATTCCAGGCGGTCAGATGGCCAACCAGCGGCGCGGTATCGAGGCCGGCGAGTTCTTCTTCACCGACCGAGAAGGCGACGACCGGGATGTCCTCGGCCTTGATGCCCTGGTTCGCCAGTTCCTTGTAGAACGGCACGTTGGCGTCGCCATTGATGGTCGAGACGACAGCGGTCTTCTTGCCGGCCGAGCCGAAATTCTTGATGTCGGTGACGATGGTTTGCCAGTCGGAATGGCCGAACGGCGTGTAGTTGACCATGATGTCTTCCTTGGCCACGCCCTTGGATTCGAGATAGGCCTGCAGGATCTTGTTGGTGGTCTGCGGGTAGACGTAGTCGGTGCCGGCCAGCACCCAGCGCTGCACGCCCTCCTCGTTCATCAGATAGTCGACGGCGGGAATGGCCTGCTGGTTCGGCGCGGCACCCGTGTAGAACACATTTCGCTGGCTCTCCTCGCCCTCATACTGGACAGGATAGAACAGCAGATTGTTCAGCTCCTCGAACACCGGCAGCACGGACTTGCGCGACACCGACGTCCAGCAGCCGAAAACGGCGGCAACCTTGTCCTTCTCGATCAGCTCGCGCGCCTTCTCGGCGAAGAGCGGCCAGTCGGACGCCGGATCGACGACAACGGCTTCAAGCTTCTTGCCCAGCAGGCCGCCCTTCTTGTTCTGCTCGTCGATGAGGAACAGCATCGTGTCCTTCAGCGTCGTCTCGGAAATCGCCATCGTACCCGACAGCGAATGCAGGATGCCGACCTTGATCGTGTCATCCTGCGCCATGGCCGGCGCGGCCATGCTCAAGCCGGCCGCCAGCGCCCCCGCCGCGAACAGACTTCTTATGGTTGTTTGGAAACCCCTCATATGGACACCTCCGGAACTGGGTTGTTGCACCGCAGCAAGCGATGCAACCCCCGTGCCAGTTGTCGGAGACGTCGCGGAAACCCAGAATTAACGGATTGTTTACAGGCGTTTACCGTGCCGCCGCTTGGATTCGCCCTGCAAGATGCTTGCGCGGCTTAGTATCGGCGTGAGATTTTTTTGCGCAGGCTCGGCGGCAGTGTGCCTATCTTTGCATCAAAAAACGGATACTGGATATTTTTTGGGCAGAAGCGAGGGGCAACGTGTGACGTCGGAGCCAAGCCCGTCACAGGCATGGCTCCCACAAAACATTCGCCGGCTTCAAACAGGTCGTTGACGGTGCCTAGGCAGCCTGGCGGCGTTCCGGAAACAGCTCCAGCAACCCTTCGCGCGAAGCTTTCGCCACTCCGCGCTCGGTGATCAGTCCGGTCACCAGCCGCGCCGGCGTCACGTCGAAGGCCGGGTTGCGGGCCGGCGTCGCGTCGGGCGAGATGCGGACCTGCGCGATCTCGCCATTGCCCGCCCTGCCCCATACCAGCGACACCTCGTCGGCGGAGCGTTCCTCGATCGGAATTTCCTTGAGCCCGTCGGCCACCGTCCAGTCGATCGTCGGCGACGGCAGCCCGACATAGAACGGAACGCCGTTGGCGGCGGCGGCGAGCGCCTTCAGATAGGTGCCGATCTTGTTGCAAACGTCACCATTGGCGGTGGTGCGGTCGGTGCCGACGATCACCATGTCGACCTCGCCGTGCTGCATCAGATGCCCGCCGGCATTGTCGACGATCAAAGTGTGCGGCACGCCGAGCCCGGCCATCTCCCAAGCCGTGAGCTGGGCTCCCTGGTTGCGCGGCCGCGTCTCGTCGACGAAGACGTGCACCGGAATGCCCGCCTCCACCGCGAGATAGACCGGCGCGGTCGCCGTGCCGTAGTCGACGGTCGCCAGCCATCCGGCATTGCAATGGGTGAGGATGTTGACCGGTTCGCCTGGCTTCTTGCGGGCTGCGATGTCGCGGATGATCTTCAGGCCGTTGCGGCCGATCGACCGATTGAGCTCGACATCCTCGTCGGCGATTTCTGCCGCGCGTTTATAGGCAGCCTTGGCCCGTTCGGAAGCCGGCAAAGCTTTCAGCACGCGCGTCATCTCGTCCAACGCCCAGCGCAGATTGATGGCGGTCGGGCGCGTCTCGTGGAGCTTATGCCAGACGGCTTTCAGCGCCTCGTCGGAGGGATCGTCCGCCATCTGCAAGGCGACGCCATAGGCGGCGGTCACCCCGATCAGCGGCGCCCCGCGCACCCACATGTCGCGGATCGCCGTGGCGATGCCGTCGACCGTGTCCACTGTCTCGATTCGGAAAGCATGGGGCAGCCAGCGCTGGTCGATGATGTCGACCGAGCGGCCATCCTTGTTCAGCCAGATGGTGCGGTAGTGCGTGTCGCCGACCTTCATAGGGCGGGCTCCTTCTCGATCAGCTCAGCCAGATTGTTAACTTCCTCGATGCCGTGGATGTTCCGGCGGTTGACAACCAGATGCCGGCCGAAACGCAGCGCCTTGGCCTCGCAGGAGGCGCGCAGGTCCGTGTCCTCGATCGCCTCGAAATCGGCATTGTGGGCGAGGCCGAGGATGCGCCGGTGGCACTCGACGCCGGCAAACCCCAGCATGTCGTCGAAGAGCTGATGCAGCACATGGCCGAGCGCCTGCTCGGCGGCGAGCACATCATCCTGATCCTCGAACAGGCTCTTCTGGTAGAGGATGCCGGTGCGCTTGGTACGCCAGAGGTTGGAAAACTCGGCGCGGAACACCGACCACGCCTGGATGACCACGTCGAGCAAGTACGCACGCATGGCCTCGCGGTCGCCCGGCGCCTTTTCATGGCCGCGCTGCGAGAAGAAGGCCATCCAGAAATTCGCCAGCGCCATGCCGACGTCGAACGCCATCGGCCCGTAGAAAGCGAATTCCGGGTCGATCATGCGCGTGTCGGCATCGGTGACCATGATCGAGCCGGTATGCAGATCACCATGTACCAGCGTCTCGGCATTGGCCGCGAACAGATGCTTCAGCCGCTGCGCCTCGACCTTCAGGTCGCGGTCGGCCCGCAGTTCAGCAACCAGCGGGTCGAGTTGCGGTGAGGTGTGGCGGTTGAGTTTCGCATCGAAATACGGATCGGAGAAGACGAGGTTTTCGGTGATGTCGCAGAGCTCGACATTGTCCGCGAACAGCGCCAGGTCCGCTTTGCGCTGCCGCGTCTCCATTTGAAAATCGGAGCCGCGGAACAGCGTGCGGGCCATGAACACGCCGAGGTCTCGCCCGACCTTGGGGTAGATGTTGCCAGCGATCAGCCCGCGCCGAAGGATGATGTGCGGCGTGAGGAACTCCATCACGATCAGCGCCTGCGACTCGTCGAAATGAAAAATCTTCGGCGTCGAGCCCGGATTCCGCGCCTCCTGCCGGGTCAGCGCGTGATATTCGAAGAAGGAACGCTTCAGCGGCAGCGGCCAGGAATCGCCGACGAGACGGACATAGGGCAGCGCCTGCTTGACCACGACGCCGCCCACAGGCCCCTCGACGATGAAGACGAGATTGAGGTTGCCGTCGCCGACCTCGCGCACCCGCCACGCTGCCGTATCCGCCCCGACCCGCGACCGCATAGCCTCGAGCCCGCCCAGCCGAGCCGGCAGCGTCTCAACCGTCAATGCCTTGAAGGCATCATGAGCCGTCATCGTGGTCCTCCCTTCTTCGGCCTATCGCAGCGTCGCCGCGATATTGCCGCCGTCGACTGTGGTCACGTCGGCGGTGGTGCGCTCGGCCAGAGCATGGTGCAAAAACGCCTGCGCAACGTCCTGCGCGGTGACTTCCTGGCCGAGCAGATTGCCCGACATATAATCCTTCTCCGACAGCCCGCGCGCCTTGGAGCGGCTGGCGATCATCGCATCGGTCAGGATGCCGGAACGGATGCGGTCGGCGTTGACCGCGTTGGAACGGATGCCGAGCGGACCGTATTCCAGCGCATACTGGCGCGACAGGAACAGCGTCGCCGCCTTGGGCAGGCCGTAGGCGCCGAATTTTGCGCCGGGGTTGATCGCCTGCTTGCTGGTGTTGAACAGCAGCACACCGCCCGTGCCCTGCTCCTTGAAGATGCGCACGGCGTTCTTCGCGGCATTCTGGTGGGCGAAGAAGTTCAGTTCGAAACTCTTGCGCAGCAGCGCGTCGTCGAGGTCTCCGATGACGCCTTCCCAGGCAGCACCTGCATTGGACACCAGGATGTCCAGTCCGCCGAAAACCTCGATCGCCCGGTCGAATGCGGCGCGCAGTGCGACGGGATCGGTAATGTCGCAGCCTACGCCGATCGACTGGTTGCCGGCCTTCTTCGCCGCGTCGGCCGCCCGCTCGGCGTCGAGATCGACCACCACCGCATGGGCGCCATAGTCGGCAAAGAGTTTTGCCGTGGCTGCGCCGATCGCGCCGGCGCCGCCTGTGACGAGAACGACTTGCCCCGTCAGCGGCTTCGGCTTGTTGGAGGCGAGCTTTGCCTGTTCTAGTGACCAGTATTCCAGCTCGAACAGGTCGGAATGGGCGAGCGGCTGGAACGTGCCGATGGCCTCGGCGCCCTTCACTGCCTCGATCCACATCTCGCCGACATCGGAAGCGATCTTGGCGTCTTTCAGCGTACGGCCATGGCCGAACATGCCGAGTCCCGGCACCAGCGACAGGCGGGGCATCGGGTCGAGCATGGTACGCTTGACGTCGTCGCGCGCGTCATTGCTGGTGAAATAGGTCTCATAGTCCCTGGCGAAGCCCGCGACCCGCTCAAGCACCGCCGCCTGATAGCCTTTCAGGTCGCCGGCGTCCGGCGCGGGCAGCACCATCGGCCCGGTCTTGATGCGGATCGACAGGTCCGGCGTCGATACGCCGGTCTTCGCCAGCGCCTCCAGCCGCGGTCCGCGCAGGAAGTCGAGGATGGCCGGCGAGGTGCGGAAATCGCTGATCATCCGGTCGAAACGGCCCTCGCCGTTCGACACCGCAACGGCGCCGCGCAGCATCGGCGCGATGTCGGCGGGTTTTGCAAGGCTTGCCGGCAGCACCGTCGACGCGCCCGCCGACTTACCTTGCTTCACAACGAACTCCTCGGCCAGCGTCACCGCATCGATCATCCGGCCGTAGGCCTCCTCAGCGGAATCGCCAAAGGTGAAAATGCCATGCTTGTCGAGGATCAGGCCGATGACGGAGGTATCCTGCTCGAACACCTCGGCGGCCGCCTTGGCGAGGTCGAAGCCGGGCTTGATGTAGGGCACGAACCCAAATGTCTTGCCAAACACCTTTTCGCAGATCGGCTGGCTTTCTGCCTGGTCGATCAGCGACAGGATGGCGGTGGAGTGAGTGTGGTCGACGAATTTGTGTGGCAGGAAGGCGTGCAGCAGAGTTTCGACCGACGGATTCGGGCCGCTCGGGTCGATCAAATTGGCGCGCTGCAGCGAGACCATGTCCTCATCTGAGAGCTTTTCCAGCTTGCGCGCCTTGAGCAGCGGCTTCAGCTTCACCGCCGGCAGGCCCTGCGGCTCGATCACGCCCATGTCCCAGCCGCTGCCCTTGACGCAGAGCACGTCCCATTCATCGCCGACGAGGTCGGTCATGGTCTGCTTGACCGACGTATTGCCGCCACCATGCAGCACCAGTCGCGGCTCGCCGCCCAGCAGACGGGTCGTATAGACGCGTAGCGCCAGCTCCCGCCCGATGCCTTTTCCGGCATAGGCCTCTACCAGCTTCTCCGCTTCGGCGTCGTTCCACAAATTCTTCATCGTCTTCGTCCCAATATCGTTTGATGGCTTTGGCGTGACCGGATCGGCAGACCTAGCAACCGATCGTGACCGCCAGATTATTCAGATCCTCTTCGTGGGCGTTGCCCGCGTATAATCCAACAGCCGCCGCGCCATGCTGGCACCAAGCACCAGATGGGTGCAGAGCCCGCCGGCGAGAGCGGCCTTCAGCGGCTCGAATTTATTGTCCTCCTGCACCACGACCAGCCGCTTAGGGATTGCCCGCAGCGCATCGATGTCGGCTGAGATCAGGCGACGATTGTAGGCGCAATCCAGCGACGCCCCCTGGCTGTCGATGATTCGCCCGGCGACAACCCCGGCGGCTCCCGCGGCCTGAAGGGCGTGGAGTCCGTCAAGATCGACCGCGCCGCATTTGACGATATGGCTGTCGGGTCCGATCGTGCCGATCGAATAAAGCGCCAGATCGCAGGTCTTTATGCCGTCGAGCTGCTCGCGGATGACTGGTTCCGCCCGCAAGGAAATCGCAAGTTCCTCGCTGCTCAGCACCAAAGGTGCATAAAGATTCAACCCCTTGGCATTCAGCCGCCTCGCGATCTCCATCGTGCATTCGTCGGGCCGGTAGGAATAGGGCGCGCCGAGATTGCCGCAGAGTTGCACCACCGTCACGCCCTGCAGGTCGGCATGCGCCATCTGGTCGGCGATGGTGTAGACGGTGCGCCCCCAGGCAACGCCGATGCGCGCGCCGCGTCCGATCAGGCCAAGGAAAACAGTGGCGGCGACCAGTGGCACGTCGGCGGTCGGATCGGAGGAATGCGTACTGTCGGGCACCACCCAGACGGCATCGAGCTTCAGCGCATCCTCGAGTTCGCGGGCCAGAACGTCGTCGGCAAACAACTGCGTCGAGGTGGAGATGGTGACGATCCCGGTATCGCGCGCCTTGCGCAGATACATGGCGACCGACGCCCGCGAAATGTGGAGTTCGCGCGCGACTTCGTCCTGTCGCATCCCGTGGGAATAGTAGAGCCACGCGGCCTTGTGTATGATCTGGTCCGCCGGGCGGATTGGCATGTTTCCTCCGGTTTCGACAATAGTCACGGTCGCTGACAAAAGTCAAATGGCGAGCCGGATTGATCTATATTTTTGGCAAACAAAGCCGGAAATAGCCTATCTGGAGACCCGGCAAGTCCAAAAGAATCTGGGATCTCATCGGGTTACCGAAAATCAGGCGGGAAATTTCGGTTTTGCGCTGACGCGGCCCCCTCGCGAGCATGACGCTGCCCCCCTTCGGGGTGGCCGCAATTACGCTTTTGGCGTCCGCGAGAGGGTTTCGAGGACCTGACGCGAGACGCTGTCGAACGGTGTCGGTTTGCGCGTTTTGCGGTCGACATGGACATGGACGAAAAAGCCCTCGGCCGCCGCCTGTTCTTCATCGTTGCGGAACAGTCCGATCTCGTAGCGGACCGACGACGTGCCGAGTTTCGCCACCCGGATGCCGGCGGTGACCACATCGGGGAAAGCCAGTTCGGAAAAATATCGGCAGCCGGTTTCGACGACGAAGAACACGGTCCGGCCTCGTCGGATATCGATGATGCCGCGTTCGAGCAGCCAGCCATTCACCGCCGTGTCGAACAGCGAATAATGAACGACATTGTTCATGTGCCCATAGATGTCGTTGTCCATCCAGCGGGTCTGGATGGTGCGGAACAGCGCATAGTCCGCCCGGACGGAAGGCTTGCTCCGATCGCTCATCCGTCCTCCTTCTCTTGCCATGCTGGACCAGTCGCCGTTCACGCCGCCCGCTTCGGCCTTGGCCGGCCGACGCTGGTGTAGGTGAAGCCGTATTTCTCGACCTCGCCCTGCTTGTAGATATTGCGCAGGTCGACCAGCACCGGCGTCTTCATCGATTTGCCGATGCGGTCGAGATCGAGCGCCCGGAACGCATCCCATTCGGTGACGATGACCAGCGCGTCGGCGCTTTCGGCGATCTCGTAGGGCGAGTTGCCGAACGTGACGCCGTCGAGCAGCGCCCTCGCCCCTTCCATACCCTCCGGATCGTAGGCGCGGACACGCGCGCCGCCGTCTTGCAGCGCCTGGATCAGCGCCAGCGACGGCGCCTCGCGCATGTCGTCGGTGTTCGGCTTGAAGGTGAGGCCGAGCACGGCGACGGTCTTGCCGCGCACCTCGCCGCCGCAGGCCGCCGTCACCTTGCGGGCCATCGCCCGCTTGCGGGAATCGTTGATGGCGACGGTCGCCTCGACGAGGCGGACGGGGCTGGCTGCATCCTGCGCCGCCTTGGCCAGCGCCATCGTGTCCTTGGGAAAGCAGGAGCCGCCATAACCCGGCCCGGCATGCAGGAATTTCGAGCCGATACGCTGGTCGAGGCCGATGCCGCGCGCCACATCCTGCACGTCGGCGTCGAGCGCCTCGCAGAGGTCCGCCATCTCGTTGATGAAGGTGATCTTCATCGCGAGATAGGCGTTGGCGGCGTATTTGATCAGTTCGGCCGAACGGCGCGCCGTGTACATGATCGGCGCGGCATTGAGATAGAGCGGCCGGTAGACCTCCGCCATGACTGCCCGCGCCCGCTCGTCCTCCAGGCCGATGACGATGCGGTCGGGCCGCTTGAAATCGGATATCGCAGCGCCTTCCCGCAGGAACTCCGGATTGGACACGACGGCGAAATCGGCGTCCGGATTGGTCTCGCGGATGATGCGCTCGACCTCGTCGCCGGTGCCGACCGGAACCGTCGACTTGGTGACGATGACGGTGAAGCCGCGCAGGGCGCCGGCGATCTGCCGGGCCGCCGCATAGACATGGCTCAGGTCCGCATGGCCGTCGCCGCGGCGCGACGGGGTGCCGACCGCCATGAACACCACGTCGGCATCGGCGATGGCTTCCTTGAGATCCGTCTCAAAGCTGAGCCGCCCGGCCCGGAGATTGGTGGAGACCAGTTCGCCAAGGCCCGGCTCGTAGATCGGGATTTTTCCACCGCGCAAAGCTTCGATCTTGCCGGCATCGCTGTCGATGCAGACGACCTGGTGTCCGAAATCGGCGAAACAGGCCGCCGAGACCAGCCCGACATAACCGGCGCCAACCATCAATACGCGCATAGTCTACCTTCTCTTGGATAAGGGCGCGTTTTTGCTGGAAAACGCGCCGGCGCGAGGTCCTTTGCGGCGGCATCCCTACGCCGGATCGACGCACCGGCCAACAGAAACATTTGCCGCGTAATTTCCCATGCGAATGCGACAGAGGAATAAACGTCGCGGCCGAAAGAGGTACGGGTCAAATGTCGGACATCGATGCGTCAGTCCCGCCCGTCCAGATGGCGGATGTCACGCAGCTTCGGGAAGAGCCAGGCCCACAGGCCCGCGACCGCGATGGCACCGACACCGCCGAAGACGACGGCGGGAACCGTGCCAATGATGGCAGCCATGGTGCCGGCCCGGAACTCGCCGAGTTCGTTGGACGCACCGACGAACACCATGTTCACGGCATTCACACGGCCGCGCAACTCGTCCGGCGTCCATAGCTGGATCAGCGTCTCGCGCACATAGACGCTGACCATGTCGGTGGCGCCGAGCATGGCGAGCGCGAAGATCGACAGCCAGACAATGGTCGAGACGCCGAACACGATGGTGAAGACGCCGAACAGGCCGACGAAGACCAGCATGATGACGCCGGCGTGGTCGCGCAGCGGATGGCCGGCGAGCCACACCGCGACCAGCAATGCACCAATGCCCGGACCGGCACGCAGCAGGCCAAGGCCCCAGGGGCCGAGTTCGAGAATGTCGCGCGCGTAGACGGGCAGGAGCGCCACGGCACCCGAGAGCAGGACCGCGAAGAGGTCGAGCGAGATGGCACCGAGGACCACCTTTTCCCCCCAGATATAGCGGAAACCTGCAAAGAGCGTATCGATCGAAGGGCGCTCCGTGCCGGTTCGCTGTGCCGGCTTGGGAATGCTGAAGATGAGCACGGCTGACGCCAGCATCAGCAATGTCGCAACGCCATAGGCCGCTTCGGCGGAGACGCCGTAGAGCAGGCCGCCGGCGACAGGGCCGACGATGGTCGCGGTCTGCCATGCCGAGGAATTCCAGGCTACGGCATTGGCGAAATCTTTGGGCGGCACGAGATTGGCCACCAGCGAGGCAGCAGCAGGACCGAAGAAAGCCCGTGCTATGCCGAACACGGCAAGCACCGCGAACACAGGCACGACACTCGTCAACCCGCGCAGCGAAAGCAGAAGCAGCGCCAGCGCGCAGAGAGCCTCCAGCCCCGCCGCGAGCCCCATGATCAGGCGGCGGCCGAAACGGTCGGCGATCGCCCCGGTGATCAGCACCAGCAGCAGCGAGGGGATGAACTGGATAATGCCGACAAGGCCGAGATCGAACGGATCGCGCGTCAGGTCGTAGACCTGCCAGCCAACCGCGACGGACACGATCTGGGTCGAGAACGTCGCCAGGAAACGCGCCGCCCAGAAGGCGAGGAACGGCCGGTGCCGGAAGGCAGCATAACGCTGGCTTGCGGCGGTCGCGGTGTTGGAAGACATCGGGCTCGAAATACGAGAGAAGAAACCACGCCGTCTTTAGCGCGGTTCGCCGCCTTTAGCGCCCCCAATTCACAGCTGGACCAAGAATAATTGCGAAAGTCGCGTCGCCATTGCGCCTTTGGCCCTAGCTCTCGGCCTTGAATGTCTCCGCTTCCTTGCGGATCTTTTCCCAGTCGTTACCGTGGCGCTTCAGAAGTTCGCGCGCCTGTCGAGGCGAGAGGTCGGTCGTCTCCGCCAGATGCTGAACTTCGAGTTCCTGACCGGCTGCGAGTTGGCCGCCTTGCTTCACTTTCCTAGCCATGAGTTCTGCCTCCGTTGGCCGGTTCAACGCACGGGCGGCGAAAAGGTCGCATGGCTTTTTCTGCTGATTGGAAAGCGCCGGCACGGACCGCCAACATTCCCGGAACCTCTCCGCATACATGCGAGTTTCCACCGCAACGAATGGAGGTTTTCGATGTTCAAATGGCTTGTACGGCTTGGGCTGGCAGTGGTGGCGACCCGGCTCGCCGCGAAATACATGACACCTGACGTTGAAGCCGAACCCGTTCCGCCAAATCCATCTCGCACCGGGCCGAGGAAACGGAGGGCCACCAAATGACACGCTTGGGTTTGGCAACGGCCGCGCTGGCCGGCTATGTGGCCTACAGGATCGGCCGGCGACTGGTCGCGGAAAATAGCGGAGCGCGCGTAACGAGCGCCAGGATGTCGCGAGGGCGCAAAATCCATCGCGCTCCGCCTGAACATATTGGAGTGGACGTCAGCGCAAGGACTGTCGAAGCGTAGCAGTCCATATTTCGCCTGAAAAGCCGGGCGTTCAGTGTTCCGTCAGCGCTTCGTTGAGCAGGTCGAGGTCGACATAGAAATAGCGCACCAGGCAGCGCTGGACCTCTTCGGTATCGAAGCCGTGGCTCCTGAGATAAGAAACCGATTCATGGATGGCGCGACGGTCGACCAGCTTGGTCTTGCGGTCGTCCTGGGCGTCCATGAGGGCGTCCATCTCGGCGATGTTCCGATCCTTGGACAGGATTTCCATATGGTTTCCCGCAGGCTTCATGCCTGCCAGAGTGGCGCATTAAGGATAACAAAAAGCTAACGCCCGCGGGACAGCAGGCTCGGGCATTTCAATGGTGGGAAACGGAGGGTATTGCCCAAAGACGGCGCTCGCCGCGACGACGCGGCGGGACGACGATCATTCATCGCTGATGGCGTAGCCCGCGCCGCGCACGGTGCGGATGACGTCGGGCAGGCGGTTGGTGTTGACCGCCTTGCGCAGCCGGCCGACATGCACGTCGACGGTACGCTCGTCGATATAGATCGTCTCGCCCCAGACATTGTCGAGCAGTTGCCCGCGCGAGAACACGCGGCCGGGATGGCGCATCATGAATTCCAGCAGCCGGAACTCGGTCGGGCCGAGCTTGATCTCGCTCTTCTTGCGGTAGACGCGGTGCGACTCGCGGTCGAGCACGATATCGCCGACCTTGAGCACCGACGAAAGCACTTCCGGCTTGGCGCGGCGCAGCAGCGCTTTTACACGCGCCACGAATTCGGGGGTCGAAAACGGTTTGACCAGATAGTCGTCGGCGCCGGTGGCCAGCCCGCGCACCCGATCGCTTTCCTCGCCGCGCGCCGTCAGCATGATGATCGGCAGGCGCTCGGTTTCCGGGCGCATCCTCAGCCGCCGGCACAGTTCGATGCCGGAAACCGCCGGCAGCATCCAGTCCAGCACCAGAAGGTCCGGCACATTCTCCTGCAGCCGGATCTCGGCCTCGTCGCCGCGCATGACGACCTCGACCTGATAGCCCTCGGACTCAAGATTGTAGCGGAGGAGGACGCCCAACGGCTCCTCGTCCTCGACCACCATGACCTTCGGTGCGATCATCGCGCCTGCCTTTATTCGGCGAGGACGGTCGTCGCCGTCTCGTCGAGTTTCGGACGGTTCGCCGGAAGCTGCGAACCGGTCAGCACATAATAGGCGTTTTCCGCGATGTTGGTCACGTGGTCGCCGATACGCTCCAGGTTCTTGGCACAGAACAGCAGATGCGTGCAGGTGGTGATGTTGCGCGGATCCTCCATCATGTAGGTCAGGAGTTCGCGAAACACCGAGGTGTATTTGAGGTCGATCTTCTCGTCCTCGGCGCGCAGCCGGTCGAGTTCGGCGGGCTCGCGCCCGGTATAGGCGTCGACGACGCCGCTGATCTGGGCAAGGACCATCGTCGCCATGTCGTCGATGCCGTGGGACAAGCCACGCGGCGTCGTCCCCTCACCGATCGCGCCGACGCGCTTGGCGACGTTCTTGGCAAGATCGCCGATCCGCTCCAAATCGCCCGCCATGCGGATGGCGCCGAGCACGGCGCGCAGGTCCTGGGCCATCGGCTGCCGCTTGGCGATCAGCGTGATGGCGCGGTCGTCCAGCTCACGCTGCTTGGCGTCCATGATGGCGTCATCGGAGATGATCCGCTGCGCCGCCGCGGCGTCGGTGTGTAGAAGCGCCCGGATGGAGGCGCCGACCATCGACGTCGACAGGTCCGCCATGTCGCGGATCAGTTGGTCGATCTGTTTCAGGTCCTGATCGAAGGACGCAACGGTGTGTTCGCGCATTCTGGTGTTCCTCGGGCCGGGATCAGCCGAAGCGGCCGGTAATGTAGTCCTGGGTGCGCTTGTCATCGGGGTTGGTGAACATCTTGTCCGTCGCCCCTTCCTCGACCAGGTAGCCCAGATGGAACATCGCCGTGCGCTGCGACACGCGGGCGGCCTGCTGCATCGAATGGGTGACGATGACGATGGTGTAGTTGGCCCGCAACTCGTCGATCAGCTCTTCCACCTTGGCGGTGGCGATCGGGTCGAGCGCCGAGCACGGCTCGTCCATCAGGATGACCTCGGGCGACACCGCGATGGCGCGGGCGATGCAGAGACGCTGCTGCTGGCCGCCGGAAAGCCCGGTTCCCGGCTCGTTGACGCGGTCCTTGACCTCGTTCCAGAGCGCGGCTTTCTTCAGGCTCGACTCGACGATCTGGTCCAGGTCGGCCTTGCTCTTCGCGAGCCCGTGGATCTTCGGGCCGTAGGCGACGTTTTCGTAGATCGACTTCGGGAACGGATTGGGTTTCTGGAACACCATGCCGACACGGGCGCGCAGTTCGACCACGTCGATCTTCGGATCGTAGATATCCTCGTTGTCCAGCGTGATCTTGCCGGTGACGCGGGCCGAGTCGATCGTGTCGTTCATGCGGTTCAGGCACCGCAGAAAAGTCGACTTTCCGCAGCCCGACGGGCCGATCAGCGCCGTCACCTGGTTTTGCCGCACGTCGAGTTCCACATCGAACAGCGCCTGCTTCGGGCCGTAGAAGACGCCGACCTTGCGGCCTTGCATCTTGATCACTTCGTTGGTTTTCGCAGTCATGCTGCCGCTCACTGCCTGCTCGAGTTTCTGTTCGGTCATGATGTTCATGATGCTTGCTCCCGTCTACCAGCGCCGTTCGAAGCGGCGCCTGAGCACGATTGCGGTGATGTTCATCACCATGAGGAATACCAGAAGAATGATGATGGCGCCGGACATGCGCTCGACGAAGGCGCGCTCGGCCTCGTTCGCCCACATGTAGATCTGCACGGGCAATGCCGTGGCCGGGTCGAGCGGCGTCGCCGGATAGTCGGCGACGAAGGCCACCATGCCGATCAGCAGCAGCGGCGCGGTTTCACCGAGCGCGCGGGCCAGGCCGATGATGGTGCCGGTGAGGATGCCGGGGGTGGCGAGCGGCAGCACATGCTGGAACACCGCCTGCGTCTTGGATGCGCCGAGCCCGAGCGCTGCCGAGCGGATCGACGGCGGCACGGCGGCGAGCGCGGCGCGGGTGGCGATGATGATGGTCGGCAGCGTCATCAGCGTCAGCACCAGGCCGCCAACCAGCGCGGCCGAGCGCGGCATGCCGAGGAAGTTGATAAAGACGGCCAGGCCGAGCAGGCCGAAGACGATCGACGGCACGGCGGCGAGGTTGTTGATGTTGACCTCGATGATGTCGGTGAGCCGCGTCTTCTTGGCGAACTCCTCCAGGTAGATGGAGGCGGCGACGCCGATCGGCAGCGCCAAGAGCAGCACGATCAGCATCATGTAGAACGAACCGATGATGGCGACGCCCATGCCGGCCATTTCCGGGCGGCTCGAGGCGCCGTTGACGAACAGACCGGTGTTGAACTTGCCGGTCAAGGCGCCCTCGTCGCGCAGCTTGGTGATGAAGGCGACCTGCCGGTCGGAAACCTTGCGGTTGGTCTCGGCGACTGTGAGGTCGATCTGGCCCTTGTAGGCGGAATCGACGTTGGCGCTGGTCAGCACCCAGACGTCGCGGGTCGTGCCGATGATCGAGGGATCGGCGACCACCATGTCGCGAAGCTGCGTGCGCACGCCCTCGGAGAGGAAGCCCTTCAGCGCCGCCATCTGCGGCTTGTCGTCGGGCGAGATGCCGAGCTTGGCGGCCAGCGCGTCGCGCGCCAGGTTCGGATAATTGGCGGTGATCAGCACGTTCGGGTCCGTCGCCCGCTTGTCCTGCGGATCGATCACCTTCGCGTCGAAGGTGATCGGCAGCAGCACCGAGGTCTGGAAGAACGAGGTGTAGCCCTTGGAGACGATCGAGACCAGCATCACCGCCAGGAAGATGATGCCGACGGAGATGGCGACGCGGCCGTACCAGCGGAAGCGGGTCTCGGCGGCATAGCGCCGCTTCAGGCCGATGTCGCGGCGTGGCGGGGCCTTGGCAACCGGAAGAGTGCCGAGCGTGGCGGCGGTCATTCGTACTGCTCCCGATATTTGCGCACGATGTAGAGCGCGACGATGTTCATGATCAGCGTCACCACGAAGAGCGTGATGCCGAGCGCGAAGGCCACGAGCGTCTGCGGCGAGTTGAACTCGAGGTCGCCGGTGAGCTGGTTGACGATCTTGACGGTGATGGTGGTCATCGCCTCGAACGGGTTGAGCGTCAGGTTCGCGGCGACGCCCGCCGCCAGCACGACGATCATCGTTTCGCCGATGGCGCGCGAGGCAGTCAGCAGGATGGCGCCGACGATACCCGGAAGCGCGGCCGGCAGGATCACCCGCTTGATCGTCTCGGAGCGCGTGGCGCCGAGGCCGAGCGAACCGTCGCGCATGGCGCGCGGCACCGCCGTGATGATGTCATCCGAAAGCGACGAGACCACCGGGATCAGCATGATGCCCATGACCAGGCCTGCGGTGAAGATCGACTGCGCCTGGATGAAAGGCGTGCCGCCCGTGAGCGCGGCGCTGAGGTCGCGCAGGAACGGCCCGAGCGTCACCAGCGCGAAGATGCCGTAGACGATGGTCGGGATGCCGGCCAGCAGCTCCAGCGTCGGCTTGACGATCGAGCGCACCCGGCGGGAAGCGTATTCGGCCATATAGACCGCCGACAGCAAGCCGATCGGAACCGCGACCAGCAGAGCCACCAAGGCGATGTAGAGCGTGCCGGCGAGCAGCGGGATCAGGCCGAACTGACCGGCGGAGGCGCCCGCTCCGGCCGCTGCGAAGCGCGGATCCCAGACGATGCCGAAGAAGAAATTGGTGAGCGGCACCGCGGCGAAGAAGTGGAAGGTCTCGAACAGCATCGACAGCACGATACCGACGGTTGTCAGGATCGCGATGGTCGACGACCCCAGCAAGGCCCACAGCACGATGCGCTCGACATTGTTGCGGGCCCGCGTCCTCGGCTGAATGCCACGGATGGCGAGGGCCGCGCCGGCGAGCGACAGGATCAGGCCAAGGATGCCGCCCGTCAGCCTCAGGCTGTCGCTGGCGCGGTTGGTCTCCACCGCGATGGGGATCATGTAATCCTGGGTGTCGGGCGCCAGCGCCACACCCTTGGCGACCAGAAGCGGCTGCAATTCGGCGAATGTCGCGGGAAGCTTGTCGAGGGTGGCCGCGTCGAGCCGGCGCAGGCCGTTTGCGAGGCTCCTGACCAGGCCGAGTTCGAGGCTGCGGTTGGGCACCGCGCTTTCGGCCGTGTGTGGCGGAAGCTGTGCTTCGACATGGCGTTCGAGATAGACGGAGGAGCCGACGCTCCAGACGATGAGCAGGAGCAGCGCCGGCATCGTTGCCAGCAGAAATGCCCACCAGGCATGATAGTGCGGACGAGAATGCTGCTTGACGGCACCGCCGGTATGCATTGCGGCACGCTGGCGGCCGATGAAGTAGGCGACCACACCGATCACAAGGATGATGGCGATAAAATAGGTCATCGGCATGCGCGAGACTCCCGGCGCCTGTGGCCTGAAAGGGAGAACAAATTCAACAACAGAAAATCGCCGCGCGGCCGGATGGCCGCGCGGCGGATACTTTAAATTACATGGTCTTGCCGGCGGCGAAGTCGTCGCGCTGCTGCTGACGCTCGGCGTCCGGCGCGGCAACCAGGCCGTACTCGGCCAGCGGGCTCTCCGGGCCGACCATCTGGTCGTCGAGGAAGAACTCGACATATTCCTTCAGGCCGGGAACGACGCCGAGATGCGCCTTCTTCACGTAGAAGAAGAGCGGACGCGACACCGGATACTCGCCCTTGGCGATGGTCTCGGTCGACGGCACGATACCGTCGACGGTCGCGACCTTCAGCTTGTCGGCGTTGTTCTCGTAGAAGGCGAGGCCGAACACGCCGACGCCGGTCTTGTTGGCGTCGATGCGGGCCAGCGTCTCGGAATAGTCGCCGTCGATGTCCACGGCCTTGCCGTCCTTGCGGACCGCGACGCAGGCCTTGGTGACTTCCTTCTCGGCAACACCGGCGGCCTTCACGGCATCCTTGTCGCAGCCATGAGCCATCAGCTTCTCTTCGAACACTTCGCGGGTGCCGTGCTTTTCGCCGGGGATGTAGGCGACGATATCCCAGTCCGGCAGGGCCGGATTGACCTGGTTCCACTTGGTGTTCGGGTTGGCGACGAGCTTGCCGTCGACGACGAGCTGCGCGGCCAGCGCCTTGTAGATGTCGGCCGGGGTCAGCGCCCAGTCCGGACCCTTGATGTCGGTGGCGAAGACGATGCCGTCATAGCCGATCTTGACTTCCTGCACGTCCTTGACGCCGGCTGCGACGCAGGACTTGAACTCGTCTTCCTTCATCTTGCGCGAGGAATTGGCGATGTCGATCGTGGCCTCGCCGACGCCCTTGCAGAATTCCTTGATGCCGGCGCCCGAACCGCCGGACTCGACGACGGGGGTCTTGAAGTTGGTGAAGGTCTCGCCGAAGGATTCAGCGACGATCTTCGCATAGGGAAGAACGGTGGACGAACCAGCGATCTGGACCTGGTCGCGGGCGGCGGCATAGCCGGCCGAGGCGGCAAGCGCCAGGACCGCGGCCGACGCTGTGAGAATAGCTTTTTTCATGGGGCCTGCTCCTGTCGGGAATTTTGGCTTCGGACACCTTCTGCGGCGTCACGCGGAGAGGCCTTAACGAGGCTATGTAACAGTTGCATGACAGTTTCGTGTCGAATGGGTAAACCGGCCATTCATCATGGCCGCGACACTTTGCCGGCGGGTATCGCGCTCTTTTCCGCGGATGGAATGCGCGGCCTCGGCACAGCCGAACCGACGAGCGGTCACGATCACGTGTCCGTCACATCAAGTATGAGAAAATGATTAGCCGGCTTCTTAACGGCTCAGCAGCCGCGTGAAATGGCCCATCTTGCGGCCCGGCCGGGCTTCCGCCTTGCCGTAGAGATGCAGCACGAGATCGGGCTCGGACAGAAGCGCCGGCGCGCGGAAAATGTCGTCGCCGATGAGATTTTCCATCACGCAGCCGGAATGCCGGCTGAGGTCGCCCAGCGGCAGGCCGGCAACGGCGCGGATATGCTGCTCGAACTGCGACACAGCGCAGGCGGCTTCGGTCCAGTGCCCGGAATTGTGGACGCGCGGCGCGATCTCGTTGGCGAGCAGGCCGCCGCCGGGCAGCACGAAGAACTCGACGCCGATAACGCCGACATAGTCCAGCGCGGCGAGGATGGAGAAGGCGGCATCCGTCGCGGCATCCGCCGTCGTCCGCGCAACCGATGCCGGCAGCGTCGACGTATGCAGGATGCCGTTCCGATGGACGTTTTCCGCCGGATCGTAGGCAGAGAGTTGGCCGTCAAGACCGCGTGCGGCGATCACCGAGATTTCCCGCTCGAACGGCACGAAACTTTCGAGGATCAGCGGCACGCCGCCCATCGCCGCGAAGCTGCCGGTCACGCCGCCCGAATGATCCCGGAAGACGCGCTGTCCCTTGCCGTCATAACCCATCCGCCGGGTCTTCAGGATGCCGCTGCGCCCGAACGCCGCAAGGCCCGCTTCGAGATCGGCATCGCCGTCGACCGCCCGGAAGTCGGCCGTCTTGACGCCGATGCCGTTGAGGAACGTCTTTTCCACCAGCCGGTCCTGCGACACCTCTAGCGCCCGCGCCGGCGGATAGACGTGCACGGACACCGCCAGCCGCTCGGCCGCGCGGACGGGAACGTTCTCGAACTCATAGGTGACGACGGCCGAAACCTTCGCCAGTTCGTCGAGCGCCGCCGGATTGTCATAGGCCGCGACGATCTGCCGGTTGGCGACCTGCGCGGCCGGACAATCCGCCTGCGGCTCCAGAATGACCGTGCGATAGCCCAGCCGGGCCGCCGCCATCGCCAGCATGCGCCCCAGCTGGCCGCCGCCGATGATGCCGATCGTCGAATTCTGCGGAAGCGGCGCTGTCATGCGTCTGACGGCCTATCCGCGACGGCGGCGGTTTGCCGCGAGCGCCAGTCGTCCAGCCGCGCCGCCAACCGTTCGTCACCCAGAGCCAGCACGGCGGCGGCGAGCAAAGCGGCGTTCACCGCGCCGGCCCGGCCGATTGCCAGCGTACCCACGGGAATGCCCGCCGGCATCTGGACGATCGAAAGCAGCGAATCCTCGCCGGACAGCGCCTTGGATTCGACCGGAACGCCGAACACGGGCAACGGGGTCATGGCCGCCGCCATGCCGGGCAGGTGCGCCGCGCCGCCCGCCCCGGCGATGATCACCTTGTAGCCGGCGGCCTTGGCGCCCGTCGCGAAATCATAAAGCCGCTTCGGGGTGCGGTGGGCCGAGACGATGCGGTCGTCATGCGACACGCCGAGCGCATCCAGCGTCTCGGCGGCATGTTTCATGGTCGCCCAGTCGGACTGGCTGCCCATGATGATTGCAACGTCGGCTGTGCTGTCGGCCACGCGATCGTCCCCGGTCGAACGGAATGCGGCGCATAACGGAATTCCGGGAAGCTCGCAAGGATGGTCGACGCCAAACGACTTCCTCCCGGCCGGCTTGCCGCTGTCGCGAGCTTCGGCTACGCCTTCGGCCATGACAACGCACCGGTTTACCGCCACAAGCTGGCACAATGTGCTGGGCACCTTGCCTGCCGCCCTGACCGTCTCGTCGGGCGATACGGTAATCACCGAAACGATCGACGCCCACGGCATCGACAAAGACGGTGTGCAACGCGCCCCGGAGCCGAACCCGATGAACGGCCCGATCTTCGTGACCGGCGCCGAGCCGGGCGATGCGCTGAAGGTCGAAATCCTGCGCATGACGCCGATCCGCGCCACGGGATGGACGCGGGCATCGCTGGCGGGCAACGTCGTCGACCCGGAATTCGTGCGAAACCTGCCGCCCCGCGACAAGACGAACTGGCGGATCGACCGGCAGGCGCTGACCGCCACACCGGAACCCGCCGTGCCGGGCCTCGAGCATCTCGTGCTGCCGCTGGAGCCGATGATCGGCTGCTTCGGCGTGGCACCCGGCGGCGGGCAGGCGTTTTCCACCGCGACCAGCGCCGAGAACGGCGGCAACATGGATTACCGGGGTTTCGGCCCTGGCGCGACTGTGTGGTTTCCTGTCGCCGTGCCCGGCGCGCTGTTCTTCCTTGGCGATTGCCACGCGACGCAGGGCGACGGGGAGATCGTCGGCACCGGCATCGAGACCTGCTTCGACGTCGAGGTTCGCCTGACGGTGGAAAAGAGCCGCAACCTCGTCTGGCCGCGCGGCGAGAGCGCCACCGATATCTTTTCGGTGGGCAACGCCCGGCCGCTCGACCAGGCATTGCAGCATGCAACGACCGATATGTTCAACTGGCTGACCGGCGACTACGGACTGAGTCCCACGGCCGCCAGCCATCTGATGGGCCAGGTCGTCCGCTACGATGTGGGCAACGTCTTCGATCCGGCCTTCACCATGGTCTGCCGCATCGAAAAGAAATGGCTGCCGAAGCGCTGAGGGCCAGCCGGCGATAATTCCGGGCTGCCCGGAACGACGCCCGGCGGATAACCAGTTCACGCGACGCCGGGCGCTCACGCAATGATATCGGGGATAATCCGGTCTTCCAGCGTCACAAGCCGGTCCTTGATCGCCAGTTTTTTCTTTTTCATGCGCTGGATTTGCAGCGGGTCGCTGCCGGTCGCGATCATGGCGTTTATGGCTGCGTCGAAATCGGCGTGTTCCTGCTTGAGCTTTGCGAACTCAAGGCGAATCTCGGTCTGATCCTGGTCGGACATTTCTTTCCGTCAGCAGAAAACCGGCGCCGCTGGCGCCAACAGGGCGGGTCCGGGCGTGCTAGCCCACCCGGCGGCAAGCCATTATCACATTTTGCTGTTCCAGGAAATCCTACCACATCGCATTCGACATTGCCGCAATCTGGTGGCAGAGTGTCACCGTACCGTCACACGGCGGCATGGGCGGTAGCCGCGGTATGGCGTGCGATCGAGGAAACCATGAAGGGAGAAGCAAGTATGGCTCTTGCCAACCACCTTGACGAACTTCAGCGCAAGCACGGCGACATCGAACGCCAGATCGATGAGGCGATGACCCACCCCTCGGTGGACGATCTCGAAATCGTGATGCTCAAGAGACGCAAGTTGGCAATCAAGGACGAGATGGAGAAGTTGCGACACACCACGCACTGACCGCCACGAAATTCCAATCCTGTTTGAAGAACCGGCGGCGTACGCCGCCGGGCAAAGGCTGTATAATCGAACTTCGCCCGCGAGGTGGGCGATGTCGGTCGTATTCTTGTAATCCGGGACCTACGGGGTGATCTGGGCTGGCGCTCGATTTCCGTCCGGGGCTATGCCGTCCAGAACTGATCCAGCCAGATGTTCAGCTTGAGAAAACCGTTTTCGCTGACGGCATAGACGCGCCGCGTCCCCTCGGCCTTGGCGCTGACCAGCCCCGCATCCAGCAGGACCTTGAGATGCTGCGACACCGCGGGCCTCGACACCGGCAGGCCGGAGGCCAGTTCGCCCACCGTTTTCGGCCCGCGCCGGAGCTCTTCCAGCAGGTGCCGCCGGTGAGGGTCTGCAATTGCCGCGAACGCGTCAGTGAGCATGACCGGATGGTGCGGCAAATGCCGAAGAATCTCAACCGTCTTGTTCGGGTTTGATTCGCGGATCGAGCCGCGCCGCTTCTGGCGTCGCGCCACGCTCGGAGGGCATGGTCTTGAATGCCTCGCGAGCATCGACGGGCACCGGCGCGCGTTTCGAGATTCGCAGCAGCGTGTAGGCCGCAAGCGCGATGTGGGCCAGGGCAGTGGCAAGGAACAGGCTCTCCGGACGCATCCAGCTCATCAGCAGCGAGCCCAGCAGCGGGCCGATCATCGTACCAAAACCGTAGAGCAGCAGCAGGCCGCCGGAAACTTTCACGAAGTCTTCCGGGCTCGCATGGTCATTGGCATGCGCCACCGCCAGCGAATAAAGCGTGTAGGCGAGCGCGCCGTAACAGGCGGTCATCACGATGACCGTTACGCCGGAACGTGGCGTAACGAAAAACACCAGCAGGCCGAACAGCGCCGCGCCCAGCGAGGCGGCGGCAAGCACATAGCGCCGGTCGGTGCGGTCGGAGACGCGGCCGACCGGCAGCTGCATGGCGGCGCCCGCCACGACAACGAGGCTCATCATCAGCGCAATCTCCGCTGTGGTGATGCCGATGCGCGCGCCGTATACCGCCCCCAGCGTGCCCCAGGCACCGTTGGCGACGCCGACCAGCAGGCAACCGAAAAAAGCGACCGGCGAATTGGCGTAGAGGCCCCTCACGTCGAGCGCCACGTCCTGCAGAGGCTTCGGCGTCGCCGCCGTCGACATGGCGGTCGGCAGCAACGCCAGGCAGAAGAAGATGCCGGCCACCATGAACAGCGAATCGGTATGCACGTCGCCGGCAGCGACGATCATCTGGCCCGCCATGATCGAGGCGTAGGTGACCATCATGTAGAGGCCGAAGACGGTGCCGCGATTCTCGTTGGTCGCCTTCTCGTTCAGCCAGCTTTCGATCACCATGAAGGCGCCGGCCATGGTGAAGCCCGTGGCGGCGCGCAGGATGATCCAGGCGACGGGATGGATCATCAGCCCGGTGAGCAGCGCTATGATGGCGCCGGACGCGGCAAACGCACCAAAAGCGCGAACATGCCCGGCGCGGCGCACCAGACGGGGCGCCAGAAAACAACCGCCGACAAAGCCGCCTGCCCAGGCCGTGCCGAGCAGGCCGAGCACGGTCGTCGAGAATCCTTCCTCCTGGCCGCGCAAGGGCAACAGCAGACCATGCAAGCCCGATGCCGCCAGGAGGAAGGCGGTTCCGCGCAACAGGGACAAGATCGGCCGGTAGGTCGCGAACATCATTCAATCCGGATCGACTGCGGAAACGGTGATTGCAGGATAGACCAACTTAGGCGTTATGGAGGCCGGGAAACGACATGATGCCAGTTCTACCGCCGGAAAAGCGCCTCGGCCGCCGATTTCGTCGCACCGCGTCTGGCGCGTTCTTCCTCCAGCCGTTCGATCTCGGCCTTGAGCTTGGCTATGCGTTCGGACAGTTCATCGACGGACATCAGGGAAATGTCCTGGCCGACCACATGGGCACTTGCCGGCTTGCGTGGTTCGTCGTCGAATATGGCCATCGTCGACCTCCGGTTTGCCAGATCGGCCGACACCCTACATAAGAGCTGTCCCAATAGGCAATCGCGGCGGGGGGACCGATCGGAGCGAATCATGGCGAACGATACCAATATTCCGGCGCGGATGACGGCGGTGGCGATCTCGCAGCCCGGGGGTCCGCTGGTGCTCAAGGCCGAAAAACGCGCCGTTCCCGAACCCGAGGAGCGGGAGATTCTGATCCGCGTCAGCGCCGCCGGCGTCAACCGGCCTGACGTTCTTCAGCGCAAGGGCGCCTATCCGCCGCCGCCCGGCGCCTCGGACCTGCCGGGCTTGGAAGTGGCCGGCACGGTCGCTGCCGTCGGCCCGGGTGTGAAGCGCTGGCGGGTCGGCGACGCCGTCTGCGCTCTGACGCCGGGCGGCGGCTATGCGGAATTCTGCAAGGTCCACGAGACCAACGCCTTGCCGGTGCCGGCGGGCTTTACCATGACCGAGGCTGCCGCCCTGCCGGAAACCTTCTTCACCGTCTGGCATAATGTGTTCGAGCGCGGCGGCCTGAAAGCCGGCGAGACGTTCCTCGTCCATGGCGGCAGTTCGGGCATCGGCACGACCGCTATCCAGTTGGCAAAGGCGTTTGGCGCGACCGTGATCGCCACCGCCGGGTCGGCGGAGAAATGCGAGGCCTGCCGCAAGCTCGGCGCCGATCTCGCTATCGACTACAAGCACGAGGATTTCGTCGCCGCGGTGAAGGACTTCACATCGGGCAAGGGCGCCAACGTCATCCTCGACATGGTCGGCGGCAACTATGTCGACCGCAACTATTCCGCCGCGGCGGTCGAGGGCCGCATCGTGCAGATTGCTACGCAGATGGGGGCGACGGCGAGCGCCGACGTGTCGAAGATCATGGTCAAGCGACTGGTGCACACCGGCTCGACGCTCAGGCCGCGGACCACCGAATTCAAGGGCGCGGTGGCAGCGGCCCTGGAGGCTCAGGTCTGGCCGCTGCTGGCCGCGCGGCGCGTCGCGCCGGTCATGGACATGATCTTCCCGTTCAAGGAAGCCTGGCGCGCCCATGAGCGGATGGAAGAGGGCGAGCATATCGGCAAGATCGTGCTGGACGTCGCCTGATAAGGTCTTCGGGCGCCGGTTCGCCCCGGCGTCCGCGTGATCGCAATTGCTTTGACTGCCCTGGCGGCAAAAAACGGTTGGCCGCCGGAAACTCAAGCCATACCGAGCGCGGCCATGTAGAGGTCGAGGATCGCTTCCTCTTCCTGGCGCTCGTTGGCGTCCTTCTTGCGCAGGCGGATGATGGTGCGCACCGCCTTGGTGTCGAAACCAGTGCCCTTCATCTCGGCGTAAACGTCCTTGATGTCGTCGGCGATGGTCTGCTTTTCCTCTTCCAGCCGCTCGATGCGCTCGATGAAAGCCTTGAGCTGGCCTGCCGCGACGGTCTGGCTGGTTTCGGTGATGTCTTCGGCCATGTCTGTCTCCGGAACGGCGGTTTTTCTGGGCCGCGACTCGGAAGCGCGGCAAGGACGCGGTTCGATGCCCGAACCCGGCTGGAGGGTCAAGGCCCGCGTGGTCTGCCGCATGGGAATGCGATGCCTGAGCGGACAAGCGGACGGCTGACGCCTTGTCCGGCGAAAGGACGGCGATCCGGAAACTTGGGAAAAGGGCTACCGGTCAATGGTCCTTCGGGCGGTTCTTCTCGAAGGCAGCCTTCTTGTCGTCCGACGCCTCGGTCTGGTGGCGCGCCTGCCACTCGGCGTAAGGCATGCCGTAGACGATTTCGCGCGACGCTTCCTTGGACAATTCCGTGCCCGACGCCTCAGCCGCCTCGCGATACCAGTTCGACAGGCAATTGCGGCAGAAGCCGGCAAGGTTCATCAGGTCGATGTTCTGCACGTCGCCGCGTTCGCGAAGGTGCGCGACCAGGCGGCGGAAAGCCGCCGCTTCGAAATCGCGCTTCTGGTCGTCGCTCAGTTCGGACATGTCGGCCTCCACCAGTCGCATTTGCAGTCGCATCGCAGCCTGCCATCCGGCAGACATCTCGGTCCCTAGAGTGGCCCCGTGCGCGACCCGTACTGCTTCACAACATGTATATCGGATCGCCGGTTGATAGCGTCAACGATCGGCGCCAGCCGCTCGGCCCAGGCGTCCGCACCCGCCGCATCCGCGATCAGATCCTGCCGGATCTCCAGCAGCGCATGGGCAAAACCGTTGACGATGGCGTGCTTGTACATGGTGTCGCCCTTCAGCGCCCCGTCATAGGGTTCGTTGTCGCCGATCGTCAGCAGCGGGTCGGCGGCGAGCATCTCGATCAGCGGCTTGGCGACGCGGTCGTCAAGGTCCCACAACACCCCGGCATGCCACGGACGCGCCCGGCCCTGCATGACCGGCGTGAAGGAATGGATCGAGAAGATCAGCGGCGGCGCGCCGCTTTCCCGCGCCACCGAGGCGATCATCGCCCACACGGCGTCATGGTAGGGACGGTAGAACATGTCCAGACGCCGCTCGCGCTCCGCATCCGCCATCGGATAGTTCGCGGGGACGATCGTGCCGTCATAGAGCTGGCGGATCAGCGTCGGGTCATCCTCGCCCCGGTTCGGGTCGATCAGCAGCCGCGAGAAACCGGCGAACACCGCCGGCACGCCGAGGCGAGCGGCAAGCCCCCGGATCACCTGTTCGACGCCGATGTCGTAAGCGATGTGGCGGTCGAACTCGGTTCGTGGCAGACCGAGGTCGCCATATTCGTCAGGCAGGTCGCGGCGCGCATGGTCGGCGACCAGTAGGATGCCGCGGCGCCGATCGCCCTCGATCATTACGACAGGGGCGAAAAGTGCCGAGCGTGTCATGAACATTCCATATGGGTCGTTGCATTCTGCGGACGACGGGTCTTTCCACGAAGCGAAGGACTGCGCAATGCCGTTGTTTCGCCAATCTTGGGGCGGAAGTCGGAAGCGGGAATCACGAATTGACGCGCCGCGACTTAAATCGATTGGATCGACGGGCCGCGCGCGTTGACATGTGCGCGCAGTTTTCCGAAAAGGGGTGCCCGGGAATGATTTCGTCAGCTTCGAGAGGTTTGGAAATGGTCCTTGCCGCCGGCCAGCGCAGCCGTTGCGCCGTCGCGGTTGCGGCGGCCTTCACGGCGCTCCTTGCCTTCGGCGCCACCGAGGCGCGCGCCGATTTCCGGGTCTGCAACGCCACCCAGAACCTCGTCGGCGTCGGCATAGGCTACCGCGCCAAGGCCGGCTGGGTCACCGAGGGTTGGTGGCATGTCGAGGGTTCGAGTTGCAAGACGCTGATCGAGGGGCCGCTGGCGTCACGCTTCTACTACCTCTACGCCGAGGATGCCGAGCGCGGCGGCCGCTGGGACGGTCCGATCACCATGTGCGTGGCGGAAAAGGAATTCAAGATCGCCGGCGTGACCGACTGCGTGGCCAGAGGTTTCCAGCGCGCCGGCTTCCAGGAATACGACACGGGCGAACAGGCAAGCTGGATGGTCCAGCTCATCGACCAGCCCGCGACCGGCGGAGATGCCGCCGCGACGGGGACGCCTACACCATGAGACGCAGCCGCAAGGTCAAGATCCTCGCCACCATCGGGCCGGCCTCCTCGTCGGCGGAGATGATCCGCAAGCTGTTCGAGGCCGGCGCCGACGTCTTCCGCATCAATATGAGCCATACCGACCATGCGCAGATGCGCACGCTGGTCGAGCGTATCCGGTCGGTCGAGGAGGCGATTGGCAGGCCGATCGGCATTCTGGCCGATCTGCAGGGACCAAAGCTGCGCGTCGGCAAATTCGCGGACGGCAAGGTTGCGCTCAAGCTCGGCCAGACCTTCACGCTGGACAACGATCTGGCGCCCGGCAATGCCGATCGCGTGCATTTGCCGCACCCGGAGATTCTGCGCTCGGTCCAGCCGGGCCACCGGTTGCTGATCGACGATGGAAAGCTGGAACTCAGGGCGGTCCGCTGCGACGGCAATTCGATCGAGACGATCGTCGTCGCCGGCGACAAGATTTCCGACAAGAAGGGCGTGAGCCTTCCCGACACCGAGCTTCCGGTCGGTGCGCTGACCGAGAAGGACCGCGCCGATTTGGACGCAGTGCTGGCCACCGGCGTCGACTGGATCGCGCTGTCCTTCGTCCAGCGCCCGGACGATCTGGCCGAGGCGCGCAAGATCGCCCGCGGCCGCGCCCTGCTGATGTCGAAGATCGAGAAGCCGCAGGCGGTTGCCCGGCTGCCCGAGATCATCGAGCTTTCGGACGCGATCATGGTGGCGCGTGGCGACCTCGGCGTCGAAATGCCGCTGGAGGCCGTGCCCGGCATCCAGAAGCAGATCACGCGCGCCGCGCGGCGTGCCGGCAAGCCGGTGGTCGTCGCCACGCAGATGCTGGAATCGATGATCACGGCGCCCGTGCCGACCCGCGCGGAAGTATCGGACGTCTCGATTGCGGTTTTCGAAGGCGCAGACGCCATCATGCTGTCAGCCGAATCCGCTGCCGGCGCCTATCCGGTCGAAGCGGTGGCGATGATGAACCGCATCGCGGAGCAGGTCGAGCAGGATCCGTTCTATCCCGGCATCATCAACGCCCAGCGCTCCGAGCCCGAAGCCACGGGCGCGGACGCCGTGTCGCTGGCGGCGCGGCAGATTGCCGAAACGCTGAACCTTTCGGCCATCGTCACTTATACGGCCTCCGGCACCACCGGCCTGCGCGCCGCCCGCGAGAGGCCGCGTGTGCCAATCATCGCGCTTTCGCCGGTCGTGGCGACGGCGCGCCGGCTATCGCTGCTGTGGGGCACGCATTGCGTGGTAACGCCCGACGCCGCCGATCTCGACGACATGGTGGAGCGCGCCTGCCGGATTGCCAGGGTGGAGGAATTCGGCAAGCAGGGCGACCGGGTCATCATCACCGCCGGCGTGCCCTTGCGCACCCCCGGCTCCACCAACATGCTCCGCATCGCCTATATCGAGGCCGACAAGCGCGCCTGAGTGCTTCGAGAGCCGGCCGGTCTCTCCCGTCCAACCAGCGCAACCCGATAGATAGACAGGCAGAACGCGGGACGATACTACTGCGGCGCGAGTTCGGCGCCGGCCGGCTTCTCATCCACGCAGACGCCTTCGCCCTGCCGGTCGCCGGCGATCCGGGCTTCGGCAGCCCTCGCCATTCCATCGAGATCGACCGGCTTGCCGGCAAGCTTTTCTACCGCTGCCACGATCAGTTCCGGCGTGATCCAGTCCGGCTTGTGGCCGAGGTTCTTCACCCAGACGAGTTTCGCGCCGACAATGTCGCGCGCCAGGCCGAGTGAATGGAGTTCCTCGTAGACCACCGTGTCGCGGTCGCCGGAGATCACGACCGTCGGCGCCGAAATGTTGGGGTAGCGCTGCGCGTTGGCCAGCGCGAAGGCATAGAGGCCCCGGACGTCGATGGCGTTGGCGCGGAACGTTGCCGGACGCAGCACCAGCTCTATCGAGGCACGGGCCAGATAGTTTTCGGGCGTAGGGTTGGGCGCGAACACACAGTCCGTCGCGGCGGCCATGCGCAGCATGCCTGCCGGATAGGCGAGCGTTTCGGAAAACAACCTGCCGATCACCGGCACGGGGGCCAGTTCGTAATACCAGGAAGTGCCGCCGCCCGGCCACGGATGGGTCGCTGCCGACACGAAGACCAAGCCGGCCACCCTGTCGGGATATTCAAGCACGAAAGCCGCCGTCACCGCGCCGCCGAAGGAATGGCCGACGACGATCGCCCTCGCAATGCCGAGCTTGTCCAGAAGTGCCGCCAGCGTCCTCGCCTGACCTTCCGGCGTCTCGTTGCCGCTGCCGCGCTCCGACCAACCATGTCCGGGACGGTCGAAGAACAGCATCTCGGCGCGACCTTCCAGCAGGGGCCGCAACGGCACCATCTGGTCGTTGAGATTGGCGCTGGCGCCGTGGATGAACACCAGCGGCGGTAAATCCGCACCAGCTGGCGCCGGCACGTGCACGTAGTGGATATCAGCTCCGTCGATCTCGACGAACTGACCGACGGGCGGGTTGCGGCGGTCGATCAGCCACACGCCGATGCGCGTCACCCCGATCAGCACGAGGACGAGGGCAAGTACGAAAGCGACTGCGGCTGTAAGGAGATTCAAGACGGGCTGCCGGCGGGGATGATCGTTTTATACGCGCGGCATCGGACGCGGATCAGATGCCTTCGCCGGTCAGCTCCTCGGACAGTGTGGCGACCTCGTTCTGGGCGTTTCGCATCATCGGATAGATGACCAGCACCCGCTGGTAGGCGTCGAGCGCCAATTCCTTGCGATCTGTTTCCTTCATGATCTGGGCGAGGCCGGAGAGCGCCCCGAAATGTCGCGGCTCGAGCTCCAGCGTGCGCTCGATGTCGGCCATCGACTTCGCATAATTGTGCATCATGAAATGCACGGTCGCCCTGCGGTTCCAACCTTCCGCATAATCCGGGGACAGAGTGACGACCTGATCGAGGAAATCCAGCGCGACGTCGAATTTTTTCTTTTCGACCGCCTGCTGCGACCACTGCATCATCAGGTCGACGATGGCGCTGTCGGAGCGGTTCCACTCTTCCCAGATGCGCGAGGCGATGCGCTCGGCCGCCTTCTCGTTGCGCTCACGCTTGAGATTGGCGAACAGTTCATCGAGCCGCTCGGCCTTGGTCTTAGGGGCGGTGGCTTCGGGTTTTTCGGTCGGAGGCGGAGAAGCGGCACCGGCGGCGAATGCGGGAGCGGCGCCGAAAAGCGCCAATGCCGTCAGGAAAGCAAAACGATTCCGCATCCGGGGGACTCTAGGGCCCCGGAGCGGAACGTCAAACTGAAATTCGCGTGATGCCCGCGCGGATGGATCCGCTGCCGGGATCGTCGGCGAGCCGGGGCTCAGCCCTGGCGCGCCTTGTAGCGCGGAGCCGTCTTGTTGATGATGTAGATGCGGCCCTTGCGGCGAACCATACGGTTGTCGCGGTGGCGGCCCTTCAGGGCCTTGAGCGAATTCTTGATCTTCATTGGTCTGGCCTGTCGAACGGGGCCCCGGCAGGGCCTAACGGAAAGGCGCGCCCGAGAGCGCGCCCGAAAGTGTTGCTGGCTCATAAGGGGAAAGGCGACCGGCTGTCAAGCTTGCGCTGCGTGAGAGATCGGTTTCACCGGGCTCCGCGACATGGGGCAGCGAAAGCGATGATCGCTGCCGGACGCCAGGGGCGGTCTATCGCTGGGCAGGCCGAATTGTCATGTCGACGCAAACCGGATCGCCCGCCGTTATGTTGGTTTTCCGCCTGACGTCCACCTTGAGAGGCAACAAATATATCTCGTCCTTGGGGAACAGTGATGTGCGGAAAACCACACCGCCGATCTGGGCCTCGACGGGTATCACGCCCCATCCATAAGTTACGAGTTTCGATACCCGTCGGATTTCTTCGCTATGATACGCCGGTATGGGTGCGAAGAAGAAGGGCGACGGACCCCGCCAATGAATCACTTCCGCCTCGAACCTGAACTGCAACATGGGCTCTCTCCCG
This sequence comes from Mesorhizobium yinganensis, assembly GCF_040081985.1. Lineage (NCBI taxonomy): Bacteria > Pseudomonadati > Pseudomonadota > Alphaproteobacteria > Hyphomicrobiales > Phyllobacteriaceae > Mesorhizobium > Mesorhizobium yinganensis. The sequence continues at coordinate 96,094 of NZ_JBEBMH010000007.1, read as the reverse complement.
GTGCTCACCCGCATTGATGGTTACATTCCGGCTGGTTAGGCTTGCAACACGTCGCATGGATCGGAGCGAGCAGGAGAAATGCCATGACCCATTCCTACATGCCGGGTTTCGGCAACGATTTCGAGACCGAGACCCTGCCGGGCTCGCTGCCGCAGGGCCGCAACTCGCCGCAGCGTCCGGCCTACGGGCTCTACGCCGAACAACTTTCCGGCTCGCCCTTCACCGCGCCGCGCGGCACCAACGAGCGCTCGTGGCTCTACCGCATCCGCCCGAGCGTCAGACATCACGGCCGCTTCAAGACGGCCCCCTATCCGCGGTGGAAAACCGCGCCGAGCGCCGAAAACCATGCGCTGGCGCTCGGCCAGTACCGCTGGGACCCGATGCCCATGCCGGAGGAACCGACCGACTTCATATCCGGCATGCGCACCATGACCACGGCAGGCGACGCGCTCGGCCAGTCGGGCATGGCCGCCCATGTCTACGGCGCCAATGTCTCGATGGTGGACGACCATTTCTTCAATGCCGACGGCGAGATGCTGGTGGTCGCGCAGGTCGGCACCCTGCGCTTCGTCACCGAGATGGGCGTCATCGAGATCAAACCCGGCGAGATCGCCGTGCTGCCGCGCGGCCTCACCTTCAAGGTCGAGATCCCCGGCGGCCCGGCGCGCGGCTATGTCTGCGAAAACTACGGCGCGAAATTCACGCTGCCGGACCGCGGCCCGATCGGTGCCAACTGCCTCGCCAATCCGCGCGACTTCAAGACGCCGGTAGCGTGGTTCGAGGAAAAGGAGACGCCCTGCCGGCTGATCGTCAAATGGTGCGGCCAGTTCCACGTCACCGAACTCGGCCATTCGCCTCTGGATGTCGTCGCCTGGCACGGCAACTACGCGCCCTACAAATACGACCTCGCCACCTTCTCGCCGGTCGGCGCCATCCTGTTCGACCATCCCGATCCGTCGATCTTCACGGTGCTGACCGCGCCCTCCGGCGAGGAGGGAACGGCCAATGTCGACTTCGTCATCTTCCCGCCGCGCTGGCTGGTGGCCGAGGACACGTTCCGCCCGCCCTGGTATCACCGCAACATCATGAGCGAGTTCATGGGCCTGATCCACGGCCAGTACGACGCCAAGGAGAAGGGTTTTGTGCCGGGCGGCGTCAGCCTCCACAACATGATGCTGGCGCACGGGCCGGACGCCTTCGGCTTCGAAAAAGCCTCGCGCGCCGAGCTCAAGCCGGCAAAACTCGAAAACACCATGGCCTTCATGTTCGAGACGCGCTTTCCCCAGATGCTCACCAGCTTCGCCGCTGAACTGAAGACCTTGCAGGAGGACTACATCGACTGCTGGGCGGGCCTGAAGAAACGCTTCAACGGGACCCCGGAGGGCGATTGGAGCGATTGAGCCAATCGCAGTCGCCCACCGCCGCCGGAGATTCGTCAGGCCGCTTCGGGCCGGCCGAACACGGTCGCAAGAAACTCCGTCAGCCAGCGCTTCAAATGCATGTCCCAGATCATGCGGCCGCCGAGATGGTCGCGGCCGGGCTGGGCGCCGGGCAGTTCGAAGCGATGTGCCCCGCGCACCACCCAGCGCTGCATCATCACCCGCGTCAGTTCGGCATGGAACTGGATGCCCCAGGCATTGTCGCCGTAGCGGAACGCCTGGTTGGGATAATGATCGGCGGTGGCGAGCAGGGTCGCGTCGCTCGGCAGTGAAAAACCTTCTCGATGAAACTGATAAACCATCTCCGGCCAATGCATCAGCTTCTTGCCGTCCTCGGTCGCCTTCAGCGGATACCAGCCGATCTCGACGATGCCGTCGTCGCGGCTGCCGACACTGCCGCCGAGGTGGTTGGCCAGCATCTGCGCGCCGAGACAGATGCCGAGGAAGGGCCGGTTCTCGACCAGCGGCACGGCCAGCCACTCGGTCTCGCGCTTGACGAACTCGTCGCCGTCATTGGCGCTCATCGGCCCGCCGAACACCACGGCACCCGCGTGCCCGGCGAGCGTATCCGGCAGCGGATCGCCGAGCGGCGGGCGTCTTATGTCGAGGTCGAAGCCGCTTTCGACCAGCAGATGGCCGACGCGGCCGGGGCTGGACAGTTCCTGATGAAGCACGGTGAGGATGCGCGGCCGCTTGCCGGCCGTCACTCTACTCATCGGATGGCACGCCCTTTGCGTCCGGAACTTTTTTCGCCGCCTCCTGGCGGGCCAGCACGCGCTCCCGGCGGTCGACGCCGATCAGATCAGCGACCCGCCATAAAGTGTTGTCCTCCAGTTCATGCAACACACCATCGGCATAGACCACGTCCCACATCAGCCTGATGAAGGCGATACGGCCCGCCTCGTCGAGATGACGGCCGAGCACGCTGGTGAAGGCATAGAGGTCGACGGATTCCTGCTCGGCCTTCTCGCCTGCCTTCACAAGCTCGTCGAGTTCCCGGCCCCTGATATGATAGTACTCCCCTAGGATCTGCTTGATCCTGTCCCACTCCGCATCTTGGCGGACGCCGTCGGCATCCATGACATGGTACATCAGCGCGGCGGCGGCCACGCGCGGATCGTCCCGGCTTATGCCGCTCCCGCCGGCGCCGGGCAGGTCCTTGAAGAAGGACATCATCCGTTCAAGCATAGTCGACAACCCCGCGCCCGCCCGTCAGAACAATCCGAAGCGTCGCGGCGCCTTGGCCGGAGCGTCTGGATCGACGCCGGGATCATCGGGCAAAGGCGGCGCAATGACAACCGCCTGCCCGACCGGCTCCTCCGACGCATGATCCGCCTCGATGAGTTCGGCCGTGACGGCCACCTTCGGCTCCACCACCGGGCTCGCGGGCTTGTAGTCATTGGCCGGCTCCGGAAGCGCCTGGACGACCGCCGGCGCCGGCTCGGCGACGGGTTCAGGCGCGGCAACTTCAACCGGCTCCTCGGCCACCGCCGGAGCCGGCGCGGCGAGCACCGGCGTCTCGTCCGGCACGTCCTCGATCACCCGACCCAGGCGCTCGACGGGAATGCGCCACTCGAACGCATCGAGATGGCCGGTGACCGGCGAGATCGGCGCCCATGTCTCCGATTCGATGCCGTCCGCCACCCAGGCCGGATCGCGCGGCGCGCGCACCGCCTTGCCGAGAAGCTGCCGCACCTTGCCGACGTCGCCTGTATCCGCTTCCTCGATGTCCGCCAGCAGCAGCCAAGCGCCTTCGCGCGGCTGCATGCGGATCGCCGATTCGGCTTCCTTGCGCGCCAGCGCGAAATCGCCGGCATCGAGCGCGGCCCGTGCCACCGCCAGCGACGATTCAGGATGGTTCTGCTTGATCGACTGGAGCCTCTTCGCCCGCGCCAGCCGGTCGTTCACCGCATCGCCATGACGGGCGTGGACATAGAGGTCGGCGACATCCGGATGCGGATTGGCTCTCCAGGCGGCTTCGAGGATCTTCGCGCCCTTGCGGGTATCGTCCCCACGGAACAGCGCCTTGGCGGCGGCGACTGCCGCCGGCACGAAATGCGGCTGCAGCCGGTTGGCCTCCAGCGCCGCTGTTTTGGCCGCCGCGAACCCCGTCTCGAACAACGCCTGCGCCTTGGCCGTCAGCAGCACCGCCCGCTTGCGGTTCGCCTGATCGCGCTCGATCTGCCGCGTCGCCTTCTGCGCGTCGATGATCTTGATCGCGCCGTCCCAGTCGCCGCGCGCGGTCTTCTCCTCCAGCGTCGAATCCGCCGCCCAGCCGAGCTGCGGTGCAAGGTCGATGGCGCGTCCAGCGTAGTGCCGCGCCGCCGCGCTGTCTCCCAGCCGCTCGGCTTCCAGATAGAGCCCGCGCAGGCCGAGCAGCCGCGTCTCGGGATCGTCGAGCATGGCCTCGAACTTCTGGCGGGCTCCGTCGTGGTCACCTTCCAGCAGCGACGCCTGCGCGTCGAGCAGCAGGATTAGCGGCTCCTGGTCGGAGCGGATCAGCTTTGCCGCCTCCTTATTCTTCTTGCGGGCAAGTGCCGCGTCGCCCGCGCCGGCGGCAATCATGCCGGTCGACAACGCCTGGTAGCCGCGATCCCGTTGCCGCACCCGGAAATAGCGTGAAATCGTATAGGGGCTGTTCCAGATCGACTTGATGAGCCACCACAGGATCATGACCGCCGCGACCACAGCGACGACGCCGACGGCCGCGACCATGAGGGTGACGCGATACTGGTAGCCGTCGAGGGTGATCACCATGTCACCGGGACGGTCTGCAAGCCACGCGAAGCCGAGCCCGAGCAGGAAAACGACGAGGAGGAAGATCAGGATACGGATCATCTATCGTCCTCAGGCCTTCATCGCACCGGCAATCGCCTGGTCGACCAGCCGCTCGACATCGCGGCGCGCTTTCAGACTCTCGCCGAAAGAGCCGGCAGCGGCCTTCGCCGTATCCGGAAGCGCGTCGAACTCGGTCACCGCCTTGTCGAGGTCGCCCGCCTTCAGCGCAACTTCCATGCGCGCCACGATTTCCGGCACGCCGGTGCCTTCGACCTCGCCGATAGGCCGCACCGAAACCAGCGACTCGGCGCTGCTGAGCAGCCGGTCGAAATAGCCAGCATTGGGATCGACGGGTTTTGCCGCCGCGATCATCGCTGCCGCCGCCGGTTCGGCCTCGGCAAGCAAGGTCTCGCGCGTCGGAACACCCTTTTCCGCATAGGCGCGCAGTGTTGCAAGCTCCGGCGCGTTCGGCACGATCGCCGCAAAGGTCTCCAGTTCGGCCTGAAACGGTGCGCCACGGTCGACCGCCGATTTCAGCGCCGCAGTGGCGATGGCCAGCGCGATCTTCGGCTGCTGCGCCTGCGTGTCGACGCGGCCGGTCAGCGCGGTCACGGACTGTTCCAACGCAGCCAGCCTGCCTTCGACGCCCGTCACCGATTCGCCCGCCGACTTGACCAGCCCCTCGACCGACGCGATCCGCTCTCCGAGTTGCGAGAGCGCGGCCTCGTCCGGCGCGCCGGCCTGGCCGAGGGCCGAAAGTGCGGTTTCGAGTTCCTTCATGCGGTCGCCCAGCGCCTGGACGGCCGCCGCATCGCCGCCGGCTCCGGAGGACATGGCATCCTTCAGCGCGGCGACGTCAGCCTTCACCGCATCCAGTCCGCTGACCAGCGCCGTGACGTCGCCCGACGAATCTCCGCCGCCAGCATCGCTCTTCAGCGCGGCGATTTCCTGCTTCAGGCCTTCGATTTCGGCGCCGAGCGGGCCGCCGCCGGACTGCGCAGCCGGCGTGCCAAGCAGGCCAGCGTACTGAAGCCCGCCGGCCGCTGCCAGGGCGACGACACCGCCGATGACGCCTGCCGCGATACGCGAAAATCCGTCGCGGCGTGGCGGTGGAGGCGGGGCGGCTGCCTTGGCAGGTTCCGACACGCCGGGCTTGGCCGGTTCCTCGAATGCGGGCCGATCAGTGTCCTTCGCTTCCGGCTCGTCGAAACGGTAGCCGGCCGGCTCCTGCGCCGCCTCCGCCGGCTGGTACTCCTGCTCGGGCTGGGCGGCAGTGCCGGTTTCGGTGGAGAACGTCGTGTCCGTATCGGCTTTGACCGGATCGGTCTCGTCGGCGGCTGTTTCCGCCGGGGCTTCGGCCGTGGGCTCCTTCGGGGCGTCGGCTTCAACCATCGGCTCCACAGCATCCGTCGCCAGGGAGGACTCGCCCTGCGGCTCGGCCTCGGCCACGCGCGACACATCGGCCGGATCGAGTTCGATGGTCAGCGGCTCGCGCCGCGTCTTGGAATGCCGGGTTCTCGGCGTCTTGACCATGCGCTGGTCTCCGCTCTGTTGTCGTTCGCGAGCCGGCGGGCCGGACCTCGGTCGATACCTATCACATCAGCCAAGGCTGAAAAGAGGCCGGCTCATGGCCGCCCGGCCACATGTTCCAGAAGTCCAAGCAAGGCCGCTTCCGACGGCTCCGGTGCGACAAGAATACGCGCTTTCGTCTGCTTCGCGAGCCTGTCGGCGACACGCGATGACATGCATAGATACGCTGCCCGCGCCATCAAATCCTCAAAACCCTCCGGCCTGCGCAACCTCGAAAAACAGCCGGCTGCATTGGCCGAATAAAGCAGCACGGCATCGATCGGTTCCGCGCCAAATATCTCGGCGAGACGTTGCGGCGGATAGTCGATATCCTGCGTATCGTAGGTTTCGGCCACGACGAAGTTCATGCCGGCATCTACTGCCCGCACCTCGAAGTCGCCGAGGCGGACCTTTCCGGTCAGGTAGGCGACCGTCGCGCCGGAACGAACACGCTCTTCGATCAGCCCGGCGAGAGACGCTGCATCGCCGGCGGCAGCCGTCACTTTCCGGAACCCGCGTTCCCGCGCCTCGGCGGCGGTACGCTCGCCCACGGCAAAACAGGGGCGGTCGGCGAGACGTGCGAGCAGGGAGGCCGGTGCGTGCCGCAGCGCGTTTGCGCTGGTCACCGCCACGGCGTCGGCCGCAGGGCCAAGCGAGGTTTCGTCCACGGGCAAGGCAACGGTTTTTGTCAGCGGCAGTTCGACCGGCCGATGCCCTAGTTCGGCAAGGCGCCGGGCGGTGCGCGCTGCACCCGGCTGCGGTCGGGTCACCAGCACCTTTGCCAAGTCAGGTCCAGCTTTCGAAGAAGCGTGTTCCGGCCTTGTCGCGCGCGATTTCCCCGGCGCGGCGGCCTAGGGTTTCGGTTCCCCCGATACTGCCGTTCAATTCGACGTCGAACGCCATCCGGCCGTCGGGCGACAGGATCAGCCCTGAAAAATGCATATCGTCACCGTCCACCGTCGCGTAACCGGCGATGGGTGTTCGGCAGGAACCATCGAGCGCGGCAAGGAAGGCACGTTCGCAAAGCAAAGCCACGCAGGTCGGACCATCGTTGATCGGCATGACCAATCGATCCACCCGAGCATCCCCGATGCGACTCTCGATGCAGATGGCCCCCTGCCCCGGCGCCGGCGGAAACTTTTCCAACGGCATCAGGTCGGTGATCACGTCGGCCATGCCGAGCCGCTTCAGGCCGGCATTGGCGAGGATCGTCCCATGCACCTGCCCCTCCTCCAGCTTGCGCAGCCGCGTCTGCACGTTGCCGCGAAACGTCACCACCGAAATGTCCGGCCGCATCCTCCGGATCAGCGCCTGACGGCGCAGCGAGGAAGAGCCGACCGTCGCGCCATGTGGCAGCGCCTCGATCGCATCGGCCGCCTTGCCGATGAAGGCGTCGCGCGGGTCCTCGCGTGGCAGAAAGGCGGAGAGCCGCAAGCCGTCTGGAAGCTGCGTCGGCATGTCCTTCGACGAATGCACGGCGATGTCGATGCGGCCGGCGAGCAGCGCCTCCTCGATCTCCTTGGTGAACAGCCCCTTGCCGCCGGCCTCCGACAGCGGCCGGTCCTGAATACGGTCGCCGCTGGTGGCGATCACCTCGATGGCGAAGGCTTCTTCCGGCAGGCCGTGCGCGGCCATCAGCCGCGACCGCGTCTCGTGTGCCTGGGCAAGCGCCAGCGGGCTTCCGCGTGTTCCAATCCTGAGGGTAGCAGTTTGCATCAAGCCCGGTCCGTGATAGGCAGCCGGCAAGGGAGCCCGGCCGGGCCTCTCCTAACGGGGAATTCCCCGCCGGACAATCATAGACGCTTTTTCAAGGGACAGATGATCCGCGTTCTGGGCATCGAGACCAGTTGCGATGAGACCGCCGCGAGCGTTGTGGCGCTCGACGATTCGGGGCATGCCCGCATCCTGTCCAACGCCGTGCTCAGCCAGATCGAGGAACACGCGGCCTTCGGCGGCGTGGTTCCGGAGATCGCGGCGCGTGCCCATGTCGAGGCGCTGGACGGGTTGATCGAGGCGGCACTCGCCGACGCCGATACAAGTCTTGGCGAGGTCGACGCGGTCGCCGCCACCGCCGGGCCGGGGTTGGTCGGCGGCCTGATCGTCGGGCTGATGACCGCAAAAGCAATCGCTTCTGCAGCCGGAAAACCGCTGCTGGCGATCAACCATCTCGAGGGCCATGCCCTGACGCCGCGCCTGACCGACGGGCTGGCGTTTCCCTATCTCCTGCTGCTCGTCTCCGGCGGCCATACCCAGATCGTGCTGGTGCGCGGCGTCGGCGACTACCAGCGCTGGGCCACGACCATCGACGACGCGCTCGGTGAAGCCTTCGACAAGACGGCCAAGATGCTGGGCCTGCCCTATCCCGGCGGACCCAATGTCGAGAAGGCTGCGAGAGACGGCGATGCCGGCCGTTTTGCTTTCCCCCGTCCGATGAAGGGCGAGGCGCGCCCGGACTTTTCCTTTTCGGGTCTGAAGACGGCGGTGCGCCAGGCGGCTACGGCAATCGCGCCGCTGAGCGGGCGGGACGTCGCCGATGTCTGCGCCTCGTTCCAGGCCGCGGTGACCGACGCGCTGGCCGACCGGGTCGGCCGGGCGCTGGCGCGTTTCAGGGTGGAATTCCCAAGCGTTGCCGCGCCCACCCTGGTGGTCGCCGGCGGCGTCGCCGCCAACCGCACGATCCGCGACGTTTTGCTCGCGCTTTGCGCCGAACACGGTTTCGGTTTTGTCGCCCCGCCGCTGGCGCTCTGCACCGACAATGCGGCGATGATCGCCTGGGCCGGCATCGAGCGGCTCCGCGCCGGTCTCGCCGGTGAGGACGGCATGGATTTTGTGCCGCGTTCGCGCTGGCCGCTGGACAGCGTATCCGCACCGGTGATCGGAGCCGGACGCAGGGGCGCCAAGGCATGAGACAGATCGCGGTACTCGGCGGCGGCGCCTGGGGCACGGCGCTAGCGCTGACAGCACTACGTGCTGGCAGGGAAGTCGCACTGTGGGCGCGCGAGCCAGACGCGGCAGATGCAATCGGCGCGGGGAAAAATCCGCGCTACCTGCCGGACATTTCTTTCGAAGCCGGCATTGCGGCCAGCACTGATGTCGCGCGGTCGCTAGCCGGGGCCGACGCAGTACTTGCCGTCGTCCCGGCCCAGTCATTGCGCGCGGTACTGGCGCAGGCTGCGCCGCATCTTCCGGCTGGTGTCCCGGTGGTGCTGTGCGCAAAAGGCATCGAGAGCGGCAGCGGAAAACTTCTATCGGAAATCGCTGGCGAAGCCTGCCCCGGCAATCCGACCGCAACCCTCTCCGGTCCGAGTTTCGCGACCGACGTGGCGCGCGGCATGCCAACGGCCGTCGTCGTCGCGACGCAATCGGAAGGCATGGCGGCCGATCTGGCGGCGGCGCTGTCGTCCGCCGCCTTCCGCTGCTATTCGACCACGGACCAGACCGGCGTCGAGATCGGCGGCGCGCTGAAGAACGTTCTGGCGATTGCCGCCGGCGCGACGCTTGGCGCAAAACTCGGCGCCAGCGCGCAGGCAGCCCTTGTGACGCGCGGCTTCGTCGAGTTGCGGCGCATCGGCGCGGCGTTCGGCGCACAGCCGGAGACGCTGATGGGCCTGTCCGGATTGGGCGACCTGCTGCTCACCTGCGCCTCGGCGCAGTCGCGCAATTTCGCCTACGGGCTGGCGCTCGGTCGCGGCGAGGCGCTTGCCGGCCGCCCGCTGGCGGAAGGCGTCGCCACCGCCGGCATTGCCGCGCGCATCGCTACCGAAAAGGGCGTGGAGGCTCCGATCATCGCCGCCACCGCGCTCATCCTGGCGGGCAAACTCACCATTGCTCAGGCGGTTGAAAACCTGATGTCGCGGCCGTTGAAATCCGAGGCCGATTGAATCGCGGCGGCTGGTCTTTCCCGCCGGCCGCGCCTTGCGCTAGAAAGCGCCTAACTGAGGAGCAAGCCATGATTTTCGTCTTCACCTGCAAGGATAAGCCCGGCCATCTCCAGACGCGGGTCGACAACCGCCCGACCCATGTCGAATATCTGAACAAGCTCAACGCCGAGGGCACGCTTAAATTCGCCGGCCCGTTCCTTGATAGCGACGGCAAGCCGTGCGGCAGCCTGGTCGCTGTCGAAGCGGCCGACCTTGCCGCAGCAAAGGAGATCGCCGCCAACGATCCGTTCTCGAAAGTCGGCCTGTTCGAGAGCGTCACCGTGCAGCCCTGGAACTGGGTGTTCAACAACCCGGCCGCCTGAGGCCGCAGCAGCGACGAGGGCAAACGCCGTGCAGTATTGGCTTTTCAAATCCGAACCGAGCGCCTTTTCCTGGGAGATGCTGAAGTCCAAGGGCAAGGCTGGTCAGGAATGGGACGGCGTGCGCAACTACCAGGCGCGCAACAACATGCGCGCCATGCAGATCGGCGACCTAGGCTTCTTCTACCATTCGAATGAGGGACTTGCGGTGGTCGGCATCGCCGAGGTCTGCAAGCTGGCGCATCCCGACAGCACCACGGAGGACGCGCGCTGGGAGTGCGTGGATATCCGCGCCGTCAAGGATGTGCCGAAGCCGGTGACGCTGGACGACTGCAAGGCCAATCCGAAGCTGAAGGACATGGTGCTGGTCAACAATTCGCGCCTGTCGGTGCAGCCGGTTTCGGCGGACGAGTGGCAGGAAATCTGCCGCGTCGGCGGGATCGACCCGGCGCCGTGACCGCGCCCGATCCGGCGCCGCAATCCAGGGACAAGACCGCCTTCATCCTCGCCAACACGGTGCTGATGGCGCCGCCGCATGTGCCGGAGATTGCGCTCTATCTCGCCGACGAGGCGCACGACCTCTGGCATCGGACGGAGGAGGAACTGGAGGCGATCGGCCTGCCGCCGCCTTTCTGGGCCTTTGCCTGGGCCGGCGGCCAGGGACTGGCGCGCCATATCCTGGACAATCCGAACATCGTGCAAGGCCGGACGATTCTCGACTTCGCGACCGGCTCCGGCCTTGTGGCGATTGCCGCCGCAAAGGCAGGCGCCGCCAGCGTGACTGCCGTCGACATAGATCCCTTCTGCGGGGCGGCGATCGCGCTGAATGCCGCGGCCAACGGCGTATCTGTCCGGTTTTCCGATGACGATCTGATGGGACGCGACGAGAGCTGGGACATCGTTCTGGCTGGCGACGTCTTCTACGACCGCGCCCTTACGGATCGCATTGTCCCCTGGTTTTCAGCACTGGCGGCGCGCGGCGCATCCGTGCTGGTCGGCGATCCCGGCCGATCGTATCTGCCCAAGGACCGTGTGCAGCCGCTCGCCGTCTATCAGGTCCAGGTAACCCGCGCCCTGGAAGACGCCGAGGTGAAGCGCACGACGGTGTGGCGTTTCGGCTAAGCAGCCAGGAAAATCCGCCGGAATCGATATTTGCTGGCTGCGATGCGACCGGGTTCGGACTCTCGTTCCTGCCGATTCCCACAAGCTTTCGCGAGCCTTGCCACATCGTTGCCGCATCGCGCCGCCAGTTGTGGATTCGGGCAGCGTGGCGGGAACTTTATCGGGACGAGGAACTTTACGCCGCGATGACGACAAGTGCGACCACACAGCGGGACACCCGTATCGACGTTTTCAGGGCGCTGGCCCTGCTGACGATCTTCGTCAACCATGTGCCCGGCACGATCTTCGAACATCTCACCCACAAGAATTTCGGGTTCTCCGATTCGGCCGAAGCCTTCGTGCTGATTTCGGGCATCGCGCTCGGCCTCGCCTACGGGCTGAAATTCGAGCCGGGCAACCGGCTGCTGCTGACGCTGAAGGCGTTTCGGCGTGCCGGCACGCTCTACGTCGCCCATATCGTGACCAGCGTCGCCACGCTCGCCATCTTCTCGGCCGCTGCCCTCTGGTTCGCGCGGCCGAAGCTCTTGGAAATGATCAACATCGGCTCGCTGGTCGAGGACACGCCGCGTGCGCTGGTCGGCCTCGCCACGCTCGGCCATCAGGTCGGCTACAACAACATATTGTCGATGTATGCCGTGGTTCTGCTGATGCTGCCGCTTTTTCTGCTGCTCAGCCGCATCAATCTCTTGCTCATGCTAACGGTGTCCGGCCTGGTCTGGTTCGCCGCCGGATACTGGCAGGTTGCGCCGGAAAATTATCCGACCGAAGGCTTCTGGTTCCTCAACCCGCTGTCGTGGCAGTTCCTGTTCGTCATCGGCATGGCCGCGGTGATGCACGTTCGGCGTGGCGGCACGATCTGCTACAGCGCGCCGCTGGCCTTGATCTCGCTGGGTTACATCCTGCTGTCCCTGGTCTGGGTGCGCTGGTCGCTATGGGGACTGGAGGCGAAGGTGCATCTGCCGCTGGTGCTGTCCGGCTTCGACAAGACGTTTCTTTCGCTGCCCCGCCTGTTGCATGTTCTGGCGCTGGCCTATCTGATCGTGGCGATCCCGTCTTTGTCCAACCTGGCGCGCACCAGCACCGACAATCCGCTGGCCATCCTCGGGAAACACTCGCTGCCGGTGTTCATCGCGGGAACCTTGCTGGCCATGGCCGGCCAGGTGTTGAAGGCCGTCTATGGCGGCGGGGTCGTCTTCGACACCAGCCTCATCGCTGCCGGCATTGCGCTGCAGTTCGCGCTGGCCTATTGGCTGGAGTGGCTGCCGACGATCGGCTGGGGAGGGAAGCGTCCGGCCAAGCCGCGCACGCCGCAGGCCGAGGCGCCGGTCGCGGTTGGCGCGCAGCGCCCGGCCTATGTGCCGGTGCGCTGACCGACAGCACACCGGCCGCGCTCTCCCACGATCGTCCATCCCTGGAATCGAATTGCTTCCTCCTCTGCCCTGCCCGCATTAGGATGGCGGGCAAATCGCCAAGGGGGACAAATTGACCAATATCTATGAGGCAGGGTTGGACCGGAACGCGGCCAACCACCAGCCGCTGACGCCGCTGACCCTGCTGGAGCGCGCGGCAAAGACCTATCCCGATCACACCGCGATCATCCACGGCAGCGCGAAAACCAGCTATCGCGATTTCTGGCGCCGATCGTTGCGGCTCGCCTCCGCACTTGAAGCAAAAGGCATCGGCAAGGGCGACACGGTCACCGTCATGCTTTCCAACACGCCGGCGATGCTTGAGGCGCATTTCGGCGTGCCGATGGTCAAGGCCGTGCTGCATTCGCTGAACACCCGGCTCGACGCGGCGGTGATCGCCTTCCAGCTCGACCATGCCGAATCGAGGATCGTCATTGTCGACCGCGAGTTCTCCGGCGTGATGAAGCAGGCCCTGGCACTGGCCGAGGTAAAGCCGCTGGTGATCGATTACGACGACCCCGAATATCCCCAGGACGCGCCCTATCCGAAGGGCGAGCGCATCGGCACTCTCGACTATGAGGCGTTCTTGCAATCCGGCGATCCGGATTTTGCCTGGAAGATGCCGGACGACGAGTGGGATGCGATCTCGCTGAACTACACCTCCGGCACCACCGGCAATCCCAAGGGCGTGGTCTATCACCATCGCGGCGCCGCCCTGATGGCGCACACCAACACCATCCACGCCGGCATGGCCAAGCACGCCGTCTATCTATGGACGCTGCCAATGTTCCATTGCAACGGCTGGTGCTTTCCGTGGACGCTTGCCGTGCAGGCCGGCACGCATGTGTGCCTGCGATGGGTTCGGGCAAAGGCGATGTATGTCGCCATTGCCGACCACGGCGTCACCCACCTTTGTGGCGCGCCCATCGTCATGGCGACGCTGATCAACGCCGAGGAGAAGGACAAGCGCGCCTTCTCGCAGCAGGTGACCTTCAACACCGCCGCCGCCCCCCCGCCGGAATCGGTTCTGTCCGGCATGGCGGATGCCGGCTTCGTGGTGAACCACCTTTACGGGTTGACGGAAACCTATGGGCCGGCCGTGGTCAACGAATGGCACGGCGAATGGGACAGCCTCGACCGCGCCGGCCGCGCCGCCAAGAAGGCGCGGCAGGGCGTGCGCTATGCCTCGCTCGAAGGCCTGACGGTGATGGACGCGGAAACGATGGCGGAAACACCCGCCGACGGCGAGACGATCGGCGAGGTGATGTTCCGCGGCAACATCGTCATGAAAGGCTATCTGAAGAACCGCAAGGCGACCGACGAGGCCTTCGCCGGCGGCTGGTTCCACTCCGGCGACCTCGGTGTCATGCATCCGGACGGCTACATCCAGCTAAAAGACCGTTCCAAGGACATCATCATTTCCGGCGGTGAGAACATTTCCTCCATCGAGGTCGAGGAAGCGCTCTACAAGCATCCTTCCGTCGCTTCCTGTGGAGTGGTGGCCCGCGCCGACGACAAGTGGGGCGAGGTGCCGGTGGCCTATGTCGAGCTCAAACCGGGCAAGGCCGCGACGGAAGCCGAGATCGTCGAGCACTGCCGAAAGCTGCTTGCACGTTTCAAGGTTCCGAAGAGTGTGACATTCGCCGAAATCCCCAAGACTTCCACGGGAAAGATCCAGAAGTTCAGGCTGCGCGAGATGGCCAGGGAAGCGGATATCGTATCCGTACGGTAACCAGCCGTTTCCTTCCCGTTTCATGCCCGGCATGCATCCGAAACAGGCCGGGTGTCTAACGGACCCGCCGAAATTCTTCGGTGGCGGCGTGCTCCCGGCGTTCTTAAGCCGGTTCGCAACGGGTTATGAAAGGCCGCCGATCAACGACCGGTCCGCGCGGGGCGGACGGCGTATTTCCCTCGGTATCTGGATCTGAAAAGGACAAAGCAATGCACGGCGTTGCACGCAATTTCTTTACGCTGGCCATCCTCTACGCGGTCTGCGGTATGGCGCTCGGCCTGCACATGTCGATCACCCACGATCACTCGCAGATGCCGGTCCATGCGCACGCCATGGTGGCGGGCTGGCTGATGTCGGCGGTGTTCGCCTTCTTCTACCACCTTGTTCCGGCAGCGAGTGCCTCGCGGCTGGCGATGGTGCATTTCTGGCTGACGGCAGTCAGCGGCGTGATGCTGATCGTCGGACTGTACTTCCTGCTGGCCGGCAACGAGGCGGTCGAACCGGTGGTGGCGATCGGCTCCATGGCTTTCTACGCCGGTATCCTGCTGTTCGCCTGGATCGCGCTGTCGGCTATGCGTAGCCCGCTTCGGGCGCAAACTGTCTCTCGATGAAACAGTTTTGGTCCGGCCGGTAAAAGAATCTCCGGCGCGTTAAGCGTCTGTTAAGCATTCCAGGCCATACCTGTGTGTATCCAGTTATCTGGATTCTTACCGAGTGGTTGGAGCCACTTCGTTTGACGCCTCCCTGTTAACTCTCGAGAGCCGCTTCCCGCGGCTCTTTTTTTGCCTGGAACGTGGATAACCGCGCCGTTAACCCTTTATTAAACATGTCCTTGCCTTCGCCGGCGCGTGGGAGCATCTTTCGCGCAAGAGGGAAATCGGCAAGAAGCGCCACGTCCGGCAAAGCGCGCCGGATCGAATTTCCTCCGCCGGGGCAAGGATGACGGGCGAGTTGTTGATGGGAAGCGGACAACCGATCAAGCTGGCGGAACGCCGGGTATTCTCGGATTCCTTCAAGCCGCTTTACAACGAGGGCATGGGCCTGGTTGAGCGCGCCGCCGAATATCTCGACGGTCCCGGCCGTACCGAGGCGAAAAAACTGTCGCGGTTGGCTGCGACGCTCTACGCCGCCGAATCGATGCGGCTCACCACGAGGCTGATGCAGATCGCCTCCTGGCTGCTTTTGCAGCGTGCCGCCAACTCCGGCGAAATGACACGCGACCAGGTGGCCTCGGAAAAATCCAAAGTCCGGCTGGACACTGCTTCGGCGCCCGACCATGCCATTGGCTGGAACGAGTTGCCGGAAGCCTTCATGCATCTGGTCCACAGTTCGCTCAGCCTGCAGAACCTTGTCCGGCTGATGGACGAGGAGATCTATGGTCGCGACGCGGCCGCCCTGGGGCCGCCGCCGGCGCGCCGCAGCAACCCGGTCTCCGACCAGATCAGCCTGCTCAACACGGCGTTCGCGCGCGGCTGACAAGATTCAGGTGAGGCTGGCCCGCACATGGTGGCTAGCTGCGCTTCCGCTGCTCACATGCCCTAAGTACGTTCCGCTCGTCGCTTCACGACCCCGCCATTTTCGACTCAGCCTGACCCGATTCTCTCCGCGGTCTGTTTTCGTTTCGTTCACATTTTCCTGACAAGGATGCCCGAAACGGGTAGGTTGTGGGCATGCGGGAAACGATTCGAATCATCGGCATCGATCCGGGCCTGCGGCGCACCGGCTGGGGCCTCGTCGAGGCGCAGGGCAACAGCCTGCGCTTCGTGGCGTCCGGCACGGTGACGTCTGACGACAAAGCCGACCTCGCCTCGCGTCTTTGCCAGCTCCACGACGGGCTGTGCGCCGTGCTGGAGACACATGCGCCCGAGGAGGCGGCGGTCGAGGCGACCTTCGTCAACAAGGATGCGACGGCGACCCTAAAACTCGGCCAGGCGCGCGGCATCGCCATGCTGGTTCCGGCCCGTGCCGGGCTGCCGGTTTCCGAATACGCGCCGAACGCCGTTAAGAAAGCGGTGATCGGCGTCGGCCATGGCGACAAGAGGCAGATCCACATGATGGTGAAGGTGCTGTTGCCCAAGGCGACATTTTCGGGCGACGACGCGGCCGACGGGCTTGCCATCGCCATCTGCCACGCACATCACCGGCAGAGCATCGGCTATCGGCTGGCGGCGCTGGCGGGTTGAGGCCCAGATAGCAGTCCGCTAAATTTCCGCTACAGCCGTATTCATGACAAATTGCAGGCGCACCCGCGCCGGCCCTTCGCGCTGACGCAAGGGATGGTTCAACCATGAGGCAAGAGAAGATCTTGGATTAGCGATGATCACCGGCAAGGAATTGATCGAATGGGGATTCAAGCCCGGCAAGTGGTTCGCCGGGGCAATCGAGACCGCGCAGAACATGGAACGCGACGGCCAGTCCGCCGATGCGATCTTCACGTATCTGCAGACATTGCAGCCGGTCGAGATCATGCCGCGGACCAACCGGCTGCCCTTCTCGGTCTTCCTCGAGCCGGAAAGCGACATCGAGCGCGAAAACCTCGCGCTGGTGACCGGCGCGATGGATGCGCTGATGCGCGTGCCGACGGTGCAGGCCGGCGTGGTCATGCCGGACGCCTGCCCGGCCGGCACGATCCCGGTCGGCGGCGTGGTTGCGACCAAGGACGCAATTCATCCGGGCTTCCACTCGGCCGACATCTGCTGCTCGATGGCGATCACCGTGTTCAAGCGCAAGGACGACCCGAAGCGCATCATGGACGTCGCCGAGAAGATCACGCACTTCGGACCGGTGGTCGGCGACCATCGGAACGGCCGCGTCATGCCCGGCGCGATAGCCGCCGCGTTCGAGGCGAACCCGTTCCTCGCGGACATCGTCGGGTCCGGCCACGCCAACACCGGCACGCAGGGCGACGGCAACCACTTCCTCTTCGTCGGCCATCTGCGCTCGACCGGCCAACCGGCCATCGTCACCCATCACGGGTCGCGCGGTCCGGGCGCGCTGCTCTACAAGCGCGGCATGGCAGCGGCGAAGCGGCATACCAAGATCGTCTCGCCACGCACGCCGGAAGGCGCCGCGTGGCTTGACGCCGAGAGCAAGGCCGGACGCGAATACTGGGACGCGCTGCAGACGATCCGCCTGTGGACCAGGAACAACCATCTCGGCATCCACGACCGGATCGCGGCCGCACTCGGCAACGCCATCGTCGACCGCTTCTGGAACGAGCACAATTTCGTGTTCCGCCGCAGCGACGGGCTGTTCTACCACGCCAAGGGCGCAACGCCGTCCTTCGCCGGCTTCTCGCCGGACGATGACGGCCGCACCCTGATCCCGATGAACATGAGCGAGCCGATCCTGATCGCCCGCCACAAGGACCGCAAGGAGGCGCTGGGCTTCTCGCCTCATGGCGCCGGGCGCAACATGAGCCGCACCCGGTACATGCGCGAAATGATCGGCGCCCGCGCCGTCAAAGACGTGATGAGGCAAGAGACCGCCGGGCTCGACGTGCGCTTCTGGTGCGGCAAGCCGGACCTCTCCGAACTGCCCGGCGGCTACAAGAGCGCCGCCCAGGTGGTTGGCCAAATCGGCAAGCAGAAGCTGGCCGAGATCGTCGACCATGTCGATCCCTACGGATCGATCATGGCGGGCGACTGGGAGCAGGACGCGCCGTGGCGGAAGAAGAAGGCCGGCAAGTGACGACGAGCGGCCGCCGGGAAAAACTTCCGGCGGCCGAATCTCCCGGACATATGTTCTTGACTTGTTCACGCCTGAATTCTAAGTAATACCAACGAGGTATTACCATGCGTGTCACCGAAAAAGGCCAGGTCACTATTCCGAAGGAGATTCGGGACCTATTGGGAATCGGCCCCGGTTCCGAGGTAGAATTCATTTCCACGGAGAATGGAGTCCGGCTCGTCACGGTCAATGAGAATCTGTCGAAGGAGGACATAGCTGTCCGGTTCAGGGAGAAACTCGGCCGCATGGCCGGAACGCTCGATCTCGGCGGAATGACGACCGATCAGTATCTCGACTGGATTAGAGGGCCGCGTGAAGACCTCGACCCTCGTTGACTCCAACATTCTGATCGACGTGTGGGGACCGCCTGGACAGGCGAGCGAATGGTCCGGTATCGCGCTGACGCTGTGCCACGGCGAGGGTACCCTCGTGATCAACGCCGTCATCTGGTCAGAGCTGGCGCCGCTCGTGTCCGATGAATCCTCACTTGAGATCGCATCCACCCGGCTTGGTGTTGCCCGAGAGCCGCTTCCGTGGGGGGCCGCATTCCTGGCGGGCATCGCGCACGCCCAATACCGCCGGAGTGGAGGTACGCGTGAGCGAACTCTTCCCGATTTCCTGATCGGTGCGCACGCTTCGGTTGGGGGCCACAGACTGCTTACCCGCGATGCGGCCCGTTATCGGTCTTATTTCCCCTCTGTCGAGATCATCTGTCCGGAAACGCATCCATGATCGGCAAGCTCAAGGGTGTGGTCGACGAGATCGGCGAGGACAGTTGCACCGTCGACGTGCATGGCGTGGGTTACGTCGCGCATTGCTCGACGCGCACGCTGGCCGCGCTGCCGGGCGCCGGCGAGGCGGTGGTGCTGTTCATCGAGACCTATGTGCGCGAGGACATGATCCGCCTCTATGGATTCCGCACGGCTCTGGAGCGGGAATGGTTCCGTCTGCTGATGGGCAATGTGCAGGGTGTTGGCGCAAAAGTGGCGCTGTCGGTGCTGTCGACGCTGGAGCCGGCCGACCTCGCCAACGCGATTGCGCTGCGCGACATCGCCATGGTCTCGCGCGCCCCTGGCGTCGGCAAGAAGGTGGCAGAGCGGATCGTCACCGAACTCCGCACCAAGGCGCCGGCCTTCGCGGGCGCCGCGACAGGCACGATCGGGCTGAAGCAGGAGCTCGGCGAAGGCGTTGCCCCGGCGCCCGTGGCTGACGCTGTGTCGGCGCTGACCAATCTCGGCTACTCCCGCGACACGGCCGCCAACGCGGTCGCGGCAGCGCTGAAGGCGGCGGGCGAAGGCGCGGATTCGGCAAAACTGATCCGGCTGGGGCTCAAGGAACTGGCGCGGTGAGGTGGCTGGGCAGCGCCACACCAGCTCGGGCGACCGCGCCTTGCTCCGTGAAGAACAGTCGAGAAGCTTGCGCTTCGAAAGTCGGATGATTCGCATGTATGACATCGCAACCGGGACGGGCGAAGCGTGAGCCAGCCCGCCCGCCTGATCTCCTCGGAAAAGCGCGGCGAGGACGCCGATGCGACGCTGCGTCCGCAGACACTGGACGAGTTCGTCGGCCAGGCGGCGGCGCGCGCCAATCTGAAGGTGTTCATCGAGGCGGCGAAGGCGCGCGGCGAGGCGCTGGACCACGTGCTGTTCGTCGGGCCGCCGGGATTGGGCAAGACGACGCTGGCGCAGATCATGGCGCGCGAACTCGGTGTCAATTTCCGCTCGACCTCGGGACCGGTCATCGCCAAGGCGGGCGACCTGGCCGCACTTCTGACCAATCTCGAGGACCGCGACGTTCTGTTCATCGACGAGATCCACCGGCTGAACCCGGCGGTGGAGGAAATTCTGTATCCCGCCATGGAGGATTTCCAACTCGACCTGATCATCGGCGAGGGGCCGGCGGCGCGCTCGGTGAAGATCGAGCTGGCGAAATTCACGCTGGTCGCCGCGACGACGCGGCTGGGTCTGCTGACCAACCCGCTGCGCGACCGTTTCGGCATTCCGGTGCGGCTCAATTTTTACACCGTCGAGGAACTCGAATTGATCGTGCGGCGCGGTGCGCGCATCCTCCAGATGCCGATTGCCGACGACGGCGCGCTGGAGATTGCGCGGCGGGCGCGCGGCACGCCGCGTATCGCAGGCCGGCTTCTTCGGCGCGTGCGCGACTTCGCCAGCGTCGAGGGCGCCGAAAGAGTATCGCGAAAAGTGGCAGACGAGGCGCTGCGGCGGCTCGACGTCGATGCGCTTGGGCTGGACCAGCTCGACCGCAGGTATCTGACCATGATCGCCGGCAATTTCGGTGGTGGCCCGGTCGGCATCGAGACGATCTCGGCCGGCCTGTCGGAGCCGCGCGACGCCATCGAGGACATCATCGAACCCTATTTGATCCAGCAGGGTTTTATCCAGCGCACGCCGCGCGGCCGGGTGCTGACGGCCAATGCCTGGAAACATCTTGGGCTGGAGCCGCCGCGCAATCTGGCGGCAATCCAGGCGAGCCTGTTCGAGGACGACGCCTGAGAAGGGTCGGCCGGCTTTCGACAGCCGGTGGACAACTTCATGACAGCATGGATCGCCGCCAGGCCGCGGAAAAACCCGCGCCGGCTTTTGGTTTCCAGCTTTTCGTGTCCGGCAGGGCGGCGGCGTCATGACGTGTCGGGGCGATCCAGCGCGTGGACGGCCAGCGCATGGGCATGCGCCAAAATTTCGTCGACCTCGCGGATTTTTCGCGGAAGGGTCGCGACAGGATCATAGTTGGACAGCCGGCCGCCGGGCGGACGCCCGCGCCGCAGCGGCGACCGCTGGAACCTGGCCGTACCTCCTCTCTGGCTGTTTTGCGCGAGTGCTGCGTGGCGCCGCGCCTTCCAGCGGGCGAAGCGTTGTGCCTGGCCCGGCAGGTCGTCGAGCGCGGCGGTGAGCGCGGCAAGGCGCTGGCCGAGACGTGAGGCGTCGATCGGATCGTTCGGCGAGGGAGGTGGCGGCAGCGGGCGATACGTCGCGCCGAAATCGAGGCCCAGGATGCGCGGGGCGGCGTGGGCGGGAACAGCGCGGCGCGGAACGTGGAACAGCCGTCGCGGCGGATCGAGCAGCGACAGCGAGAGGGTGCGCGGGGTGGGCTTGGCACGCTTCTTCGGCCCTTTTGGCAGGAAGGCGCGGGGACCTCGCAATGTTGCAGGCTTCGGCTTGCGCGGACGTAGCGGCGGCAGGGTTACGACGATCCCACGTGCGGCCGCGATGATGAGGCGTCGCGCGGCGGCTTCGGCCGGACGCAACAGCCGCAGGATGGCGAGGTAGAGATGGCGGGGGAGGGTAAGTGCCGGGGACAGTTTACTTTTTTCCGCCCGCACCTGCCCTGAAGCGGCTGCGCCTTTCCGCGGAAAGAAAGTAAACAGTCCCCCAGCGCCGACACCCTCAGCGCCGGGCATCCCGGCGCCTGGCCTCCCAGCGTCAAGATCGCCAGCGCCCGGCCTACCGGCGCCCATTTCGGCCATGGCGACAAGCATGACGAGGATGCGCTTCAGTGCTTCCCAGTTTCGCTCGATTGCCGCTGTCCCGTCCATCGCCGCTTCCTTCGCTGCCTCCGCTCACCCGACGTGAAGCCGCCGCCCTTCGGGTTCCGGCCATCTTTCGGCGGGAACCCACCGAGCCGGCTTCCGCGCGCGACCGCCGCAAGAGCGGCGTTTTCGCTGGGAGCCGGTGGCGAGTATGAGGCGGGTTTTCGGAAGGGGGATAAGAATCGTGTTCGACGATGTTTCGTGGACGGGGCGGAAGAAGGCGAGCCAAGCAAAAACAAAGACTTGGCAGCGCCTACAGCTCGACATTCGGGGAAAATATTCTGGCGGACGAAAATTCCATCCCCTTATTGGCGCACGGGCCGCTTTGCCCGATCCAGCCTGCAATCGTCTCCGAACTGCGTTTGCAACGCCCTGCCCGGCAGATGCCGTTGAATTGCATGGGCTGGACCGGTGCACGCCAGCCACGCAGATCAGGACCTTCTCGCGGATCGTGCGAGGCATCGCTTCCTGCACCAAATCTCCTGAATCGGGCCGGCATGCAGGCGCATTGGCAGGACATGCTGTCTCGACAAGAGTATCCTTGCGAGGGCGACCTTCCGATGTTCACCAGACGCGGTTTCCTGAAACTTGCCGGCGGTTCGCTGCTGGCGACCTTGGCGCTGGGCGGTTATGCCTTCGGCGTCGAGCCGCAACTGATGACGCGGGTGAAGCGGTATTCCCTGAAGCCGCCGGGCTGGCCCGGCGACCTCCGGCTTCGCATCGTTGCGCTGGCGGACATCCATGCCTGCCGGCCATGGATGCCGCCGGAGCGCATCGAAAGGCTGGTCGAGCAAGCCAACGCGCTGGAGCCGCACGTCATTGTGCTGCTCGGCGACTATGTCGCCGGAAGCCGGATCGTCACCGATTGGGTGCCGGCCTCGGAATGGGCGCCGGCGCTGGGTGAACTAAAGGCGCCGCTCGGCGTTCATGCCGTGCTGGGTAATCATGACTGGTGGGAGGATCGCATCGCCCAGGACGCGGGACAGGGACCGACGGTCGCCCGTTCCGAACTGGAGAAAGCCGGCGTGCCGGTTCTGGAAAACGATGCCATCCGGCTGGAGAAGGACGGAAAGCCGTTCTGGATCGCCGGGCTGGGCGATCAACTGGCGCTGCGTCCCGGCAGGCGCTGGGGCCGCAAGGGATTTCGCGGGATGGACGACCTGGACGCGACGCTGGAGAAAATCACCGACCAGGCGCCGGCGATCCTGCTGGCCCATGAGCCGGACATTTTTCCAAAAGTGCGGCACCGCATTTCGCTGACCCTGTCGGGACACACCCATGGCGGGCAGGTGCGGCTGCTCGGCTACGCGCCGGTGGTGCCGTCGCGCTTCGGCAACCGCTACGCCTACGGCCACGTCGTCGAGGACGGCCGCCACCTCATCGTCTCTGGCGGGCTGGGATGCAGCATCCTGCCGGTGCGTTTTGGAATGCCGCCGGAAATCGTGCAGATCGACCTCGGCGACCCTGCCGGGGTCGCGTAGGGCAGAGCTATCGAATATGAGAAACGACGACTGACTTCAGCGCGTTGTACCCCCACCCCTAACTTTCCGGGGCGAGCCGCTTGTCTCGCCCCGGAAAGTTAGGGGTGGGGATAGCCCATATGCGATTGCCCTGTCGCGCAGGGCGTGAATCGCGGCGGGTGCTATCGCATGCGAAAAATGCCGGCTAGGGAAGCTTCCGCACCATGTCCAGCACCGCCGGCTCGGCCTTCTTGCCTTCGAAGGATTCGACGACGCCGAAGGCTCCGCCGTAACCCCAGATGGACCAGGCGAAACCGTGCTGTTCGGCATGAGCTATCATGTCGCGATAGTAGGCGGCTCGCTGCTCGGGCGGGGCGATGTAGTCGCCCTTCCATTCCTGGCGGATCATGCCGAACTCGCCGAACAGGATGTCCGCCGGCGCGATGCCGTTCGTCTTCGCCCAGGCCGCGACCGTGGCGAACGGCTTTTCCATCACCGCCGCGAGTTTTTCCTTCGTGTCGATCTCGCCGAGCAGTTCGTCGAAGTAGCTCTTCATGCCGGCGCGCCGCGACCACGGCGCCTCCGCGTCGATCCTTGCCTTGACCTTGGCGACCGCCGCATCCAGTTCCTCGCGGGGCACCGCGTCGGGCGGATAGGGAATGCCGGTGACATAGTTGATGAAGTCTCCGGTCCAGGTCGCGCCCTGATGGGTCAGGACGAACGGGTCGTAGGAGTGAAAACCCCACATCAGATTGTCGTCCGGGAAGGTTTTTGGATCGAGCGCGGCAAGGCCCTCGGCGCTGCTCCAGCAGGCGCCGGTGAGGACAAGGGTCAGCCGGGTCGCGGAGGCCCGCGCCGCGGCGAACAGCCGGTGCAGCCGGTCGGCCCATGCCTTTGCCTCCGCGCCTTCGCAGCCCAGCGTCGGCTCGTTCATCAGTTCGAACGCCACCATGGACGGGTCTTCCATGGCCAGCGTGCTGGCCATGCGGCGCAGCAGCTCGACATAGCGGTCGAACGTCGCATCATCGTCCAGCACGTCCTTGGTACCGAGGCTGCGATTGCCGCCGGCCGGCACGATGTGCATGTCGACGACGACTTTCAGCCCGGCTGCGTTGACCAGCCGCGCCGAGTCACGCACCGACAGCAAAAGGTCGTCGGTGAGCGACGCCGAGCGCTCGGACAGGAACGGCACGGGATCGACCGGCATGCGCACGAAATCGAAGCCGTCGGCCTTCAACGCCTCCAGGTCGGCCGGCTTGAGAAACCTCCGCCACTCCGGAAAGGGCAGGATGACATCGCGCTCGCCCCATTTTTCTTCCGGCGGCCAGGTGGTCCAGATGTCGAGATTGATGCCGCGCTTGGCCGAAAAGCTGGCGGCAGCCGCCGGAGACGCCATCAAGGCGGCGAGCGTGGCCGCCAGCAGGCAGGCCTTGAACATCCCAAACATAAGTGCCATCCGGTTCATCGCGGCGATAGGTGTCAGCACGGTGGGCAAAAGGAAAGAGCGATGGGCGATCATGGTGAAGAATCCGCCCTTGCCGCCGGCCTGACGGGGATGCTCACGGAAACCGGCCACCGGCTGGCGGCGCGTGTCTATTATGCCGACACCGACTTTTCCGGCGTCGTCTATCACGCGCGATATCTGGAGTTTCTGGAGCGCGGGCGCTCCGATTATCTGCGCATGGCCGGCGTTCATCACACCGAACTCCTGGACGGAAAGCACGGCGAGCGCATTGTCTGGGTGCTGCGGCGCATGGAGATCGACTTCGTCGCGCCGGCCCGCATCGACGACATTTTGACCATCGACACCCGTACCGAGGATATTTCGGGCGCCCGCATCTTCATGGCCCAGACCCTTTCGCGCGGCGGCGAGGTGCTGGTCAAGGCACGGGTCGAGGCGGCGATCGTCGGCGAGAACGGACGGCCGCGACGGTTTCCGAAGGAGTGGCTGCCGGCGTTCATGCCGAAGCCCGAGCCGCGAAAAGCGCTTTAACGCTTCCAGCGGTCCATCTCCTTTTTGTCGAACACGGACTTTCGCACGCTGTTCCAGGTCACGCCGCGCTTCACGATCCGCGCCGGCGCGCCTGCCAGGATCACGCCCTGCTCCTCGAATTGGCCGTTCATGAAGGACATAGCCGCCACGACGCTGTCGGACGGAACAATTGCACCTTTGTTGACGATCGCCCGCATGCCCACCCAGACATGGTCGCCGATCTCAATCGAAGCCGGTGAATTCACACGCTTGCCGGTCTTGGGGTCGATTATCGAATGCGCGTCCGAAGTTCGGATTTCAATCTCGCGGGACAACATGCACCATTTCCCGATATGGACGTGGCAATCTTCGACACAGATAATATGGACGTCCTGAGCGGTGGATTGATCGCCGAATACGACGGTCTGGCCGCTTCCCTTCAGGGTGATCCTGCCGTTGAAAAAACAATTCTTGCCGATGAGCACCTTGTTGTTGTCGCCCATGAATTTGATGCTGCCGTGAAAACGGGCGCCTTTTCCGATCTCCACCAAATTGCCCGTGCCGGTCGGGACGATTGCCCGGCCGCGCAGCGATCGTGCTTCGGCGGCAACCAGGCGGCCCCTGGACCCCATCCGGTTGAAAAGCGGCCACGACAGCGCTCGGTTCAGCCTGTCCAGAACTGCAGAAATGTTGATTTTGACCGCCATGACCCGCCTATACCGCAACCCCTGTCGGCACGAACAGCGACCGCCGACATTTTTCGGTTCGGCGGGTGGGTCACATTCCTAGCAGCCCAGCGTCTCCGCGACGACCGGCACGACCGGTGAACCGCAGGCCCTTTCCCCTAACCTCTCGTTAACCATAACGGTCCATGAAGGACGGGTGAAAATCGTCGGCGTGCGCCGCCTTCCTTTCACCAAACTTTGCCCCGAAAAGGCCGGCATCGGCGTATTTCAGGGCAGGCGCGCGTAGAGCGCCGCGACACGAAACGGAATGCTGCCAAGGGGCTGGCCGGGGGCTGACGCCCGGATATCTTTAAGGACTGTCTGACGATGGAAAACCTACCTCTCGCCGAGCCGGGCGTGCAGTTGTCAGTTTGGGCGCTCTTCCTGCAAGCCGGCTGGGTGGTCAAGCTGGTCATGCTCGGCCTGCTCGCCGCCTCGATCTGGACCTGGGCGATCGTGATCGACAAGATCCTTGCCTATGCGCGCATGCGCCGCTCGCTGAGCCGCTTCGAGCAGGTGTTCTGGTCCGGGCAGTCGCTCGACGACCTCTACCGGACGCTGTCGGAGCGCAAGCCGACCGGCATGGGCTCGATCTTCGTCGCCGCCATGCGCGAATGGAAGAAGAGCTTCGAGAAGGGCGCGAAATCGCCGATCGGATTGCAAAACCGCATCGACAAGGCGATGGACCTGGCGCTGACCCGCGAGATGGAGCGGCTGGAGGGCCGGCTGGGTTTTCTCGCAACCATCGGTTCGGCAGCCCCCTTCATCGGCCTGTTCGGCACGGTGGTCGGCATCATGACCTCGTTCCAGGCCATCGCCGGCTCCAAGTCGACCAATCTGGCGGTGGTGGCGCCCGGCATCGCCGAGGCGCTGCTCGCCACCGCCATCGGCCTGCTCGCCGCCATCCCCGCCGTCATCGCCTACAACAAGCTGTCGTCGGACGCCGGTAAGCTGGGGGTGCGCATGGAGGGTTTTGCCGACGAGTTCTCGGCCATCCTCTCGCGCCAGATCGACGAGAAGATACCGCAGCAGCGGGCGGCGTGAGGATCAGACGATGGGAATGTCGGTAGGCGCGGCACGGTCTGGACGAGGCGGACGCGGCCATAGAAGGCGCGGACGCCATCACGGCCTGATGTCGGAAATCAACGTCACGCCCTTCGTCGACGTGATGCTGGTGCTGCTCATAATCTTCATGGTGGCCGCGCCCCTGCTCACCGTCGGCGTGCCGATCGACCTGCCGGAGACGCAGGCCAAGGCGATGAACGCCGACACGCAGCCGATCACAATTTCGGTGAATCAAACCGGTCAGATCCATCTTCAGGAGACCGAGATCCCGATGGAAGAGGTGGTGCCGAAGCTGCAGGCGATCGCCAAGACGGGTTATGAGGAACGCATCTTCATCCGCGGCGACAAGATGGCCGACTACGGCACGGTGATGAAGGTCATGGCGGTGATCAGCTCGGCCGGTTTCAAGAACATCGGCCTGGTCAGCCTGCCGGAACAAGGCACCTGAGTCTGGAATGAAGGCCGGCCTCACAACATCGGTTGTCCTGCACGCGGCGCTGCTCGGCTTCGGCCTGTTCGCGCTGTCGGCACCGGCGCCGCTCGAAGTCGCCGACGTCGAGGCGCTGCCCGTCGACATCGTGCCGCTTTCGGAGATGACGCAGATCCAGGAGGGCGACAAGAAGGCGCCGATGGCGGAGAAGGCCGCGCCGACGCCGACCACCCGCCCGGACGTCGTGGCCGACGCCCAGAAGATCGGCGACAACGACATAGATACCGAAAATCCGCCGACGCCCGACGGCAAGCCGACGCCGGTGAAGACCGCCGAGGCGGCCGCGCCCGCGCCAAAACCGGTCGAAAAGCCCAAGCCGGAAGAGACCCCGAAGCCGAAGGAGGAACCCAAACCGGTTCCCGCCACGGAGGTCGCTCCGGTCCCGGAACCCAAGGAAGAAGTAAAGCCCGAGCCGGTGAAGGAACCCGAGCCGAAACCGGAACCGGTCAAGCAGCCGGAGCCCGAACCGGTGAAGCCGCCGGAGCCAAAACCCGAGCCCGTGAAGCAGCCGGAGCCCAAGCCGGCCGAACAACCCGAGGAGACGGTTGCGGCCATCGAACCGTCCAAGCCCGACGCCATCGCGGAGGCCATAGCCGAGGAGAAGCCGGCACCGACGGAGGAGAGCGTCCAGCTACCGACGTCCGCCCCCGCGCCGCAGGCCCGGCCAAAACCCGCCGAGGCGCAGAGCGCCAAGGCGCCCGACCGCAAATCGTCGGAAAAGCCGGTCAAGGAGGCCTCTTCCAAGCCGCAGTCCGACGATACGGGATCGATCGAGAAGCAGGTCGAAGCGCTGCTCAACAAGGACAAGACCAAGGGCGGCGGCGCCAAGCGTTCGACGCAGACGGCGGCGCTCGGCGGCGAGAAAAATACCGGCGGCTCGAAACTGTCGCAGAGCGAAATGGACGCGCTGCGCGGCCAGGTCCAGCGCTGCTGGAACATTCCCGCCGGCGCGATGGATGGCGACAAGCTGCGCGTGTCCGTGAAGTTCAAGCTTGACCGCACGGGCGCTCTCGAAGGCAGCCCGGAAATCATTTCGGGCGGCGGCTCCAGCGGTGTCGAGCGCGCCGCCGCGGAAGCGGCGCGGCGTGCGGTGGCACGGTGCTCGCCCTACACGCTGCCGGTGGAGAAATATGAATCCTGGGCGGACGTGATCGTCAATTTCGATCCAAGCGAGATGTACTGACCGTCTCCGGGATCTTGCGAACGAGGTTCAATCGAATGAAGAAATTTCTGGCGTCATTTCTCACGGTGGTGACCATCGCCACGGGTTTTGCCGCGTTGGCGACCTTGCCGGCCCGGGCGCTCGTCGAGATCGACGTCAACAAGGGCGTAGTCGAGCCGCTGCCGATCGCCATCACCGACTTTTTGTCTGGCGATGGAACCGGCTCGGAAATCTCGCAGATCGTTGCCGCCGACCTTCAGCGCTCCGGCCTGTTCGCGCCGATCGACAAGGGCGCCTTCATCGAAAAGATATCGAATCCCGACGCGGCGCCCCGCTTCGAGGACTGGAAGGTGATCAATGCCCAGGCGCTCGTCACCGGGCGGGTCAGCCAGGAGGCCGATGGCCGGCTGAAGGCCGAGTTCCGGCTCTGGGATACTTTTGCCGGCCAGCAACTGGTGGGCGAGCAGTTCTTTTCGTCAAAGGCCAACATGCGCCGCGTCGCCCACATCATCGCCGACGCCATCTATGAGCGCCTGACCGGCGAGAAGGGCTATTTCGACACGCGCGTCGTTTTCATCGACGAATCCGGCGCCAAGAACGACCGCAAGAAGCGTCTCGCGATCATGGACCAGGACGGCGCCAATGTGCGCTACCTCTCCGACGGCCGCGCCATCGCGCTCACGCCGCGCTTCTCGCCAACGCGCCAGGAAATCACCTACATGTCCTATGAGGGAGGCCAGCCGCGCGTCTATCTCCTGCAGATCGAGACCGGGCAGCGCGAACTCGTCGGCAATTTCCCGGGCATGACCTTCGCGCCGCGCTTCTCGCCGGACGGGCAAAGGGTGATCATGAGCCTGCTGCGCGACGACGGCAATTCCAACATCTACGCCATGGACCTGCGCAGCCGCACGACGACCCGGCTCACCAGTTCCAACTCGATCGACACCTCGCCCTCCTATTCGCCGGACGGATCGAAGATCGTCTTCACGTCGGATCGCGGCGGCCAGCCGCAAATCTACGTCATGGGGGCCGACGGCTCGGGCCAGACCCGCGTCTCCTTCGGCGGCGGCTCCTATTCGACGCCGGTCTGGTCGCCGCGCGGCGACCTGATCGCGTTCACCAAGCAGACCGGCGGCGAGTTCCAGATCGGCGTGATGCGCACCGACGGTTCGGGCGAACGCATCCTGTCCTCCGGCTTCCAGCAGGAAGGCCCGACCTGGGCGCCGAACGGCCGTTACATCATGTTCTTCAAGGAAGCGGCGGGCTCAGGCGGGCCGCGCCTGTTCTCGATCGACCTGACCGGCCGCAACGAGCAGCCGATCCCGACCAAGAACTATGCGTCCGATCCGGCCTGGTCGCCATTGCTGGAATAGGCCGTCAACCACGACCGATATTGGTCTCGACGCGGCGAAGTTTCATGACCTCGCCGCGTTTTCGTCGCATTTCCGCCCAGCGTGCGGGCGACTTGTGACATTGGACGGCAGCCGTGGACGGCGGCATGCAAGAGAGCGTTAACCATGTCCGTTGAGCGGCGGTTAACCCAAACGTGGTTACTCAACGCTCAATGATTTCACTCACATATTAAGGAGAGGCGGGATGCGCCGCATCGCAAAGCTCACCACGAACCCTGTCATGATCGCGCTGGTCGCGACGCTCGCCATCGCCGGCTGCGCCTCCAAGAAGACGCCGAACAGCGCCGCCGATCTCGGGCTGGGCGCCGGCGCCGCGACGCCCGGTTCGGCGCAGGATTTCACGGTCAATGTCGGCGACCGCATCTTCTTCGACACCGATTCGTCCGCCATCCGCGCCGATGCGCAGCAGACGCTGGGCCGCCAGGCGCAGTGGCTGAACAAGTACCGCAACTATGCCATCGTCGTCGAAGGCCATGCCGACGAACGCGGCACGCGCGAATACAACCTTGCGCTGGGCGCCCGCCGCGCCGCCGCGACGCGCGACTATCTGATCTCCAGGGGCGTCGCCGGCGGCCGCCTGAAGACCATTTCCTACGGCAAGGAACGCCCGGTCGCCGTCTGCGACGACATTTCCTGCTGGTCGCAGAACCGCCGCGCGGTCACGACGCTGAGCGGCGCCGGAAGCTGATCACCTGAGAATCCCGGTCGATGAACACCCAACGGCGGCCCCCGGGCCGCCGTTTGCGCTTGCGCGGCAGTGTGGTATGAAAGCCACATGAGCGACGAACCCGACAGTCTCATCCTGCGCCTGCTGCGCGACATGCGCGCCGAGATGGCAACCCGGATTGACATATCCGACTTGCGATCAGAGATGGCAAGCCTGGGAGCGGACCTACGATCGGAGGTGCATTCGCTGCGCGCCGACGTTGCTTCCGACATCGCAACCTTGCAGGCCGAAGACAAGAAGACGCGCAAGGAGTTGGGCGAGCAGATCGTCGGGTTGCGCCGGGCCGTGATGGAATACCACAGCTCGGTGATCGGCCATGGCGTCCTGATCAGCGAACTCGAAGCCCGCATGCGTCGGGTCGAACAGCATTTGGACCTGCCCGCAATGGACCCGCACTGACCTCCGTTCGGGTCGAATTCGTCACCGACGTGAAACGCGAAACAAAATTTGGCCGAAGTCTCGCGGCCTGATAAAAGGCCGATGCGTGCCGCATCGGAAGTGTTTTGCGTCGTTGCCGCGGCCGCTGAACCGCAGCCTTCACCAATCATGAGACGCCCATGTATTTTCGATCGATCCTGAGCGGCACGCTTGCCGCGATGCTCCTTTCGGTTGCCGCCGTCGAGGCGCGCGACATCGCCGCCACCGACCATGGCATCGCCGTCCAGCGTCCCGCCGCCGGGCTGCCAGGGGTGTTCGATGCCTCTCCGGCCGACGGCAGCTACCGCGTGGCGCAGGCTTCCGACCCGCGCGTGGTGAACCTGGAGGAACAGATCCGCACCCTCAACGGCACCGTCGAGGAACTGAACTTCCAGATCCTGCAGTTGCAGGAGCAGATCCGGAAGATGCAGGAGGACAACGAATTCCGCTTCCAGGAACTCGAGAAGAAGTCCGACGCCTCCGGCAAGTCGAACCGTAAAGTCGCCGGCGATACGCCGGCGACCCAGGAGAAGCCCGCCGAGGACAGTGTCGCTGGCGTCATCGCCAACGACACGACCAATGCCACCGATCCCAATCTCGGCGCTCCGCAAAAGACCTTCGGAACGATCACAGTCGACAAGAACGGCAATGTGCGCTCGGTCGAAACCGCGCCGGCGAAGAATGCCGCGCCCAGCGCCGGATCAGATACGCCTGCTCCCAAGCAGAATGGCGGGTCGATCGTCGCCGCGCTGCCGCCGACCGATGACCCGGAGGAACTCTACCGGAATTCCTACCAGTTCATCCTCTCCGGCGACTATTCCACCGCCGAGACCGGTTTCCGCGACCATATCGAACGATTTCCGCAGAACGAGCGCGCCGCCGATGCGCATTTCTGGCTGGGCGAAGCGCTGCTTGGGCAGAAGAAATACCGCGACGCCGCCGAAACCTTCCTGGCCGCGAGCAAAGCCTATCCCAAGGCCAAGAAGGCCCCGGACATGCTGCTGAAGCTCGGCATCTCGCTTGTTGGGTTGAACCAGCGCGAAGTGGCCTGCGCCACTTTCGGCGAGGTCGGAAAGCGCTATCCGAACATCTCATCCGCGCTCAAGGAGCGCGTGAAGCAGGAACAGGCGCTGGCTGCGTGCTGAGCCCGCCGGGCGATCTGCTCGAAGCGATTTCCAGATACGGATTTGAAAACCGCTCCGTTGTCATTGCCGCGGTTTCCGGCGGCAGCGATTCGACGGCGCTGTTCCTGCTGCTGAAGGCTTTCATCGACCGCGCGGCCATTCCGACGCGCCTCGTCGCGGTTACGGTCGACCACGGGTTGCGCGTGGAATCCGCCGACGAAGCATCGGCCGTTGGGGAACTGGCTGCACGGCTGGGCGTCGAGCACCGGATTTTGCGCTGGAACGGGCCGAAACCAGCCACGGGCCTCGCCGCCGTGGCACGCGAGGCGCGTTATCGCCTTCTCGCGACGACCGCCGAGGAAATTGGCACCGACATGATCCTCACCGCGCACACCGCCGACGACCAGGCGGAGACGGTGTTCATGCGCCGGCAACGCGGCGACGGCATGGGTCTGGCGGGCATGGCGCCGGCCACGCTGTTCGACGGAAAGGTCTGGATTGCAAGGCCGCTTCTCGACACGCGCCGCGAAATGCTGCGAGACTTCCTGCGCCAAAATTCCATCGGCTGGATCGACGATCCGAGCAATGCCGACCGGCGATCCGAACGTGCCCGAATCCGGTCGGAACTGGCCGCCTCATACGATGCGGATGTCGGCACCGAGGCGCTTCTGGAGATTGCCCGCCAGAATGCGGCGCGGCGCGAGGAACTCGGCCATCGCGCTGCTTCTTTGATCTCAAGCTTCGCCCGGGAGGCCGAGGCCGGCTTGATCCAACTCGATGCAGGCTTTCTTGGCAACGCCGGTGAACCGGCGGCCATTCATGCACTGCGTGTCCTGCTGGCCGTCGCAGGCGGCGTGCCGCATCTGCCGGATGAGGAGCGGACCGCCGCCTTGGCGGCGCGCCTTTCCGACCCGCCATGTCGCGCCACTTTGTCGCGGACGTTCGTCGCCTCCCGGCGTGACGGTGTCTGGCTCTGCCGCGAACGGCGCGGATTGCCCGAACCGGAGCCTGCGTTCCCGGGCATGATCTGGGACGGGCGATTTCGCGTTTCGGCTGTCGGATCCCCGGCCGCGACGTCGATCGCGCCAACCGCCGGCGAGCTCGTCGGTGAAACCGAGGAAGAACGTGCCGCGCCTAAAAGTCTGATTCGTCTTGCGCGTCTGTCCCGGCCCGTACTTTTGAGCCAGGGTGTACGAGCAGCCGGCATGCCGCCCGATGCTGATGCAGATACGGTTGGAAGCTGGCAAGCAACGCCTGTCCTGTCGCTCTACGCGCGCTTCCTTCCATGCTTCGACATCGAGCTTGCGCGCGCCGTTTCGAGACTCGTCGGCGCACCCGCAATTCCCGGGCCGCCATGCCCCCGTCACAATGTCGGGCAAGCTTAACTGCTTAGAGGGGTTTTGCTTGGCAATATGGCCAGTCCTCCCTATGTTACTCGGGACGCATATTACTCTGGACGCATGCCCTAAGCCGGGTGTGAACGGGACACTTGATGAATCCGAATTATCGCAACCTCGCGCTGTGGGCGATCATCGCCGTGCTGCTCATCGCGCTGTTCAATCTGTTCCAGACCGGACCGGCAGCGCGTGGGGCTACTTCCGAGGTGGCCTATTCGGATTTCCTGAAAGACCTCTCGTCGGGCCGCATCAAGACCGTCACCATCGTCGGTGACCGGATCACCGGCTCCTATTCCGACAATTCCGCCGGTTTCCAGACCTACTCGCCGGGCGACCCGACCCTGGTTTCGCGGCTTGAGGAAAAGGGCGTCACCATCACCGCGCGTCCCGAGACCGAGGGTTCGGGCGGCATCGTCAGCATGCTGATCTCGTGGCTGCCGATGATCCTCATCCTCGGCGTCTGGATCTTCTTCATGCGCCAGATGCAGTCGGGGTCCGGCCGTGCCATGGGTTTCGGCAAGTCGAAGGCCAAGCTGCTGACAGAGGCGCATGGCCGCATCACCTTCCAGGACGTGGCGGGCGTCGACGAAGCCAAGCAGGATCTTGAGGAGATCGTCGAGTTCCTACGCGACCCGCAGAAGTTCCAGCGCCTCGGCGGCAAGATTCCGCGCGGCGTGCTGCTGGTCGGCCCTCCCGGCACCGGTAAGACGCTTCTCGCGCGCTCCGTCGCCGGCGAGGCCAACGTGCCGTTCTTCACCATTTCCGGTTCGGACTTCGTCGAGATGTTCGTCGGCGTCGGCGCGAGCCGCGTCCGCGACATGTTCGACCAGGCCAAGAAGAACGCGCCCTGCATCATCTTTATCGACGAGATCGACGCCGTCGGCCGCCATCGCGGCGCCGGCCTCGGCGGCGGCAATGACGAGCGCGAGCAGACGCTGAACCAGTTGCTGGTCGAGATGGACGGTTTCGAATCCAACGAATCGATCATCCTGATCGCCGCCACCAACCGGCCGGACGTGCTCGACCCGGCGCTGCTGCGTCCGGGCCGCTTCGACCGCCAGGTCGTCGTGCCGAACCCCGACATCATCGGCCGCGAGAAGATCCTCAAGGTCCATGTGCGCAACGTGCCGCTGGCGCCGAATGTCGACCTCAAGACCGTGGCACGCGGCACGCCGGGCTTCTCCGGCGCCGACCTGATGAACCTCGTCAACGAGGCGGCGCTGATGGCGGCGCGGCGCAACAAGCGCCTGGTCACCATGCAGGAGTTCGAGGACGCCAAGGACAAGATCATGATGGGGGCGGAGCGCCGCTCGACCGCCATGACGCAGGAAGAGAAGGAACTGACCGCCTATCATGAGGCCGGCCACGCCATCACCGCCCTGCAGGTCCCGGCCGCCGATCCGCTGCACAAGGCGACTATCATCCCGCGCGGCCGCGCGCTGGGCATGGTCATGCAGTTGCCGGAAGGCGACCGCTACTCGATGAGCTACAAGTGGATGACGTCGCGGCTGGTGATCATGATGGGCGGCCGCGTCGCCGAGGAGATCAAGTTCGGCAAGGAGAACATCACGTCCGGCGCCTCCTCCGACATCGAGCAGGCGACAAAACTCGCCCGCGCCATGGTGACCCGCTGGGGCTTCTCGGAGAAACTCGGTCAGGTCGCCTATGGCGAGAACCAGGAAGAGGTGTTCCTCGGCCATTCGGTGGCGCGCACGCAGAACGTGTCGGGCGAGACGGCCAAGATCATCGACGCCGAGGTGCGCCGCCTGATCGACGAGGCCTACAACGAAGCGACCCGTATCCTCACCGTCCACAGGGATGAGTGGATCGCCATCGCCGAGGGACTGCTGGAATACGAGACGCTGTCCGGCGACGAGATCAAGCAGTTGATCGCCGGCAAGAAGCCGTCGCGGGACCTTGGCGACGACACGCCGCCGAGCCGTGGTTCGGCCGTGCCGAAGGCCGGCGCTACCGGCGGCCGCCGCAAGAAGGGCGGCGAGGAATCCGAAGGCGGCATGGAGCCCCAACCGCAGGGGTGAGAAACCGGTTCGCGCAGCGAATTCAACGTGCCGGCGGCACGGTGAAAGGTTTCGAACGCCGGGGAGTTGCCGGAGGCAACGGGACCCCGGCGGGTAGAGCGGTCGGCCGAAGGCCGATCAATCGACAATGATTTGTCGATTGAAGCGACCAACGCACCAAGCGACACCGCGAGCAAGATCGGCGGCGTAGTGAATTCACCGTGGATCGGCACGACGAAAAACGATATCCGGCATCGCAACAATCCCGGACCCTGAAAATCCATTGAGCCCCTCAGGTCGATATTACCGGTCGGCCTGCCCCAAGCGCGGCGAAGGCGCGCCGCGTCGTGCGTGAAACCGGTTCGCGCCAGGTTACCATCCGCGTTTCAAGCTGCTTTCGCGATAAGCCGATGGAATGGCGTCATTTTTTGGAGTTGACGGGAGGTTGAGCACCACCGCCTGGGCCTACGCTTCCAGTTGAGAACGCAAAGAAAAGGCCGGCGAAGCTGGGCTTCGCCGGCCGAACGCCCAATCAAATCGCTCAGGAATTGGCCTTCAGCTTGGCGTTGCACAGGCTGTAGAAGCCGCCGCCCTTCTGGATCCAGCGCAGGCCACCCAGCGCATCGGCATCCTTGTTGGCATAATATTGCTCCAGGCAGGTGTGCATCCGGGCCTTGCCGGGGTTCTCGTTCGAGAATTTTCGCGAGATCGCGGTGGGGAATTTGACGCCACGTGGCGCGACGGTGGTCGGCGTTTCCGGCTCGCTGGTGTAGTTGGCTTCGTCGGCGGCCGGCACCGTTTCGTCATCCGAAGCATTCGCGCCGCATGACGATTTGCGGAAATCGTTCCATTTCATGCCGTTCAGCGAACCGCCGGCCTTGGCCGCCTGGTATTTTGCGCTGCACTCGGCCATTGTCAGGCCCTTGCCGGTGTCCGTAGCAGCGCTTGATTTTCCGGCTTTGGCCGGCGCGGCGGCAGCGGTCGCGCTCGCCCCAGGGCCGCATTCGGCCTTACGGAACTCGTTCCACTTCTGGCCGCCGAGCGTACCCGCCTCCTTGGCGGCATTATACTTGGCGCTGCATTCGGCCATGGTCAGGCCCTTGGCAGCCTCATCCGTGGTTTCGGACCCGGTTGCCTTGGTCGCCTTCTCCGTTTTCGCCGGAGCGGCTGCAGCCGTCGCGCTTGCGCCGGGGCCGCATTCGGCCTTGCGGAACTCGTTCCACTTCTGGCCGCCGAGCGTACCGGCCTCCTTGGCGGCATTATACTTGGCGCTGCATTCGGCCATGGTCAGGCCCTTTGCAGTCTCATCCGTGGTTTCGGACGCGGTTGCCTTGCTCGCCTTCTCCGTTTTCGCCGGAGCGGCGGCAGCCGTCGCGCTTGCACCGGGGCCGCATTGGGCCTTGCGGAACTCGTTCCACTTCTGGCCGCCGAGCGTACCCGCCTCCTTGGCGGCGTTATACTTGGCGCTGCATTCGGCCATGGTCAGGCCCTTTGCAGTCTCATCCGTGGTTTCGGACGCGGTTGCCTTGCTCGCCTTCTCCGTTTTCGCCGGAGCGGCGGCAGCCGTCGCACTCGCGCCAGGGCCGCATTCGGCCTTGCGGAAATCGTTCCATTTCAGGCCGCCAAGCGTGCCCGCCTCCTTGGCGGCGTTATACTTGGCGCTGCATTCGGCCCTGCTCAGGCCTTTGGCGGTTTCGCCCGAGGTCTCGGACGTAGCCGCCTTCTTCGCAGGTTTCGCGGGTTCAGGTTCCGCGACTGCGCTGGCGTCGCTGCCGCACTCCGCCTTGCGGAAATCATTCCACTTCATCGTACCGAGGGTGCCAGCCTCCTTGGCGGCGTTATATTTGGCGCTGCATTCGGCCATGGTCAGCGCGCTCGCCGGCGCGGCCATCAAGGATACGAACACAGCTAGGCAGGAAAGGGTGGTAAGTCGAGTGATGAGCATAGGTCGCCTCCTGCTCACAAAAGTCCCTTGCAGTTCATAGCGTGCAACGAACGGCTGGGCCAGTGAATTGCGCTACAACCGTAGGGTCTTTCGCCAAAGCGGCGGGACGATGACGATGCCATCCGGCATATGGGTGCGGCGTCCAACAGAGCCTAGGCATCGGCTGCGGGTGCTTCCGTATGCCGCTTGACGCAGGATGACGTGGATACGCAGTTGAAGGTCGACGGGTCATCCTCTTGGCCGCTAAACGCAACGGCCCTCTCCCCGATCTGCGCCATTCGGCGATACCGCGGGTATTTGCAGAGCCGAATTAAGGCCGATTGCCACGGACATGCCACATTCTGCTAAGATCAAATGCGACCTCACGCGGGGAAGGCATTTGGGCGACATCGCTGTTCTATGGGAAAGGACGTGCTTCACGGCGCGACAGTCGCCGACCGGCAGGTCGGATGTCTTAATCCTCGTGTCATCAAAAAATTAAACAAAAACAGTTTATTGGCTTGCCGGACCCAGATGTTCGGGACGAGCTTGACTTTCGACAGGGGCAGAGCGGCGACAAGCCGCAATCATGCAATCGCGAATCGACGGATGAAGTCAGAATTGGAATGTGGAAATGACTTCTAAGGGATTCGTAACACATACTCACACTTTGTGATGCAGGCCGGTTGCCCGATTTGTGGCAAAGGCTGCGTCATCGAGTTGGTTTGGGGACATACCTGAATGACGAGAAAGTATTTCGGAACGGATGGAATCCGGGGACGCGCCAACAAGCATCCAATGACCGCGGAAGTGGCCATGAAGGTGGGTATGGCCGCCGGTCTCTCCTTCCAGCGCGGCAAGCACCGCCACCGCGTCGTGCTCGGCAAGGATACGCGGCTGTCCGGTTACATGATCGAGAACGCCATGGTCGCGGGTTTCTGCGCGGCCGGCATGGACGTATTCCTTCTCGGCCCGATCCCGACGCCCGCGGTCGCCATGCTGGCGCGCTCGCTGCGCGCCGATATCGGCGTGATGATCTCCGCCTCCCACAACCCTTATTACGACAACGGCATAAAACTGTTCGGACCGGACGGCTACAAGCTCTCCGACGAGATCGAGATGCGCATCGAGAGCCTGCTGGACAGCGACGTCGACATCGCGTTGGCCGATGCGGAAGGATTGGGCCGCGCCAAGCGCGTCGACGGCGTGCATGACCGCTACATCGAGTTCGCCAAGCGGACGCTGCCGCGCTCCATGTCGCTGGCCGGCCTTCGCATCGTCATCGATTGCGCGCACGGCGCCGGCTACAAGGTGGCCCCCGCCGCTCTGTGGGAACTCGGCGCAGAAGTCTTCACGATCAACAACGAGCCCAACGGCTTCAACATCAACCAGGATTGCGGCTCGACGCATCCTGCCAGCCTCGCCAAGAAGGTGCACGAGGTCCGCGCCGACATCGGCATCGCGCTCGACGGCGACGCCGATCGCATGATCATCGTCGACGAGAACGGGACCGTCGTCGACGGGGACCAGATCATCGCCCTGATCGCTGAGGCGTGGCAGCAGAACGGCCGCCTGGCCGGCGGCGGTGTCGTCACCACCATCATGTCCAATCTGGGCCTTGAGCGCTTCCTGACGGATCGGGATCTTCAGCTCTTCCGCACCCAGGTCGGCGACCGCTACGTCGTCGAGCACATGCGCGCCCACGGCTTCAATGTCGGCGGCGAGCAGTCCGGCCACATCATCCTGTCCGACTTCTCGACCACCGGTGACGGGCTGGTGTCGGCGCTGCAGGTGCTGGCCTGCATCAAGCGCTCCAACAAGCCGGTCAGCGAGCTTTGCCGGAAATTCGAACCTGTGCCGCAACTGCTGAAAAACGTTCGGATCTCGGGAGGCAAGCCGCTCGAATCCACGACGGTGAAGGCCGCCATCGAGGACGCCCGCAGCCGCCTCGGCAAAGCCGGCAGGCTGGTTATCCGTCCGTCCGGAACCGAGCCGCTGATCCGCGTCATGGCGGAAGGCGACGACCGGGGCCTGGTCGAAGCGGTTGTGGACGATCTTGTCGGCGTGATTTCCGAACTGCGCTCGGCGGCCTGATTTCGCCTGCCCGATGAGCGGGCGTGGCTTTCGCCGCCTCGCCCGCCCAAGCGCATAATCAAACTCCCGCGGCACGATCCGCTCACGACGGAGTTGGCCGCGGAGACCGCTCGTTCGTCCGACGCGCGAATTTGGACGCTGCGGCCAGCAGTCGATGCAATCATCGGCGCCGGCGTTCAGGCAGTCCGCCTCATCGCGCTCCGCTGAGCCATTGCCGGCATTTCAACCCACCTCGGCAGCCCGGCCAAGCTTTGCTTCCGCCGTCAAAGATGCCGGCGCCGGAATTCGGTCCACCAGCCCCTCGTCTCCATTGCGTCCGCGCGGCGCAACGCCGCCTCTGCGGTAGATCGGACCATTCCGGACGCGGCTCCGAGATCCCGCAAAAGCGTCCGCCATAATCGGCAATGCCGGCCTAGGCCCGATCATGGTTAAGCAACAGGGTTAAGCGCACCTTAACCTTTACCCTTCATTGTCCACGTCGAGTTCAACCTCTTTCGGGCGAGTGCCTAGTCCCGGGGAACGTGGGGTATTGAAAATGTTCAGACTTGGAATCGCGGGCCTCGCGGCCGTCCTCGCAAGTGGCGCCGCACTGCCCGCGCTCGCGGCGGACTATGTCGAACCGCCGGTTGTGGAGGCGCCCGTCGAGCCGGTCGTCTATGCGCCGAATGTCGGCGGATGGT
Source organism: Mesorhizobium yinganensis (assembly GCF_040081985.1). Lineage (NCBI taxonomy): Bacteria > Pseudomonadati > Pseudomonadota > Alphaproteobacteria > Hyphomicrobiales > Phyllobacteriaceae > Mesorhizobium > Mesorhizobium yinganensis. The sequence continues at coordinate 55,859 of NZ_JBEBMH010000007.1, read as the reverse complement.
ACATTCGCGGCGACATCGATTACCACTGGTCGGATTTCCGTGGCGCCGACTACGTTCTCTACGGAACGGATGGCGAGATGGGCAATCTTGACGGCGACCTGAAGGGCGCCATGTCGCTCGGCGCCGGTATCGGTTACCAAGTCAACGACTATTTCCGCGTCGACCTGACGGGCGATTATTTCTTCAGTGCGGACTTCGACGGCAGCACCGAAGGTTTCTGCGGCGACGTGCCCTGCACGTCATCCGACAGTTCGTCCGTGCAAGCCTTCCTGATGCTCGCCAACGCCTATGTCGACCTCGGCACCTATAACGGCTTCACGCCCTATGTCGGCGCGGGCATCGGCGGCGCGTATGTCAAATGGGACAATCTGGTCAACAACGACGACAATGGCGAATTCACGCATGACGGCGACGGCAACTGGCGGTTTGCCTATGCCGCCATGGCGGGTGTTTCCTACTGCCTGACCGACACCACGAAACTCGACGTCGGCTATCGTTTCTCGCATATCGATGGCGGCCAGATGTTCGGCTACACGGCCAATGCCGGCCCGGGTTACGACGACGGCTTCAACACGCATGAAGTACGCGCGGGCCTGCGCTATCAGTTCAGCGGCAGCAATGGCTGCGTCGCCCCGGTCCCGTACGAGCCGGCGCCGGTCTACAAGCAGTAGTCGCACGACGAGATCCCGATCCCGACCGCCCGGCCTTGTGCCGGGCGGTTTTGTTTTGCACCGCGCAAAGTTCAAAACTTAACCAGCGGCGTAAAGGATCGGTTAGGCTTAACGCTGATTTAACCGTTATGGTTAACAATACTTCTCGACCGCGATGGATGAACTGTCGGCGTCATCGTCGTATGAGGAGTATCCTGACCATGTTTCTAGCCAGACGCTTCGCCTTGCTGCTCGCCGCCACCGCGTTCCCGCTGTCCCAGGCCGCCGCGGCGGACTACGAACCGCCGGTGGTGGTGGAGACCGCGGAAGAATTCGTTCCCGTGGAAGTCGGCTCGGGATGGTACCTGCGCGGCGACATAGGCTACATCTTCTCGCAGGATTCCGGACGATACTCCTACACCATATCCGACGGAGTGAACTCCACGAATTCCTCCTTCAACAGCGCCTCGCTGGACAATGATTTCACCTTCGGCGGCGGCGTCGGTTACCAGTTCAACGAATGGTTCCGCGCCGACGCCACGGTCGACGGGTTCCGCTCCGATTTTTCCGGAAGCACCAGCAGCTTGGTGCCTTGCTCCGACGATCCGGACCTCGACGGCACGGGCTGCCGTTCCTCCGACAGCGCCGACATGTCCGCCATCAGCGTCATGGCCAATGGTTATGTCGACCTCGGCACCTATGCCGGTTTCACCCCCTATGTCGGCGGCGGCCTCGGTTTCAGCTATGTCAGTTGGTCCGATCTCGGATCGAAATACTACTGCGTCGACGGCGATGCGGCCTGCCCGGACTCGACCTTTGCAGGCTCCAGCAGCATGGGCGGCGAGAGCGACTGGCGCTTCACCTACGCCCTCATGGCGGGCGCGGCCTATGATCTTACCAACAACTGGAAGGTCGATGTCGGCTATCGCTACAAGCAGATCGACAATGGCGATATGTTTAGCTGGGCCAGCGACGGACTGAGCATCAAGGGCAAGGACAGCGACCTCTCGCAGCACGAAATCCGCCTCGGCCTGCGTTACGAAATCTGGTGAGCATGCCGCTACGGCGGCACGGTATCCTCGCGGCGGGCTTTTGCCCGCCGTTCGCTTTTGGCGCTGCCCCTGCGGCATCCTGTTCCGGATACGACGAAAACTTTGCCCTTGACGGCAAATGAGCGACCGAATATTTCCGCCAGTGGGACACCCCTCCCCAACGAGGGGCTTTCTATCTGGAAGGATAGCCACAATGACGACGACCGTCTCCAAGCCCGGACTCCGTCCGGCAAACCCCAATTTCTCCTCAGGTCCCTGCGCGAAACGCCCCGGCTGGTCGGTCGAGGCGCTGAGGAATGCCGCGCTCGGCCGTTCCCACCGCGCCAAGATCGGCAAGACCAAGCTGGAGCAGGCAATCGCGCTGACGCGCGAAGTGCTTGAGGTTCCCGCCGACTACCGCATCGGCATCGTGCCGGCCTCCGACACCGGCGCCGTCGAGATGGCGATGTGGTCGCTGCTCGGTGCGCGCGGCGTCGACATGCTGGCCTGGGAAAGTTTTGGCGCCGGCTGGGTGACCGATGTCGCCAAGCAGCTAAAGCTGAAGGACGCGCGGATTTTCGAGGCGCCCTATGGCGCGCTACCGGACCTCGCGAAAGTCGATTTCGACCGCGACGTGGTCTTCACCTGGAACGGCACGACATCGGGCGTGCGTGTTGCCGATGCCGATTTCATCCCGGCCGACCGCAAGGGCCTGACCATCTGCGACGCCACTTCGGCGGCTTTTGCCCAACGGCTGGACTTTTCGAAACTCGACGTCGTGACCTTCTCTTGGCAAAAAGTTCTGGGCGGCGAGGGCGCGCACGGCATGCTGATCCTGTCGCCGCGCGCCGTCGAGCGGCTTGAGACCTACAAGCCCGACTGGCCGCTGCCGAAGATTTTCCGGCTGACCTCGGGCGGCAAGCTGATCGAGGGCATCTTCAAGGGCGAGACCATCAACACGCCGTCCATGCTGTGCGTCGAGGACTATATCGACGCGCTGGAATGGGCGAAGTCGGTCGGCAAGCTGGACGGGCTGGTCGCCCGCGCCGACGCCAATGCCGCCGTGCTGGCGGATTGGGTGGCGGAGAATGCGGCTGTGGACTTCCTTGCCGAAGTCGAGGCGACGCGCTCCAACACCTCCGTCTGCCTGCGTTTTGTCGATCCGGCCGTTGCCGGTCTGGACGATGCCGGCCAGCAGGCTTTCGTGAAGGCGTTCACGGCGGCGCTTGAGGCGGAGAAGGTGGCCTACGACATCGCCAGCTACCGCGACGCCCCGCCCGGCCTGCGCATCTGGTGCGGCGCGACCGTCGAGACCGACGATTTGCGCAAGCTGACGCCCTGGCTCGACTGGGCCTTTGCGCAGCAGAAGGCGGCGCTGAAGGCGGCGGCATAATGCGACGTTCCCCCTCCCCCTTGCTGGAGGGTGGCCGCGAAGCGGCCGGGTGGGGTTATCTCCACCGCTCCGACTTTCAACAAGGACAGGCCGAGTTCGGCCGCTAGGACCCCACCCGGTCGCTGCGCGACCACCCTCCCCGCAAGGGGGAGGGAAGCCAATCGCAGAGGATTCCCATGCCCCGCGTACTCGTTTCCGACAAACTCTCCACCACCGCCGTGCAGATCTTTAGGGATCGCGGCGTCGAGGTCGACTATTTACCCGATCTCGGCAAGGACAAGGATAAACTACTCGAAGTGATCGGGCAGTATGACGGCCTTGCCATCCGCTCGGCGACAAAGGTCACGGAAAAACTGATCGCCGCCGCGACCAATCTGAAGGTCATCGGCCGCGCCGGCATCGGCGTCGACAATGTCGACATCCCCGCCGCCTCGCGCCGCGGCATCATCGTCATGAACACGCCGTTCGGCAATTCGATCACCACCGCCGAGCACGCCATCGCCATGATGTTCGCGCTGGCCCGCCAGATCCCGGAGGCCAACGCCTCGACCCATGCGGGAAAATGGGAAAAGAACCGCTTCATGGGCGTCGAAATCACCGGCAAGACGCTGGGCGTCATCGGCTGCGGCAATATCGGCTCGATCGTGGCGACGCGCGGCGTCGGCCTGAAGATGCATGTCGTCGCTTACGACCCGTTCCTGTCGGAGAGCCGCGCCACCGAACTCGGCGTCGAGAAGGTCGAACTGGAGGAACTGTTCCACCGCGCCGACTTCATCACCCTGCACACGCCGCTTACCGACAAGACCCGCAACATCATCGACGCGGCGGCGATCGCCAAGATGAAGGATGGCGTGCGCATCATCAATTGCGCGCGCGGCGGGCTGATCGTCGAAAAGGACCTCATCGCCGCACTGAAGAGCGGCAAGGTGGCCGGCGCCGGCATCGACGTGTTCGAGACCGAGCCGGCGACCGAGCACCCGCTGTTCGGCATGGAGAATGTGGTGACGACGCCGCATCTCGGCGCCTCCACCAGCGAGGCGCAGGAGAATGTCGCGCTGCAGGTCGCCGAGCAGATGTCCGACTACCTGATCAAGGGCGCCGTCTCAAACGCCATCAATATGCCTTCCATCACAGCCGAGGAAGCGCCGCGGCTGAAACCCTTCATCAAGCTCGCCGAAGTGCTGGGCGCCTTTGTCGGCCAGGTAACCGAGGAGCCGATCACCGAGGTGGAGCTGCTGTTCGATGGCGCGACCGCCGGCATGAACACCCGCGCCCTGATCAGCGCCGCGCTCGCCGGCCTGATCCGGCCGCAGGTGGCCGACGTCAACATGGTGTCGGCGCCGATCATGGTGAAGGAACGCGGCATCGTCCTGTCGGAGGTCAAGCGCGACAAGTCGGGCGTGTTCGACGGCTACATCAAGCTGACGGTAACCACCGAGAAGCAGACGCGCTCGATCGCCGGCACCTGCTTTTCCGACCACAAGCCGCGCTTCATCCAGATCAAGGGCATCAATCTCGACGCCGAGGTGGGTCAGCACATGCTCTATACCACCAACCCCGACGCACCGGGCATCATCGGCCTGCTCGGCACAATCTGCGGCAAGAACAACGTCAACATCGCCAACTTCCAGCTCGGCCGCAACAAGCCGGGTGGCGACGCCATCGCGCTGCTTTATCTCGATGCGCCGTTCCCGGAGGACGTGCTGGCCGAACTGCGCGCCAATCCGAAGATCGTTTCCGCCAAGCCGCTGAAGTTCGACGTGGCGGCGGCCTGATGGAACCCCGGGCCGGCCGCCGGCCGACTCAACTCTTCACGGTCGAGGCGGCATAGATTTCGTCGATCGACTTTTTGAGCGCCGCCTGGAACTCGGCGTCGCTCATGGAATGTCTGAGGTCCTCAGCCAGGGCGCGCGAAAAACTGGCGATCATGCCGTGGTTTTCGGCCAGCCGCCTGCAGGCGTCGGCGCGGGTATAGCCGCCCGACAGTGCCACCACCCGGGCGACGCGCGGATGCTCGACCAGCGGCGCATAAAAATCCGGCTGGTCGGGGATCGTCAGCTTGAGCATGACCTTCCGGTCCTGCGGCAGGGCGTCGAGCCGGCCAAGAATCTCGCTACGCAGGATCGCCTCGGCGCCGGGCTTGTCGGGGCTCTTGATCGAGACTTCCGGCTCGATGATCGGCACCAGCCCGTGCGCGGCGATCTGCGCGCCGACGTCGAACTGCTGCGCCACCACCGCGGCAATGCCGGTCTTCGACGGCAGGTTGATGACGGAGCGCATCTTGGTCCCGAACACGCCGAGTTTGACCGCGCGCTCCAGCAGCGGGTCCAGCGTCGGCATCGGCTTCATCAGGCTGACGCCGTCGTTCTCTGCCTCCAGCCCCTTGTCGACCTTCAGGAACGGAATGATCTTCCGCTGCTCCCAGAGATAGGATGGGACCGGCCTGTCGCCGACCGAGCCGTCCATCGTGCGCTCGAACAATATGGCCGCCAGGATCTTGTCGCCGGTGAAGGCCGGCGCGGTCATGATGCGCACCCGCATCTCATGCACCAGCTTGAACATCTCGGCCTCGCCGCTATAGGCGGTCTCGGGAATGCCGTAGAGTTTCAGCGCGCCCGGCGTCGAGCCGCCGCTCTGGTCCAGCGCGGCGATGAAGCCCGGGCTTTTGGACATCCGTGCCATCATCTCGGTATTGCTCATGCCGGTCTCCCTTGTGAGGACGTCGGATCGAGCGCCCTTTGCTGTTTCGGAGACATTGCCACGGAGTTCGAAGCGCGCGCAATCGGGGATGACTCGCTGCAACCGGTCAAACGTTCCAGGGATTGACCAGGCGGATGTCGAGGTCGCCAAAATCCTTGGTGTTGCGGGTCGCCAGCGTGGCATTTCGCACAATGACGATGCCGGCGATTTGGATGTCCCAGGTCCCAACATTGCTGCCCCGGAGTGTCCGGGAGGCAGCGATTCCGGCCGCCCGCTCGGCGGCATCGGCATCGAACGGCAGGATTCGGCCAGAAAGCTGTTCCCGAAGCAGTCGGCTGAAGCCCGCGCCGAGCCTCTCTTTTCGGCGGCCGTCCGGCAGAAACAGGATTCCAGTCCTGATCTCCAGGACGCAGACCGCCGTCGTCCAGATCGACTCCGCCGGCTGCCCGTCAGCCCATTCGACGATCGCAGCGTTCCGCTCCGGCATCATCAGGGCGGACAAGACATTCGTGTCGAAAACGATCACTCGCCGAACCGCGCCGGCCGGACCGGCTCGTCCGGAAGGTGTGGAAGCGGTTCGTCGTTGCCGGGAATGTCCTTGAACAGTTCAGCGATCCTGGTGCCAAGACCCGGCACCCTCGGTTCGTCGCGCAGAACGATATCCTGCAGGATGGCGCGCACCTCTTCTTCCATGCTTACGCCATGCCTTGCTGCCCGCTGCTTCAGGCGGGTCTTCAGGTTGTCATCGACGCGCCGGACGAGGATTTGCCCCATGTTTCAACTCCCAATTTGCTATCGTGATAGCATATTGGAGGCGGATCGCCAAACTTGTCTGCCTTGTTTCTCCATCGGCAAACCGTTCCGCCCGAGCCCGTTCCCAACTCTTATACCCTTGCCCGGCGATATGCCGGCCGGAGCGAAACCGTCTGAAATCCGGAAAATTATTGTGCCCGTATCCCTTTTTCACCGATGACAAAGGTCGCGCTCGCGTAACCTTGCCGCTATAGAAGCCCGTTGCCCGGTTCCGGGCTTTCTGTGTTTGAGGAAATGACATGGCCAATGTGGTGGTCGTCGGCTCGCAATGGGGCGACGAAGGCAAGGGCAAGATCGTCGACTGGCTGGCCGACCGCGCCGATGTGGTCGTGCGTTTCCATGGCGGTCACAATGCCGGTCACACGCTGGTCATCGGCGGCGTCAGCTACAAGCTCGCGCTGCTGCCATCCGGCCTCGTCCAGGGCAAGTTGTCGGTCATTGGCAACGGCGTGGTCGTCGACCCGCATCATTTCGTCCAGGAAATGGAGAAGCTGCGCGGCCAAGGGGTTACGATCACGCCCGAGGTGCTGCGCATCGCCGACAACGCACCGCTGATCCTGTCGCTGCATCGCGAACTCGACGGCATCCGCGAGGACGCCAATTCCGCCCTCAAGATCGGCACCACGCGGCGCGGCATCGGCCCTGCTTACGAGGACAAGGTCGGCCGCCGCGCCATCCGGCTGATCGACCTCGCCGAGCCCGAGACGCTGATGCTCAAGATCGAGCGGCTGCTCACCCACCACAACGCGCTGCGGCGCGGCATGGGCCTGGCCGAGATCGAAGCGGCTGCGATCCATGAGGAACTGACCTCGATCGCCGAAAAGATCCTGCCTTTCATGGACCAGGTCTGGCGCGTGCTCGACGAGAAGCGCCGCGCCGGCGCGCGCATCCTGTTCGAGGGCGCTCAAGGCGCCCTGCTCGACAATGACCACGGCACCTATCCGTTCGTCACCTCGTCGAACACCGTGGCAGGACAGGCGGCGGCAGGCTCCGGCCTTGGCCCGACGGCGATCGGCTATGTGCTGGGCATCACCAAGGCCTATACGACCCGCGTCGGCGAAGGGCCGTTCCCCTGCGAACTCGACGACGAGATCGGCCGCCATCTGGCGACCGTCGGCCGGGAGGTCGGCGTCAACACCGGCCGTCCGCGCCGCTGCGGCTGGTTCGACGCGGTGCTGGTGCGCCAGACGGTCAAGACCTCGGGCATAACGGGCATAGCGCTGACCAAGCTGGACGTGCTCGACGGCCTGAAGGAAATCAAAATATGCGTCGGTTACGAGCTTGACGGGCAGAGAATCGACTATCTTCCTGCCTCAATGCGGGCACAAGCTGCGGTTAAACCGATCTATGAAACCCTCCAAGGGTGGTCGCAAACGACGGCCGGGGCGAGAAGCTGGGCCGAATTGCCGGCCCAGGCGGTGAAATACGTGCGATACATCGAGGAACTGATCGGCGCGCCCGTCGCGCTGCTTTCCACCAGTCCGGAACGGGACGACACGATACTTGTGACCGACCCGTTTCAAGATTAATTTTGGCGAATCCCGAACTGCCGCCGCCGGCCGGCGCGCCGCGGGCAATCCAGACCACAGGTCGACAGTAGAATGGCGGATTTCGTAGCGGTCCTGAAAAAGACCCTGGAAGGCTTGAGCGACACCACGCCCGCGATGCGCGAGAAGGTGTACGAGAAGGCGCGCATCACCATTTCGGGAAAACTGGCGGCGATGAATCCGCCGTTGCCGGACGGCGTGGTCGCCAAGCAGAAGCAGGCGCTCGAGGAAGCGATCGTCCAGGTCGAGAAGGAATATGCGCGCGGCAAGCCAGCCGATCCGCTGAGCGAGTTGGAGAGTGTCTTTGCTTCGCTGAAGAATCCGGCTCCGCACATCCCGCTGCGCGATCCGGCTGCCAAGGTTCCCGCCGCCGACAAATCGCTCGCTGCCCCTGTCGCAGCCAAGCCCGCCGCCCCGGCACCGGTGGCAAAAGCGCCGGCTCCAGCTCCGGCTCCGGCGAAATCGCCGGTTCCCGCTTCACCTCCCGCAAGGACGGAGCCGGCTCCGCGCCCCGAAGCGCCGGCAACCTCGCCGGTTAGCGCCAACGATCCGAAGCCGATCGATGAGGTCGTGGACGAGGAGCGCAGCAATGACGATGCTCCGCCTTCGTTCCTGCCGGAGCGGGACGATGGCGAGACGATCGCGCCGGAAGAGGAACCGGAGCGTCGCCGCGGCTACGGCCGCCTCATAGCCGCCGCCGTGGTCCTGGCAATCCTCGCGGGCGGCGGATACCTGGTTTGGGCGAAGCCCGATCAGGTCGAGCAATTGCTGGCGCGCGTCGGCATAACCGGCGCGCACCTCTCCTCGAACGAACCGGCGGCGACACCGGAGCAGCCGGCAACCGAGACTCCCGCTCCCGATGTCGCGGCGGTTCAGCCGCCGGCTGCGCCTGAACCTGCCCAGCCGGCGCCGGAGGCCACGGCGCCCGAGCCGGCGAATGCGGGGCCCCAGAAATTCACGCAGCGCCTCAGCCCCGATGGCACCGAGATTGACGCAGGGCCGGCCGGAGGGCCAGCGGCAATCGGCGAAGGAACCTCTGTCGCAGCCGTGACGCAGCCTTCCATGCCGGCCACCGAACCAGTCGAGCCGCCAACGGCTGAGCCCCCGGCCGCGACCCAGCCGCCCACAGCGGCGCAATCGCCGGCGGAATCTTCGGAAACGACGGCACAAGCCCCCGCCGCGACCGGAGAGACGCCAGCCTCCGAGACAACGCCGGCCCCAGAGACGGCGCCGGCCGCTGGGACTCCCGCACCGGACGCGGCGGCCCCGCCTGCCAATGCCGCGTCGCCGAACGAGCCGCCGGCCGCGGTTGCCGAAACGCCTGTGCCGGCCGCCGAAACGCCGCCGGCGGCTGAAACACCCGCTGCCGAGCCTCCTGCCGCAACCGATTCTGCCACACCGGCCCAGCCCGCGCCGGCCACGCAGGCCGCGCAGCAGGAACAGTCGGTTCCGGTCGGGCAGCGCGCGATCTTCTACGAGGAGCGCACCAACGTCGCCGAGGCATCCGCCGAGCCAGGCTCGATCGTCTGGTCGCTGGTGCAGGAATCCCCCGGCGGCGACCTGCCGCCTGAACCGGCCATCCGCGCCGAAGCGACGATCCCCGGCAAGGACGTGCAACTGCGCATGACCATCCGCCGCAACGCCGACAGAACCCTGCCGGCGAGCCACATCGTCGAGATGATCTTCCTCACGCCGCAGGGTTTCGAGGGCGGCGGCATCGACAATGTGCTGCGCCTGTCGCTCAAAGGCTCGGAACAGGAGGCCGGCAGCCCGCTGCTCGGCATTCCCGCCAAGATCGCCGACGGCTTCTTCCTGATCGCGCTCAACGACAGCAAGCCGGAGATCGAGGCGAACACGCGCCTGCTGCGCAGCCAGGCCTGGATCGACGTGCCGGTTCAGTACAAGTCCGGCCGCCGCGCTCTGTTCACGATGGAAAAGGGCATTCCCGGCGCGAAAGTGTTCGACGAGGCGCTGAAGGCCTGGGAGGCGGCAGGCAGCGGCTGATTGTTCGAGACCGCTGCGGCGCGAGGCCACTCACCGCTTTAAAAGCCCTGGAAGAGCATTTCGAGCGCCGCCACGATCTCTTCCTGGTGACGAACAAAATTCGTTCGCGGCTCCGACAGGCGCGACAGCGGAACGGTCGCGATCAAGTGCGCAAACATGATGTATTGCTTGCCATCGATGGTGAAGGTGGGATTGAGCCTGCGTATGACCTTCACCGACGCGGTCGCAGGGAGCAGCGGCGCCACTACCCTCGTGTTGAGGTCACTCAAGAGATCGGCCTGAAGTTCGAGCAGGAAGCCGTCGCCCGAGGGGTTGGGAAACACATCGTATCTGGCCATCAGGCTTGCTGCGGCTCGTCTAGCGGCAGGCCCTGCTTTTCCGCGTAATCATTGAGGCTCTGGATGACGTCGCGATTCTCGATCTTCCAAAGCCGCGCTTTTTCCTCGCTCACCGCTTTGGCGATGCTTTCCTCGGCAACGCGCGAGATGTTGATGTCGAGATTCTTGGCCTCGACGACCAGACGGGCGTCGAGAGTAAGGTTGGTCGGCTTTCGCACTACGGAACGGGCCCCGGCGCGCATGACGCATTCCCAATCCAGAAGACGCGCATATCCTATGCGCATGAATGCCGGCCTTGCAACCGGTCAAGGAGAAATCCGGCCCGACTACCCTTCCATCTCCTCGCGCAGCATTTCGAGTTCAAGCCATTCGTCTTCCAGCGCCTTCAGGGTCGCGCGCTCCTTGTCCAGCGCGGCGATGGTCTTCTGGAAACCGCCGGGATCGCGCGTGTAGAAGGCGGGATCGGCTATGCGGTCCTCCAGCGCCGAGATTGAAACGGATACCGCCTCCATCTTCTTCGGCAGGTTCTCCAGCGCGAATTTCTGCTTGAAGGAGAGTTTTTGCGCCGGTGCCTTCGGTGACGGCTGCGCGGGCTCGGTCCTCGGCGCGGAACCGTTGTCCGGTCTGGCATCCTTGCGCCGGTCCGCGAGTTTCGTGCCGCCGCGCTGCGCCAGCATGTCGGAATAGCCGCCGGCATATTCGATCCAGCGGCCGCCGCCGTCCGGCGCGATGACGCTGGTGACGGTGCGGTCGAGAAAGTCGCGGTCGTGGCTGACCAGCAGCACGGTGCCGGCATAACCCGCCACCAGTTCCTGCAACAGATCCAGCGTCTCCATGTCGAGGTCATTGGTCGGCTCGTCCAGCACCAGCATGTTGGAGGCGCGCGCCAGCACGCGCGCCAGGATAAGCCGCGCCCGCTCGCCGCCGGACAGTTCACGGATCGGCGTACGCGCCTGCTCTGGCTTGAACAGAAAATCCTTCATGTAGGAGACGACGTGTTTTTCCTCGCCATTGACGACGAGGTTGTCGCCACGCCCGTCGGTGAGGAAATGCGAGAGCGTTTCTTCCGGGTCGACTGCCCGCTTCTGGTCGAGCGTGGCGATCTCCAGATTGGCGCCGAGCCGGATCGAGCCGGTGTCCGGCGCGAGGTCTCCGGTCAGCATCTTCAGCAGCGTCGTTTTTCCCGCCCCGTTCGGCCCGACCAGGCCGATCCTCGCGCCGCGCGCAATGCGGGTTGAAAAATTGTCGACCACGGTGAGGTCGCCGTAGCGCTTGCCGATGCCCTTGGCCTCGATCACCAGTTTTCCGGATTCGGAAGCATCGGCAGCGGCAAGGTTGACCAGCCCCTCGGGTCCGCGATGGCTGCGCAGGCGCTGGCGCATGTCCTGAAGGTCACCGAGGCGGCGCATGTTGCGCTTGCGCCGCGCGGTGACGCCGTAACGCAGCCAGTGCTCCTCGCGCACGATCTGGCGCGCCAGCTTGTGCTGGTCGCGTTCCTCTTCCTCCAGCACCGTGTCGCGCCACGCCTCGAAATGCGCGAAACCCTTGTCGAGCCGGCGCGTCTGGCCGCGGTCCAGCCAGACGGTGGCGCGGCTGACGCGCTCGAGGAAACGGCGGTCGTGCGAGATGACGATGACGGCGGAACTCGACCGGTTGATCTCGTCCTCCAGCCATTCGATGGTTTCGAGGTCGAGATGGTTGGTCGGCTCATCCAGCAGAACGATGTCGGGCTGTGGCGCCAGCACACGGGCGAGGGCGGCGCGCCGTGCCTCGCCGCCGGACAGGTTTTCCGGTTCCTCCTCGCCCGTCAGGCCGAGATTTTCCATGAGATAGGTGGCGCGATACGGGTCGTCTGCCGGCCCGAGGCCGGATTCGACATAAGCGCGTACAGTGACAAAACCTTCCATGTCGGGAATCTGCGGAAGATAGCGTATCGTCGCCGAAGGCTGGCGGAACACCTCGCCGTCCTGCGGCTCGATCAGTCCCGCGGCAATCTTCAGCAGCGTCGATTTTCCCGACCCGTTGCGGCCGACCAGCGCGATGCGGTCGCCGGCGGACGCCGAAAGGGCAGCCCCGTCAAGCAAGGGCGTGCCGCCAAAAGTCAGGCGTATGCCGTCGAGGGCAAGCAGCGGAGGAGCCATGTCGGTCTTTCTATTCCTGCCCGGCCGGGGCGGCAGTCGGATGGACGATCAGCATGGCGCGGCCGCCGCGGACGGTGATTTTCAGAAGACCGTCGGTTTCGTTGGAGACGGTCCATGACGAGCCGAAAGGCACCTCCACATCGTACAGTGGCCACTTTGCGCCGGTCACCGTCAGGCCGGAGAGTTCCGAGAAGGCGATGACGCTGAACAAGGTATTGTTCGGATAAGAAAATTTGGACTTTCCGCTGAGCGGAAACCCCTCCTGCGTACCGCTGGTCAGTGCCACCGGAATCCCCTTCTCCGCCAGGCGGATGGCCAGCGTCAGATGCAGGAATTCGTGGTCGCTGCGTTCGCCACCGAAAGCGCCGACCAGCAGCAGCGAGGTGGCGCCCAGCGACAGCGCAATGTCGGCGGCAAGCTCTCCGTCCGTCTTGTCCTTTTCGCGTGGAAACCCCTGCCGCTGCACCGCCTTCAGATGGTCCGGCAGCGTCTCCGGCTCGGAATCGAAATCGCCGACCCACAGTTCCGGCACGATGCCGAGGACCGCCGCGTGCTTCATTCCCGCGTCGGCCGCGATGACGCGCGATCCCGCGACACGGCGCGCGACGGCGGGCGTGGGGAAAAGGTCGCCGCCAAGCAGGATGGTGAAAAGGCTCATGCGGCAGGGCTCTATCACGGCGGCGGCGGAAAACGGAAGCCGACAAAGCCGCTTGCGCGCATGCGCCGCCGGGCCTATGGTCCGCCCCGCTCTAACGGGGTGCCGGCTGCGGGAAATCGCTGACCGGCTGAGAGGCTAGACGCCAACCCGCTGAACCTGATCCGGCTCGTACCGGCGGAGGGATTAGAAGCGATCGGACAGTCCGGCGCCCATTCCCTTCAATTCAAACGATGGAGGCGCCGATGCGCAAGACGTTTACGATACTGCTCCCCGCCCTGCTGGCACTCGGCCTTGCGCCGGCGGCCGCTGAGGAAAAGACCCTCACCGTCTACAGCTATGAGAGCTTCAACTCCGAATGGGGTCCAGGCCCGCAGGTGGAAAAGGCTTTCGAGGCCGAATGCGGCTGCGACCTCAAATTCGTCGGCGTGGCCGATGGCGTCGCGCTGCTCAACCGCGTGAAGCTGGAAGGCGCCGGCACCAAGGCTGACATCGTGCTCGGCCTCGACACCAACCTGACCGCCGACGCCAAGGCGACCGGCCTGTTCGCGCCCTCGGGCGTCGACACGTCGGCCATCAATGTGCCTGGCGGCTGGAGCGACGACACTTTCGTGCCGTTCGATTACGGCTACTTCGCCGTCATCTACGATTCCGAAAAACTGCCGAACCCGCCGAAGAGCCTGCATGAGTTGGTCGACGGCGACCCGGCGCAAAAAATCGTCATTCAGGACCCGCGCACCGCGACTCCCGGGCTTGGCCTGCTGCTCTGGGTGCGCTCCGTCTATGGCGACGATACCCCCGCTGCCTGGGCAAAACTTCGCAAGCGCGTGCTGACCGTCACGCCGGGCTGGAGCGAGGCCTATAGCCTGTTCACCAAGGGCGAGGCGCCGATGGTGCTGTCCTACACCACCTCGCCAGCCTACCACATCGTCGCGGAGAACACCGAGAAGTACAAGGCCGCGCCGTTCTCCGAAGGCCACTACCTGCAGGTCGAGGTGGCCGGCATGACCACCACCGGCGCCGCCAATCCGCTGGCAAAGCAGTTCCTCGCCTTCATGACCGGCCCGAAATTCCAGGACGTCATTCCCGAGACCAACTGGATGTTCCCGGCGGGGAAAACCGACAAGCCGCTCAACGCCGCCTTCGACACGCTGGTGAAGCCGGAAAAGACGCTGATCTACAGCCCCGAGGAGGTCGAGGAGAACCGCAAGGCCTGGGTCGACGAGTGGCTTTCGGCGATGAGCGAGTAGGTCGTCAATAACGTATGCTCGCCGCTATCCACCCCCCTCTGGCCTGCCGGCCATCTCCCCCTCAAGGGGGGAGATTGGCTGTTTCGGTGCCGCTTCCAATCTCCCCCCTTGAGGGGGAGATGGCCGGCAGGCCAGAGGGGGGTGGGACAGGTTCTTCCTCTCCCCAGGAACACCCCTAGATGCCGGCGTCACCGATCGACCGCCGCATCCTCGCTGGCATAACCGCCCTCACGGCAATCGGTATCTTGATCGGTGGCGCGTTTCTCGGGCTCATCCTCGAAGGTTTCGGCGACTGGTCTGGCGCCATCGCCGCCTTTGACAGCTATCTCCTGCGCATCACGCTGTTCACGGTCTGGCAGGCGGCACTGTCGACGCTGCTGTCGGTCGCCCCTGCCATCCTGCTGGCCCGCGCCCTTTCGCGCCACCCAGCCTTTCCCGGCCGTGCGCTGATCCTGCGGCTGTTCGCGCTGCCGCTGGCGCTGCCGGCGATCGTCGCCGCGCTCGGCCTGCTCGAATTGTTTGGCCGCGCCGGCTACCTTGCCGGCGTGCTCGGCTGGCTTGGCGGCGGCGACTGGCCCGGCATCTACGGCCTCTCCGGTATCCTCGTCGCGCATGTCTTCTTCAACCTGCCGCTGGCGACACGTCTGTTTCTCGAAGCGTTGAACACCGTGAGTTCCGACCAGTGGCGGCTGGCGAGCCAGCTCGGCATGCACGCGGGACCGTCCTTCCGTTTCATCGAATGGCCGGTTTTGCGCTCCGCCCTTCCCGGCGTCGCCGGGCTGGTGTTCATGCTGTGCATCACATCCTTCACGCTGGTACTGACGCTCGGCGGCGGGCCCCGCGCGACGACGCTGGAGGTCGCGATCTACCAGGCGCTGCGCTTCGATTTCGATCCGGCGCGCGCGGTGACATTGACGATATTGCAGATCGGGCTGACGGTTGCGGCGGTGCTGGCGCTGGCGCGCCTTGGCGCCAACATGACCGGCGAAGCCAATCTCAGCGTCGCATCGCTACGCCCGCCGGCGGCCGGCAA
Source organism: Mesorhizobium yinganensis (assembly GCF_040081985.1). NCBI lineage: Bacteria > Pseudomonadati > Pseudomonadota > Alphaproteobacteria > Hyphomicrobiales > Phyllobacteriaceae > Mesorhizobium > Mesorhizobium yinganensis. The sequence goes on along the minus strand of NZ_JBEBMH010000007.1, from coordinate 40,304 downwards.
GGGTGAGACGGCGCTCAACGCGATCCTGCTTGGCCTGGCTCTGCTCTTCGTCGCAGGGCCGCTGGTTGCGACGCTGATGTCCGGTCTGCAGGCCGACCTTCTCCGCCTGGCAGGCGAGGCCAGCGTGCAGAAGGCGACGGCGACGAGCGTCCTTCTGGCGCTGACGGCTTCCGCCCTCTCGGTGGCGCTGGCATGGTCGTTGGTCGCGGCGCGTCGGGCGCTGGCAGCATCCCGCCGCTCCGGCTCACTGCTGGAACGCATGATGGACACGGGCGCGGGCTTCGTGCTGGTCGTGCCGCCGATCGTCATCGGCGCCGGCTGGTTCCTGCTGGTGCGCCGCCACGCCGACGTGTTTGCAATCGCGCCGGTCATGATCGTCACCGTCAACGCCGTCATGGCGATGCCGTTCGCCATCCGCGCCATCCGCCCGGCCCACGACGCGGCGGCGGAGCGTCACGACCGGCTATGCGCAGGGCTCGGCATTTTCGGCTGGACCCGGCTGAAACTCATCGACTGGCCGGTGCTGAAGCGGGCACTTTCCACGGCCGGTGCGTTCGCCATGGCGCTGTCGCTGGGCGATCTCGGTGTCGTCGCGCTGTTCGGCAGCGATTCCGTGCAGACTCTGCCTTACCTGCTGCTGGCGCGCATGGGGAGCTACCGCACGGCGGATGCCGCCGGCGTCGCGCTGCTGCTCGGCCTGCTCTGCCTGGCGCTTATGATGATCGCCGACCGGTTCGGCAGGGAGCCCGCCCGATGACAGAAGCCGGCATCCGGATCGACGGCGTGCGCTTCCGCTATCCGGAGATGGAGTTGCTGTTCGACGCGGTCATCCCGCCGAAAACCATCACCGCCGTGATGGGGCCGAGCGGTTCGGGAAAATCGACACTGCTCGACCTGATCGCCGGTTTTCGGACACCGGAGGCCGGGCGCATCCTCGTCGGCGATCGGGATGTCACAATGCTGCAGCCGGACCAACGTCCCGTGTCGATGGTGTTCCAGGAAAACAATCTCTTCGCCCATCTCAGCGTGGAGAAGAATGTCGGGCTTGGCCGCTCGCCATCGCTGAAACTGTCACCGGCCGATCACCGGGACGTGGCGGATGCTCTCCAGCGAACCGGTCTTGCCGGCAAGGAAAAGCGCCTGCCCCGCGAGCTTTCCGGCGGGGAGCGGCAGCGCGTTGCGATCGCCCGCGTGCTGGTGCGCAACCGCCCGGTGCTGCTCATGGACGAGCCGTTCGCGGCACTCGGCCCATCACTGCGCGACGATATGATGGACCTGATCACCGCGGTGCAGGCCGAGCGTGGCCTCACGGTCGTGCTGGTGACGCACCATCCGGAAGACGCGCGGCGTGTGGCCAGCCACATGATATTCATCGACGAAGGAAAGGTGGCTGCGGCCGGCCCTTCCACCGATTTCTTCGGCAAAACTGGACCCGAGGCGTTCCAGCGCTATATCGGTCAAACCGGCTCTGCCGACGAATTGCTGAGAATCGCCCGCAAGCCGACATAATTGTGAGGCAGACGAGGCCTTGCTACCTTACTGTCGTTGTGTTCGGAATGTATATGGTCTTGCCCGCACAACGCATGGAAGGCGAGATTCGCCCGCGGCCACAAACGAGAGGATTGAGCCCTGCCGGACGTCCTGAACAGACGCGAAGTTTCGTATGCTTTCCTGCGTGCGAATGCCCGGCGTCTGGTGGCGCTGGCCTTTGCGGTGTTCCTCGCGGGCTGCGAGAGCTTTCCGTCGAGCGTCGAAGAATCGAACTTCCAGCCCTCGGACAAGCCGGTCACGGTGGACACCGTCACCCGAAACGACCGGCTGGCGGAACTGGCGCGCGCCCAGCATCCGCGTATCCTGGCCACCTATGGCGGCGAGTATTCCGACCCGAAACTGGAGCGCATGGTCGCGAAGGTGGTCGGCAGCCTGACCACGGTTTCGGACAATCCGACCCAGAGCTACCGCATCACCATCCTGAACTCGCCCAACGTCAACGCCTTCGCACTGCCGGGCGGCTATCTCTACGTGACGCGCGGCCTGCTGGCGCTCGCCAATGATTCCGCGGAACTGGCGGCGGTGATCGCGCACGAGATGGGCCATGTCACCGCCAATCACGGGCTGGCGCGCCAGCAGAAGGAGGCCGAGGAGGTGCTCGCCAGCAAGGTGGTGAGCGATGTTCTCGGCGAGACGCCGACCGCCAGGGTGGCGATGATCCGCGGCAAGCTCAGGCTCGCGCAGTTCTCGCGCAACCAGGAACTGGAGGCCGACGCGATCGGCATCAAGACCAGCGGGCTGGCCGGCTACGACCCCTATGCGGCCGCGCGCTTCCTTCAGTCGATGGCGGACTACAGCAATTTCCGCTCGATCAGCGGCGCCACCGATCCCAGCCTCGACTTCCTTGCAAGCCATCCCAACGCGCCGCAGCGCATCGAACTGGCGCGCGCGCATGCCAGGCAGTTCGGGCAGCCAGGCACCGGCGCCACCGATCGCGACTCCTTCCTCGCGGGCATAGACGGGCTCCTCTTCGGCGATACGCCGGAGGAAGGTTATGTGCGCGGCAGCACCTTCCTGCATCCGGGGCTGGGCATTTCGTTTTCGGTGCCTTCGAACTTCGTCATCGACAACACCGCCGCCGCTGTCACCGCCACCGGGCCGGGCGACGTGGCGATCCGCTTCGACGGGGTCACGCTCGACCGCAAGGTTTCGCTGCCCGACTACATCCGCTCCGGCTGGGTGACCGGCCTGGACACCGCAAGCGTGCGAGCCGAGACGATCAACGGCAACGAGGCGGCAATCGCCAGCGCGCGCGCCGAAGGCTGGCAGTTCGACATCACGGTCATCCGCGTCGGCGGCCAGGTCTACCGGCTGCTCACCGCCGCGCCGGTCGCTAATACGACCATCAACGTCATCGCGCGCTCGGTCGGCGGCAGCTTCAAGGCGCTGAGCGCCAGCGAGAAGGCGGCGCTGAAGCCGCTGCATGTGCGGGTCATCACGGTGAAGGCTGGCGAGACCGTCGGCACGCTGTCGGCGAAGATGGTGGGGGTCGACCGCAAGCTCGACCTGTTCCGCCTGCTCAACGCGCTGTCGCCGGTGGCGTCGGTGTCGGCCGGCGACAAGGTGAAGATCATCACGGATCAGTAAGCCGGCGGCGCCCGAGACTGGCCGATTGATCGTGCCTCCTTCGAGGCTCGCCTCGAAAGCCCACAACACGTTGAAATTATGCCATAGTGTTCGCGGGTGAGCCTCGAAGGACGCACCTGCGCAACAGCCCTCCTCGAGGCAGTGCCGTCAGGCGAGGAAAGCCGAACTGCCGCTGACCAGCGCGACGCGCAGCTTCTCCAGCGCGCGGCTTTCGATCTGGCGCACGCGCTCCTTGGAAATGCCCAGCGCTTCGCCCAGCGATTCCAGCGTGGCGCCCTCGTCCTGCAAGCGGCGTTCGGCGATGATCTGCCGCTCACGGTCGTTGAGCACGCCAAGCGCCTTGTGCAGCCAGCCGGAGCGGCGTTCGACGTCGATCGTCTCGCCGACGATTTCGTCAGGCAGCGGGGCGTCGGAAATCAGAAAATCCATCCGGTCCGCCGATCCGGAACCCTCGTCGTTCATCGGGGCGTTCAGCGAGGAATCCGGGCTGGAAAGCCGCGAATCCATCAGCGCCACGTCGGCTTCGGAAACACCAAGCTCGGACGAGATCTCCTTGTAGAGCGCCGGGCCGGTCAGCATGTTGTCGCCCCTCGCGAGCCGCGCCCGCAGCCGTCGCAGATTGAAGAACAGCGCCTTCTGCGCTGAACTGGTGCCGCCGCGCACGATCGACCAGTTGCGCAGGATGTAGTCCTGCATCGAGGCGCGGATCCACCATGTGGCATAGGTCGAGAAACGGACTTCGCGCTCCGGTTCGAAACGCGCCGCCGCTTCGAGCAGGCCGACATGGCCCTCCTGGATCAGGTCGCCCATGGAAAGCCCGAAATGCCGGAAGCGGGCCGCCATCGAGATCACCAGCCGCATATGGGCGACGGTGATGCGGTGCATGGCGTCCTGATCGTGGTTGTCACGCCAGCGCTGGGCAAGTTCCAGCTCTTCAGCGCGCTCCAGATATGGCGCCGCCATCGCCGCGGCGATCATCGATCTTCTGGCTTTGTCGTCCATGACCGTCGTCCCGAATAAAGGGCCCCGTCCCGGAAAATCTAAAACCGGCAAAGTGGAAAGATCACGGGAACGACGATGACGAGAGCGTGATCCCCACGCACATGCGCCGCCCGGGAGACTTCAACGCTCCGCACTTGGCGCAGAACGCGGGTTTTCACCGATTGTTCCGGTGGGAATCGCACGACTTCGTGAACAGCGCCGATCGGTCGGCGCGAATAGTCGATGGTTCAGAAACAAAAAACCCGGCGCGAGGCCGGGTTTCGGGGATTGGCAGAAGAAAACCCGTCAGGCAGCTTCTTCCTGCTCGGCTTCCTCATTGTCGGCCTTGGCGCCACGCTTCGGACCTTTGGCGAGGTTGGCCTCGATCATGCGCACGGCCTCGGTCTCCGAGACGCGGTTCACCGCCGCGATCTCGCGTGCCATGCGGTCGAGGGCAGCCTCATAGAGCTGGCGTTCCGAATAGGACTGCTCCGGCTGGTTCTCGGCACGGTAGAGGTCGCGCACCACCTCGGAGATGGAGATCAGGTCACCGGAATTGATCTTCTGATCGTATTCCTGCGCACGGCGCGACCACATGGTGCGCTTGACGCGGGCACGACCCTGCAGGACCTTCAGCGCCCGTTCGACATAGTCGGTCTCGGACAGCTTGCGCATGCCGATGGCGGTCGCCTTGGCGACCGGCACCTTGAGGCGCATCTTGTCCTTGGCGAAATCGATGACGAAGAGCTCGAGCTTGTGGCCGGCGACCTCCTGCTCGTCGATCGACACGATCTGGCCGACGCCGTGAGCCGGATAGACGATGAATTCCCCGCTCTTGAACCCGTGACGAACCGGGGACTTCTTCTGCACTGGTGCCGTTGCCATTACGCCGTGAACTCCTGTTGCGCCGCCGGCACCCCGTGCCGGCCGACAAATGGATCGGCTTTTCGCCGAACGAGAGCCGCCAGAGACAACACGAACCCTTCCGGAAAAGCCTCGACCGGGGTAATGCCTAAACGGCAAAACCCAGCCCAAGTTGCCTTGGCCGGATGGAACTACACCTTTCAGTGATAGAGGCTCTTCGCCATTAAACGACGACGTGTCTGCGGCATGTTTTTATGGGGTAGCATAAAAACGGGCAAGAATCAAGAATTTACTGCACCCGCGAAGACGGATGCCAGCGCAAGGCCTTTCGCCCGCACTGTCCGCACATTTCCAAAACCGCCGGAGCGCGGGCTTCTTGTCAGTCGCCTTCGCCGGGTTCCGGCGAAAAATACTTCTCCAGCTTGTTCTCCACCCCGTCGAATTCCTTGGCGTCCGGCGGTTCGTCCTTCTTTGTGGTGATGTTGGGCCACTTGACCGAATATTCGGTGTTGAGCTTCAACCACTTGTCCAAGCCGGGCTCGGTGTCGGGCTTGATGGCGTCGGCCGGGCACTCCGGCTCGCAGACGCCGCAATCGATGCACTCGTCCGGATGGATGACGAGCATGTTCTCGCCTTCGTAGAAGCAGTCGACCGGACAGACCTCGACGCAGTCCATGTACTTGCACTTGATGCAATTGTCGGTGACGAGGTAGGTCATATCGAGGCTCCGGCGGCTTGCCGCTCATCGGTCATTGGGTGACGTAATTCCTTTGCCGCACGCTGGCAAGGGTCAGGTTTGCGCCGCTAAGCCGCAGGACGGAATGGCGTTTCGGAACATGGGGCGAGCAAGCATGGACATGGTCCAACATCGTCTCGATCTAGGACCCATCGCGCAACCGGTCGGTCTGCCGCCGCTCCTTCTTGGTGGGGCGGCCGCTGCCGATGTCGCGAACCGCGGGAAGCGCGTCCGGCAAGGATTTCTCGCTCGCGGATGGCGGCGAGAGGTCCTCGTAGAGAGTGCGGGCTTCCTCCGCCGGTCCCCGCCGGCTGCCCGGCAAGAGCACCTTATAGACCAGGATACGGCGTTCGAGCGTGATGGTGAGCGTGTCGCCGGGCTGCACCAGGTCGGAAGCCTTGTCGCTTTTTTCGCTGTTGATCCGCACCCTGCCCGCCTGCGCGAGCTTGGCGGCGAGCGAGCGGGATTTGACGACGCGCGCGAAAAACAGCCACTTATCAATGCGTTGCCGCGCCTCGACCATTACTTCTTGAGCTGATCGCGCAAGGCGGCGAGTTTTGCGAAAGGCGAATCCGGATCGAAACGAACGGGGCGTTCTTCGCGCGGCTTGGCCTGAAAATTGGGCTTCCCGCCGTCCTTGTTGCGGTGATCGGGTCGGTTTCCGCGATCCGGGCGCTCTCCGCGATCCGGCCGGTTGCCGTCCGCTTGCGGCCGGTTGCCGTCAGGCTTCCCCTTGAACCGGCTGCGGTCGAATTTCGGTTTGTTTCCAGGACGTTGATCGGACTGTCGCTGGTCGCCTGCCGGTGCTCCCTCGGGACGGTCACGCCGCGGACCGCGCGCATCGCGCTGGCCTTCCGGTCTTGGACCCTCGTGCCGCTGGCCATCCCGCCGTTGTCCGTCTCCACGAGACTGGCCATCCCGCTGCGGGCGATTGCGGTCGCCATGGCGATGATGTCGCGGACGCTGCTCGAAACGGATAGGGCGCCACAAAAGCAATGGCTTAGGCTCTTCGACCGGCATTTCCGGCGTCGCGGCCGGCGCCGCGTCAACAGATTTTTCCTCTGCCTTTTCAGAGCCTTGCGCGGAATCGGCGACGAGTTCGGCCGATTCAGGCTGACGCAAGGTGCCGTCGAGCTTGCCGTCACCCTCTTTTTCCCTGACGGAGCCAGCGGATTCCTCTTCCGACACGACGCTGGCCGTGCCGTCCTCATGAACCGCTTCAACCTGCTCGATCGGCTCCGACGCCGCTACAATCGAGGACGCTCCCTCCGGCTCGACCGACACGGCCTCGTCCGGTGCGACGACCTCATTCTGGACCACTGCGATCTCGGTCCCCTCAGCCCCTGCCGTTTCATCAACCACCGTCTCGGTGGCTGCTTCGGCTCCGGCGGCGTCATCAGCTTGAACAGCGGCATCACTGGATTCGGTGGCCGCGACTTCGATGGCCATCCCGGTGTCAGCCTCGTCCTGATTAGTCCCGGACGATCCGGCCAACGCGGATTCGGCGTCCGCGGAAACGGACCCTTCTTCTCCGGTGGCGGCCGCAACGGCACCGTCTCCTGCGACAACCTCGGCAGGTGAAGCGGATTCGGCACCAGAATCGGCGGCCGGTTCGGCACCGTTCGCGGCCTCGTGCGCCGCCTTTTCGGCAGCGGCTTCCCTTGCCGCCTTCTCGGCGGCGGCGGCTTCCTGCGCGGCGGCGCGGTCGGCGGCGGCCTTGGCAACGGCTTCCCGGGCGGCGAGGTCCAGGGCTTCTAGGCGCGACTTGACGTCGACGGCCGGCTTCGGCTCGGAACGATAGCCGAGGCCTTTCAAAATATCCTCGATGTCCTCGCCGGTGGCGCCGAGGATCGACATCATCGCCGGTGTGACCAGGAAGGCGCTGCCGTCGAAGGCACCATCGGGGCGCAGGCCGGTGCCGGGCTTCCACGACAAAGCCGGACGGATCAGGTCGGCCAGACGCTCCAGAATGTCGACGCGAACGGCCCGGCGGCCAAGGATGCGGAAACCGGCGAGAGCGTAAAACGCCTTGTCGAACACGGCATTGACCAGAACAGACGTGCGGCCGGCGGCAAGCATGTGGACAACGTCGCCAAAGCCGGGCTTGTCCTTGCCGTCATTCTTCAGCGACCAGAGCAGCGTGATGATGCTGGCGGGCGCCGGCTTGATGAGGGCTGGAACAAAGATGTGGTAGGCGCCGAAGCGCACGCCGAGCCGGCGCAGCGCAGCGCGGCCTTCCTGGTCGAGCGACTTCACCTCGTCGGTGATGTCGCGGCGGTTGATCAACCCGAACTGCTCGACCAGCCGGAAGGCGATGCCGCGGGCAATGCCGGTCAGTTGATCGGCCTGCTTCAAATCGATCAGCGGCTTCAGCAAGGTCTCGATCTGGAACGTTACGAAACGCTCGGCCCGCGCCGCGACCTTGTCGCGTGCCGGTCCCGTCAACTGCTCGTCGGCGAGCAGGATGACGCGCGGCTTCAGCGCGTCCTCGGTGGCGGCCAGCGTGCCGATCGGCGCGCCGATCCAGCGCAGGATGCCATCGGAGGCCAGCGCGATGTCGTGATTGGCGCACAGCGCGAATTTTTCGGCGCGCGTCTCGAACTCGGCCGCCAGCGCCTTTTGGGCAGCGGCGCGCACCGCCTTGGCGTCCTCGCCGCCGGCGCTCTGGTCGGCGGTGAAACGGAAGCCCTGCAGGTCGCCGACATGGTGGCCTTCGACATTCACAGTTCCGGACGGGTCTATTTCGGCTTCAAGCATCGTATTTTCTCTAAGGCGCCGCATGAGGACGGAAGTCCTGCGATCAACGAAGCGTTTCGTCAACCGCTCATGCAGCGCATCCGACAATCTGTTTTCGATCTCGCGCGTTTTTTCCTGCCAGTGCAGCGGATCGGCCAGCCAGCCAGGCCGGTTCGACACATAGGTCCAGGTGCGGATCTGGGCGATGCGGTTGGAGAGCGTGTCGATATCGCCGTCGGTGGAATCGGCGCGACGCACCTGCTCGGCCATGTAATCCTCGTCGACATGGCCGCGCCGGGCGATGTCGGTGAAGATCGAGCCGACGAGTTCCGAATGCTGCGCGGGTGCGATGCGGCGATAGTCGGGCAGCGAGCAGACGTCCCACAGCAAAGCTACCTGCTGGCGGCCGACAGCCAGCCTCTGGATATCGGGATCGCGGGCGAGTTGCTCCAGCGCGCGGGCATCGACCGCGGGCAGCGCGCGCGTCAGCCCCTCGACCGGCGTCGGCGTCTCGATCGAATGCCGCAGCGCGTCGAGGCTGGAGAAGTCGAAATGCGCGGTGCGCCATTGCAGCACCTTCACCGGCTCGAAATCGTGGCCCTCGATCTTCTCCACCAGATCGTCGTCGAGCGGATCGACCTGGCCGGTCACACCGAACGTGCCGTCCCGCAGATGCCGGCCGGCACGCCCGGCGATCTGGCCGAGCTCCGCCGCGGTCAGCGCCCGGTACTGGAACCCGTCGAATTTCCGGTTCTGGGCGAAGGCGACATGATCGACGTCGAGATTGAGGCCCATGCCGATCGCGTCGGTGGCGACGAGATAATCCACGTCGCCGGACTGGTAGAGCGCAACTTGCGCGTTTCTGGTGCGCGGGCTGAGCGCACCGAGTACCACCGCCGCGCCGCCGCGCTGGCGGCGGATCAGTTCTGCGATGGCATAGACCTCGTCGGCGGAGAAGGCGACGATGGCCGAGCGGCGCGGCAGGCGGGTGAGTTTTTTCGACCCTGCATAGGCCAGATGCGACAGGCGCGGCCTTGTCACCACCGAAATGCCGCGCAGCAGTTTTTCCAAAATGCCGCGCATGGTGGCCGCACCCAGCAGCAGCGTCTCCTGCCGCCCGCGCAGATGGAGGATACGGTCGGTAAAAATGTGGCCGCGCTCCAGGTCGCCGGCGAGCTGGATCTCATCTATGGCGACGAAAGCCGCGTCGGTCTCGCGCGGCATGGCCTCCACGGTGCAGACGGAATAGCGCGCGCCGGCCGGCGTGATCTTCTCCTCGCCGGTGATCAGCGCGACCTTGTTGGCGCCGACCTTTTCGCAGACGCGGCCATAGACCTCGCGCGCCAGGAGCCGGAGCGGCAGGCCGATGACGCCGCTTTCATGGGCAACCATTCGCTCGATGGCGAGATGGGTCTTGCCGGTATTGGTCGGCCCCAGAACGGCGGTCACATCGCGCCCGGAAAGGATCAGCGGGTCGGTCTTGAACTGGTGGAGATTCATCGGATCGGAAATCGGCCCTTCGTCAGGGTTGCGGCGCGGCACCCGGAAACAGCCGGGTCACGGGATCTAGGCAAGCCGTCCCCTCCCGCCACAGATAGGGTTTTCGGGCTGGAAACGAAAGCCTTAGTTTTCTGCTCGGTCGGTTGATTCGCGGAACGAGTCTGGAACGAAACGGAGACGAATCGCTGACTCCGGCTGATTCAGGGTTTGTTCCTTTGGTCCATGGCTAGTCCGTTCGGGCTATCTTGTTGATCCTGAATCCAAAATCGATTCAACGGAATCCTTCACCGGCACGCTCGAAGCGTGCAGCTAAACCCTTGTACAACCGCTTTTTTTTGCGTGTCGGCAGCGATAGAGTGTGAGTCGTGGTCAAGGAGGGAATTTTGCCATGTCAAAGCGATTGATCGCTGAATTTATCGGTACGTTCTGGCTTGTGTTGGGTGGTTGCGGCAGCGCCGTGCTGGCCGCGGGTTTTCCCGAGTTGGGCATCGGGTTTCTTGGCGTTGCCCTGGCGTTCGGACTGACCGTGCTGACAATGGCCTATGCGGTGGGCGGCATTTCCGGCGGTCATTTCAACCCGGCGGTGACCGTGGGACTGTTTACCGGCGGCCGGTTCGAGGCAAAGGACGTCATTCCCTACATTATCGCGCAGGTGGTGGGCGCGATCGTCGCGGCAATCGTTCTTTATGCGATCGTCAGCGGCAAGGCGGACTTCGCCGGCGTCGGCGGCTTCGCCTCCAATGGCTACGGCGATGCGTCGCCGGGCAAATACTCTTTGCTGTCCGGCCTGATCATCGAAATCGTCATGACGTTCATCTTCCTGTTCGTCATCCTGCGGGTGACGTCGGGTGACGTTCCCGCCGGCTTCGCGCCGATCGCCATCGGCCTGTGCCTGACGCTGATCCACCTTATTTCGATCCCCGTGACCAACACCTCGGTCAACCCGGCCCGCTCGACCGGCGTGGCGCTATTCGCCGAAGGTCCGGCGCTGGCGCAGCTCTGGCTGTTCTGGGTCGCCCCGCTGATCGGCGGCGCGTTGGCCGGCATCGTGCATTCGGCGCTGTTTGGGAAGAAGTGAGGGCCGGGTCTCCCTCCCCCTTGAGGGGAGGGTGGCCGCGTAGCGGCCGGGTGGGGTCGCCGCGGCCAAACTCCACCCTCGCTTTGCGTCGGAGCATTTCATCACCGACCCCACCCCGCGTCAAAAACCTCGCGTTCCGCTCGGTTTTCTCCGCGACCCTCCCCTCAAGGGGGAGGGTAAGCCCCGGGCAATGTCGGCATCACGTAATATACTGCCCGCCATTGGCCGTGAGCGTCGAGCCGGTGATGAAGCCGGCCTCGTCGGAGGCGAGGAAGACCACGCAGCGGGCGATCTCGTCCGGCTCGCCGAGGCGGCCGACCGGGATTTGCGCCACGATCGATTCCCGTACCTTTTCCGGCACGGCCATCACCATGTCAGTGCCGATGTAGCCCGGCGCGATGACGTTGACGGTGATGCCCGCGCGGGCCCCCTCCTGAGCAAGCGCCTTGGTGAAGCCGATGTCGCCGGCCTTGGCGGCGGAATAGTTCGCCTGGCCCATCTGGCCCTTCTGACCATTGATCGACGAGATGGTGATGACCCGACCGAATTTGCGGTCGCGCATGCCGGTCCACAGCGGATGCGTCATGTTGAAGGCGCCGCTTAGGTTGGTGTCGATGACCTCGCGCCACTGCTGCGGGGTCATCTTGTGGAACATGGAGTCCCGCGTGATGCCGGCATTATTGACCAGCACCTCGACCGGGCCGAGATCGGCCTCGACCTGCTTGATGCCGGCTGCGCAAGCGTCGTAGTCGGCGACCGACCATTTGTATGTTTTGATGCCGGTCTCGGCGGTGAACTTTTGGGCCGCCTCGTCATTGCCCGCATAATTGGCAGCAACTTTGTAGCCGGCGTTTTTCAAAGCAATTGAGATGGCGGCTCCGATTCCACGAGAACCACCGGTGACCAACGCTACTCGTGCCAAGTTTTTCTCCCTCTAGTTGACGCCCAGCTTATCGGCTTCGATTGCCAGTTCTTCATCAGCCTCGTTCGTGAAGGCTTCAGGCAGCCTACGCAGTTGCGCACCAGCTTTCCAGTTCCGCGGACGCATTTTGGGCATAAACCACGCGCACGCCTCGACCTGCACCCAATAGCGCCGGCGTGCGACACAGCCACAATACCCGTCATCCTCGTATCCGAACTCGACGCCACAACACTGGCAGATGTCGTGCGACGGGGTTGCAGCGTCCGCACCCCAGGGCAGATTGGGATAACAATTGTAGCCGCAGACGCGACAACGATAGCGGTCTGCGACCTCTGTGAAAGAAGCGACCTTATTCAGCGTCGCCTCCCAGCCTCAGTTCAAATCGCCTCGACGCACATCGCGACACCCATGCCGCCGCCGATGCACAGAGTCGCCAGACCCTTCTTGGCGCCGCGGCGGCGCATCTCGAAGACCAGCGTATTGAAGACGCGGGCGCCCGACGCGCCGATCGGGTGGCCGATGGCGATGGCCCCGCCATTGACGTTGACGATATCGGGGTTCCAGCCCATGCCCTTGTTGACCGCGCAGGCCTGGGCGGCGAAAGCCTCGTTGGCCTCGACCAGATCGAGGTCGCCGACCGACCAGCCGGCCTTCTGCAGCGCCTTCTGCGAAGCGGGGATCGGGCCGGTGCCCATGATGGCCGGATCGACGCCGGCGGTCGCCCAGGAGACGATGCGCACCAGCGGGGTGAGACCGCGGCGGGCGGCTTCGGCCTCCGTCATCAGCAGGGCGGCGGCGGCGCCATCATTGAGGCCGGAGGCATTGGCGGCGGTCACGGTGCCGTCCTTGTCGAAGGCGGGGCGCAGCTTCTGCATGGCGTCCAAAGTCGCGCCGTGGCGGATGTATTCGTCGCTGTCGACGATCGTGTCGCCCTTCCTGCCTGGAACCGTGACGGCGACGATCTCGTCCTTGAACTTTCCGGCCTTCTGCGCGGCCTCGGCCTTGTTCTGCGAAGAGAGCGCGAACTGGTCCTGCGCGTCGCGGGTGATCTGGAACTGTTTTGCGACGTTTTCCGCCGTGTTGCCCATGTGGTAGCCGTTGAAGGCATCCCACAGCCCGTCCTTGATCATCGTGTCGATCAGCTTGAGGTCGCCCATCTTGGTGCCGGCGCGCAGATGCTGGCAGTGGGCCGACAGCGACATCGATTCCTGTCCGCCGGCGACGATGATTTTTGCATCGCCCGAAGCGATCTGCTGCATGCCGAGCGCAATGGCGCGCAGGCCCGAGCCGCAGACCTGGTTGAGGCCCCAGGCGGTGGCCTCCTTCGGCACGCCGGCCTTGATCGCGGCCTGCCGCGCCGGGTTCTGGCCCTGGCCGGCCGTGAGCACCTGGCCGAGAATAACCTCGTCGACTTCGCCGGCCTCGACGCCGGCGCGCGCCAGCACTTCCTTGACCACGACGCTGCCCAGGTCATGCGCGGGGGTTGCGGCGAAAGCGCCGTTGAAAGAGCCGACCGGGGTGCGGGCCGCGCTGGCGACGACGATGGCATCGGACATGCTTGCTTCTCCAGACCTTGGCGACGGCCTTGCCGTCCTGTTTCCCTGGACTTCATGTGGCCTTGTCCCACGGGCCGTGTCAAACTGGAAAATCAGGGGGCAGGCATGCGTGGCGCGAAGCCGCATCCATGCTGCGCAGCATTTTTCCTGTCGCAATGCCACCCGGAAATCCCGCACCGCACAAAGCGCTTGGATTTGTGACGGTTTTGCGCGTATCCTCCCCGGACGCGCAATCGTTACCGGCCGCTTACCCAGCGGCACGGTATCCCCGGGAGGACGTTGATGGCCGCGAAGGACGAACCCGTCGTCATCAAGAAATACGCGAACCGCCGTCTCTATAATACGGGCACAAGCACTTATGTGACGCTTGAGGACCTTGCCGGCATGGTGAAGCGCGGCGAGGATTTCAGCGTGCAGGACGCCAAGACCGGCGAGGACATCACCCATCCGGTGCTGACCCAGATCATCTTCGAGCTGGAGAACAAGGACGGGCAGAACATGCTGCCCATCCCGTTCCTGCGGCAGTTGATCTCCTTCTACGGCGACCAGATGCAGATGATCGTGCCGAGTTTCCTCGAACAATCGATGTCGGCCTTCGCCAAGGAGCAGGAACGCTTTCGCGAGCAGATGAAGTCGGCCTTCGGCAAGACGCCGGTCGACCTGATGAAGATGGCGCCGCCGATGAAGGCGCTGGAGGAGCAGACGCGCCGCAATATGGAGCTGTTCCAGAACGCCATGCGGATGTTCACACCCTTCCCCGGCAGCACGCCGGGCACCACCGCGCCCGAACCGGCTGAGAAGAAGCCTTCCGAAAAGGCGGACGACCTGTCCGAACTGAAGGAACAGATCGCCGCGATGCAGCGCAAGATCGACTCGCTGAGCTGAGTGGAACTCCAGGGGACAGTTCACTTCATTCCGCAGAAAGACGCGGCGCTTCAAGGTTGACGCGGGCGGAATCAAGTAAACTGTCCCGGCACTCATTTGCCTGCACCCTCCGTCACATCCGCATCACCGATTGAGGAATATTGCATTGCGTCATCGCCCGCCCCGTTGCGGGTGGACGGGCGGAGTGCTGTACTGCTTGAAAAATCGGGGACTGAATGATGTCGCTCTATCTTGCCGCCCTGCTCATCGGCATCGTTGCCGGGCTGCGCGCCATGACCGCGCCGGCGGCCGTCAGTTGGGGCGCGGCGCTCGGCTGGCTCCCGGGGATTTCGGCAAGCTGGGCGGCCTTCATGGGCTACCGCTTCACGCCGTGGATCTTCTCAATCCTTGCGCTGGCCGAGTTCGTTACCGACCAATTGCCGTCGACGCCGAGCCGGAAAGTGCCGCAGCAGTTCGGCGCGCGCATCGTCAGCGGCGGCTTCTGCGGCGCGGTGATCGGCGCGGCCAGCGGTGCGACGATCGGCGGCGCCGTCGCCGGCATCATCGGCGCTGCGATCGGCACGTATGGCGGGGCGGAAGCGCGTGGCCGGCTTGCCGCTATGTTCGGGCAGGACCGGCCGGCGGCCGTGATCGAGGACGCGGTCGCCATCGTGCTCGGGCTGGTGGCGGTCTCGGTGCTGACATGACCGGGAAATTCGACGCGATCGTCATCGGCGGCGGCCAGGCCGGCCCATCGCTGGCCGTGCGGCTGGCGAATGCGGGCAACCGCGTCGCCATGATCGAGCGCAAATTCCTGGGCGGCACCTGCGTCAACACCGGCTGCAAGCCGACCAAGACGATGGTCGCCAGTGCCTATGCCGCCCGCATGGCGCGGCGCGGCGCCGACTACGGCGTGGTGCTGGGCGAAATCGGCATCGACATCAAGCGCGTCATGGCGCGCAAGGAAAAGGTAACGCTGGATTCGCGCAACGGGTTGCGCGATTGGCTGGCCTCGACGCCCAACGTCACGTTTATCGAGGGCCACGCAAAATTTCGCGCGCCCGGTGAGATCGAGGTCAATGGCGAGACGCTGTCGGCGGCAAAAATCTTCCTCAATGTCGGCGGACGCGCCTCGGTGCCGGACCTGCCCGGCGTGAACGACATTCCGTACCTGACCAACAGCTCCATCCTCCAACTCGAGACGCTGCCGCACCATCTGGTGGTCGTCGGCGGCAGCTATATCGGACTGGAGTTCGCGCAGATGTTCCGCCGCTTCGGCAGCGAGGTGACCGTGGTCGAGAAAGGCCCGCGCCTGACCGGCCGCGAGGACGAGGACGTGTCGCAGGCGATCCAGGATATTCTTGCCAAGGAAGGCATCGCCTTCCGGCTGAGGGCGGAGTGCATAAAATTCCGGCGGCAGGGCGGCGACATCGCGGTCGGCGTCGACTGCACCGACGGTGCGCCGGAAATCCTTGGCAGCCACGTGCTGCTGGCGATGGGGCGGCGGCCCAACACCGACGATCTTGGCCTGGAGGCCGCCGGCATCGAGACCGATGAGCGCGGCTACATCAAGGTCGACGACCAGCTCCGCACCAGCGCCGAAAATGTCTGGGCGATGGGGGACTGCAACGGCCGCGGCGCTTTCACCCACACCGCCTACAATGACTACGAGATCGTCGCGGCAAATCTGCTCGACGGCGACCATCGCCGCTTGAGCGACCGTTTCCCCTGCTACGCGCTTTATACCGATCCGCCGCTCGGGCGAGTCGGCATGACCGAGGCGGAAGCGCGCAAGTCTGGAAAGAACTGCCTGATCGGCGGCGTCGAGATGACGCGGGTCGGCCGCGCCGTCGAGCGCGGCGAGACAGAGGGTTTCATGAAGGTGCTGGTCGATGCCGACAGCCGCCAGATCCTCGGCGCGTCGATCCTCGGCGCCAGCGGCGACGAAGTCGTGCACGGCATTCTCGACCTGATGTATGCCAAGGCCAAGGTGGACACGCTGATACGTTCGGTGCCGATCCATCCAACGATTTCCGAATTCCTGCCAACGGTTTTTGCCGGCCTGAAACCGTTGCAATAAGGCGTTCTGGACGCGCCATGCGGAGCAACCTTCGACGGCGCTCGGCCACGAGAAGACCGCGATGGCGAGCGACCTGTTCGCCTTCCTCGTGCCGGTCGCCAGTGCCGCGGCTACCTATTTCGGCTGAGAGGCAGAAAGTCCTTAGCCCGCTCATTGGACAAGCGGCGAAGCCATAGTATCTTCGCCTGCTTCGTCCGCGGCGCTTCGAAAGGCGCCGGCGGGCGGCATTTCTGGTGGGGTGGCGGCAGGCCGATGCAGGCATCGATGCGCAACGCGATCAGCGGAGAGGTCTTTCCGCTCGGCGACGTGTCGCTGATCGGACGCGGCGAAACCGCGACCATTCGCCTGGCCGACGCCAGCGTCTCGCGCCAACATGCGACGGTGCGCCATGAGGAAGCCAATTATTGGGTGGTCGACCTTGGCAGCGCCAACGGCACTTTCGTCAACGGTTCCGCCATAGCCGGTCCACGCGCCCTGCGGCCCGGCGACCGGCTGCAATTCGGCAAGGTCGTCCTGGTGTTCGAAGACGCGGGATCCGTCGCGCGCACCGAGGTGCTCGACGATCGCACGCAGATCTCGCGGTTGCCGCCACAGCCGATACAGACCACGCCCATGACCATCCTGGTCGGCGATCTGAAAGGGTTCACCGCGATCTGCGCGATGCTTTCGGCCGAGGAGGTCGCCGGGCTGCTGCGCGAATGGTATGCCGATTGCGACACCATCCTGAGACGCCAGGGCGCATCGATCGACAAGTTCATCGGCGACTGCGTCTTCGCCTATTGGCACGGCACCGAACTTGAGGTCCGGGCCAGGGCCTTGAAGGCGGCGGAATTGCTGCGCGGCGCTGAAACCGCGCCGTCGTCGCCGACGCGCCTCCTGCTCAGGCAACGGCATGGTCTCTCGCTCGATTGCCGGGTCGGTCTGCATCTCGGCGAGGTGGCACTGGGTTCGATGGGCAAAGGCATCAACACGGCGCTCGGTGACGCCGTGAATATCGCCTTCCGCATCGAGAGCCTGACGCGCAGGGTCGAGGAGCCGATCCTGATGAGCGCCGCCTTTGTCGACGGATTTTCCGGTCGCGTCTTCCGCTCCTGCGGCCGGCATCAGGCCAAGGGCGTCGAGCAGCCGATCGAGGTTTTTGCATCGGAATCGGGAACATCGGCTCAATAAAGGCGGAGACCGCGATTCTGCGAGCGAAAGCAAAGTCGAGAAGCCGTCCTACCTCTTCAAAGTGGCTGGTAATTGGTCGGAGCCTGGAGCAGTATACGCCGTGATGGCGCAGCCATCGCCCGGGAGGGGCTTTGTTGGGTTGGAAGTAAATCACATGTCCGCGAAAGTCGGACAATACAAGGAGGAGACGTCCATGAATTTTAGACTACTGCTTGCCGCGACCGCGGCGGCCGGCATGCTGCTTGGCGGATCGGCGATCGCGCAGGACAAGAAGCAGCTTGCGTTCGTCGTCAATGCGTCATCGGACTTCTGGAAACTGGCCGAGGCTGGCGTCAAGAAGGCGCAGGGCGAGTTGGGCGACGGTTACGAACTGCAGTTCCGTTATCCCGCCCAAGGCACTGCCGCGCTGCAGAACGCGCTGATGGACGATCTGGTCGCCGCCGGCACCGACGCCATCATGATCTCGTCCGCCGATCCGAAGAACTCGATCGACGCGTTCAACAAGGTGGCCGCGCAGGTTCCGCTGTTCACCACCGACTCCGACGCGCCGCAGTCCAAGCGCATCGCCTATCTCGGTTCATCCAACACCGCCGCCGGCGTGCAGGCCGGCGAGGAGATGGTCAAGGCGATGGCCGGCAAGGAAGGCAAGTGCATGGGCTTCGTCGGCTTCCTCGGCGCCGACAACGCGGTGGAACGCATCAACGGCTTCAAGCAGGCGATCGAGGGCAAGGGCATCACGCTTGTCGACGTTCGCGGCGACGATGTGGACTTCGCCCGCGCCCGCACCAATGTCGACGACGTGCTGGTGGCCAATCCCGAGATCAACTGCATGGTCGGGTTCTATTCCTACAACCCGCCGAAGATCTATGAGGCGCTGCAGGCGGGCGGCAAGCTCGGCCAGATCACCGTCGTCGCCTTCGACGAGGACCCGGTCACGCTGGGCGCCGTCAAGGAGGGTAGCTTCGCGGCGACCGTCGTGCAGCAGCCTTTCGAGTGGGGCTATCAGGGCATGAAGCTGATGGCCGCCTATCTCGGCGGCGACAAGTCGATGATCCCGGCCGACGGCCTGATCATCGTGCCGACCGCCGTCATCAACAAGGAGAATGTCGACGCGTTCTCGGCCGACCTGAAGGCCAAGATCGGCGGCTGATCGAAAAAGGCATGAGCCTGGGGCGCGGCATTTCTCGCCGCGTCCTAGGTCGCCCCGCGGTCGCATGAACGCTTCCCCGCAAAAATCCCGAGCGATTGCCGACGCAAAACCGTTCCTGCGGTTGAGCGGCGTACGTAAGGCCTATCCGGGTGTCGTGGCGCTTGCCGGCTTCGACCTGGAGGTTCGTCCCGGCGAGGTGATCGGCATCGTCGGTGAGAACGGCGCCGGCAAGTCCACGCTGATGAAGATCCTCGGCGGCGTTGTCGTCCCCGACGGCGGCACGATCGAGGTCGACGGCGTCGCCAGCCAGTCCTTCACCGTGACGGAATCCATCCGCGCCGGCATCGCTTTCGTCCACCAGGAACTCAACCTGTTCGACAACCTCGATGTCGCCGCCAACGTCTTCAT
Organism: Mesorhizobium yinganensis; assembly: GCF_040081985.1. Taxonomy (NCBI): domain Bacteria; kingdom Pseudomonadati; phylum Pseudomonadota; class Alphaproteobacteria; order Hyphomicrobiales; family Phyllobacteriaceae; genus Mesorhizobium; species Mesorhizobium yinganensis. The sequence goes on along the minus strand of NZ_JBEBMH010000007.1, from coordinate 21,121 downwards.
CGGCCGCGAGCCGCGCAAATACGGCATCCTCAACATCGTCGACACCGAGCGCCAGCGCGCCGCCGTGGCACCGCTGCTGCGACGGCTCGGCGCCAATTTCGGGCCTGCGGCGCCCGTCCGCAAACTGTCGCTCGCCCAGCAGCAGATCGTCGAGATCGCCAAGGCGCTGAGCTATGAGGCGCGGCTGATCATCCTCGACGAGCCGACGTCGAGCCTGCCGCTGCACGAGACGGAAAAACTGCTGGAGGTAATACACGGGCTGAAAGCCGACGGCATCGCCGTCATTTTCATCTCGCACCGGCTGCACGAGATCGAGCGCGCCTGCGATCGGGTGGTCGTGCTGCGCGACGGGGAATTCGCGGGCGAACTGGACCGCGCGGAAGTCACTTACCAGAAGCTGGTCAGGATGATGATCGGCCGCGAGCTGAAGGTCGTCTACACCCCGCCGTCGCGCCCCCGTGGCGAGGTGGCGCTGTCGGCGCGCGCTATCCGCACCGCCGCCTATCCGCGCCAGCCGGTGACGCTCGACCTCCACCGGGGCGAAATCCTCGGGCTCGCCGGGCTGGTCGGCTCCGGGCGCAGCGAACTTGCCCGCGCCATTTTCGGGATCGATGCGATCTTCGGCGGCGAGGTCGCCTTCGCGGGCAAGGCGTTCGCCGTCAGGGCGACCGGCGACGCCACGTCGCGCGGCATCTTCCTGGTCCCGGAGGACCGAAAGGGCGCGGGCATCCTGCTCGACCTGTCGATCGCAGAGAATATCACGCTGCCGAATCTCGGCGCCTATTCGCGCGGCGGCATCGTCTCCACGTTGGCCGAGATCAAGCGCGGCGAGCGCAGCAAGGCGGAACTCGATATCCGCGCGCCGAACGTCAAGATGCGTACCGGCGCGTTGTCGGGCGGCAACCAGCAGAAGGTGGCGCTGGCCAAATGGCTGGCGATGGACCCGCAGGTCATCGTCCTCGACGAGCCGACGCGCGGCATCGACATCGGAGCGAAGTTCGAAATCTACAGATTGATGCGCGGGCTGGCGGACGCGGGCGTCGCGGTGCTGATGATTTCCTCCGACATGGAAGAGGTGATCGGCGTGTCCGACCGAATCGCCGTGATGCATGAGGGCCGCATCTCCGGCACGCTGACGCGCGACCGGTTCAGCGAGGAAAACGTGCTGATGCTGGCCGTCGGCCGCGAAGTGGAAGAAACGGGAGCGCGCGCGTGAACAGGAAAGACCTCGGGCTTCTGGTGCTCATCCTGGTGGTCGGCCTGTTCGTCTATCTGCGCAACCCGCTTTTCCTGTCTTCCAACAATCTCGCCAACACCGCCAATCTGATCGGTCTGTTCGGCCTGTTCGCCATCGGGCAGGGTTTTGTCATCATCACCGGCGGCATCGAGCTTTCGGTCGGCTCGATGATTGCGCTGCTCGGCGTGCTGTTCGTCGACATGGTCGGGCGCATGGGCATTCCCTGGCCGATCGCCGCTTCCATCGTCATGGCGCTCGGTCTGGCCATGGGGCTGGCGCACGGCCTGCTGATCACAAAACTGCGCATGCAGCCTTTCGTGGTGACGCTGTGCGGGCTGTTGATCTATCGCGGCGTGGCGCGCGGCTATACGGCGGATGCCACCGCGGGCTTCCCCTTCGGCAGCACCTATCCCGGCCTCGATTTTTTCGTCGCGCGGCCCTTCGGCATCCCGACCTCGGTGTTCGTGCTGGCGGTCGTCGCAATCATCGCCTGGATCGTGCTGCACCGCTCCGTCTTCGGCCGCTACCTCTTCGCGGTGGGCAAGAACGAGGAGGCAGCGAAATTTTCCGGCATCCGCACCGATCTGGTGGTCATCGCCGCCTATGTGATCTGCGCCGCGCTGACGGCGCTCGCGGCGATTTTCTTCGCCATGTACACGCGCTCGGTGCAGCCCTCCGGCCACGCCAATTTCTACGAACTCTACGCCATCGCGGCGGCGGTGCTGGGCGGCTTCTCGCTGCGCGGCGGCGAGGGGTCGATCATCGGCGTGATCCTCGGAACGATCCTGCTTCAAATCCTGCAGAACCTCGTCAACCTGCTCGGCATCCCCTCATCGCTCAACTTCGCGGTGATGGGCACCGTCATCCTCGTCGGCGTGCTTGTCGACCAACAATGGGGCCGGTTCCGCGAGCGCAGCCGCATTCGCGAAGCAGCGCGTCTCGCGCTCAAGGCGGCGGAGTGACCGGGCCGGCACGGCGCCGCTGTGACATAGACAACCCTTGCGCCGACGCCGGCACGATGGTCTAGGGACCACGCTTCCGCCGTCGCACCCCTGACACGGCGGCTGGCGAAAAGGACCCAAGGCTGGCAGCGCATGATCCGTCTCGAAAACATCGGCAAGCAGAACGGCAAGCAGATCGTCTTCATCGAGGCGTCGGCTGCGATCCAGCGCGGCGAGAAGGTCGGGCTCGTCGGCCCCAACGGCGCCGGCAAGACCACGCTGTTCCGCATGATCACCGGCGAGGAGCAGCCCGACGAGGGCCAGGTCTCGATCGACCGGGGCGTGACCATCGGCTATTTCAGCCAGGATGTAGGCGACATGGCCGGCCGCAGCGCCGTGCACGAGGTGATCGACGGCGTGGGCCCGGTCAGCGCGCTGGCAGCCGAGATGGCCGAGCTGGAGGCCGCCATGGGCGACCCCGACCGCGCCGACGAGATGGACGACATACTGGCGCGCTACAGCGACGTGCAGCACCAGTTCGACGAACTCGACGGTTATGCCCTGGACGGCCGCGCCCGCGAGGTTCTGGACGGGCTGGGCTTTTCCCAGGAGATGATGGACGGCGACGTCGGAAAGCTCTCGGGCGGCTGGAAGATGCGCGTGGCGCTGGCAAAGATCCTGCTGATGCGGCCCGACGCCATGCTGCTCGACGAGCCGTCGAACCATCTCGACCTCGAAAGCCTGATCTGGCTGGAAAATTTCCTCAAAGGGTTCGACGGCGCGGTGCTGATGACCTCGCACGACCGCGAGTTCATGAACCGCATCGTCGGAAAGATCGTCGAGATCGACGCCGGCGCCCTGACCTCCTATTCCGGCGACTATGAATTCTACCGCCAGCAGCGGGCGGTGGCCGAAGTGCAGCAGCAGGCGCAGTTCGAGCGCCAGCAGGCGATGCTGGCCAAGGAGATCGCCTTCATCGAGCGCTTCAAGGCGCGCGCCAGCCACGCCGCGCAGGTGCAGAGCCGCGTCAAGAAGCTGGAGAAGATCGACAAGGTCGAGCCGCCGAAACGCCAGCAGACGGTGCGTTTCGAGTTCCAGCCCGCCCCGCGCTCGGGCGAGGACGTCGCGACGCTGAAGAATGTCCACAAGAGTTATGGCAGCCGCCGCATCTACGACGGGCTGGACTTCCAGGTGCGCCGACGCGAACGCTGGTGCGTCATGGGCGTCAACGGCGCGGGCAAGTCGACGCTGCTGAAACTGGTCGCAGGCGCCTCGGAGCCGGACGACGGCACGGTTTCGCGTGGCCCGAGCGTCAAGATGGGCTATTTCGCCCAGCACGCGATGGAACTGCTCGACCGCGAACGCACCGTGCTGCAGTCGCTGGAGGATTCCTTTCCGCAGGCCGGCCAGGCCCCGCTGCGGGCGCTTGCCGGCTGCTTCGGCTTTTCCGGCGACGAGATCGAGAAGAAATGCCGCGTCCTTTCAGGCGGCGAGAAGGCGCGGCTGGTGATGGCCAAGATGCTGTTCGACCCGCCGAATTTTCTCGTCCTCGACGAGCCGACCAACCATCTCGACATCGCCACCAAGCAGATGCTGATCGAGGCGCTGTCGCGTTACGAGGGGGCGATGCTGTTCGTCAGCCACGACCGGCATTTTCTCGCGGCCCTCTCCAACCGCGTGCTGGAGCTGACGCCGGACGGCATGCACGCCTATGGCGGCGGCTATACGGAATATGTCGAGCGCACGGGGCAGGAGGCTCCTGGGCTGAGGAGTTGATCGGCGGACTGGGTCCCTCTGGAGCTATCGTTCGAGAAGCAGGGCAATTGCAATAAGCTTGTCCTGGCAGACGATCCTCGACGCCTCGCCTGCGGCGAAACGCCGAAGCACCACCCCCTTTCCGGCCCTTCGGGCCACCTCTTCCCCTGCCCGGGGGAGAGGATGGCTGGCCGACATGACGGCGCTTCAAACGGCACCGCCGATCCTCTCCCCCGGGCAGGGGGAGAGGTGGCCCGAAGGGCCGGAGAGGGGGTGGTGCTGAGACCAACCGGCAAAGCCGGTTTGACGAGGATAACGTCTATATGCGCGATTGCCATTGTTTGAGGCGATGCGATCTCTGCCGTCCTTGACTTTCCGCCAAATATCCTGTTGAAGCCGCAGTAATTCAGCGACGAGGATCTATTCCGAGCCGCCGACCGGGGCGCCTGAGAGTCAGGACCGACCCCGGAGGCCAACACCCGGCAGCGCGATGCGCCCCCGGGTGCTTTTTGGTTTTGGCTATTCGGTGCTTGGGTCTTGGCCGCAAAGATACTACCTCTCGGGCACCATTCTGGCGCACGGGAAAAGGAAGACGGATGTTCGAGAGCCTACAGGAACGGCTTGGTTCCATTCTGAACGGCCTGACCGGCCGCGGTGCGCTGTCGGAGGCGGATGTCTCGGCGGCCCTGCGCGAGGTGCGGCGCGCCCTTATCGAGGCCGACGTGGCGCTCGAGGTGGTCCGCTCCTTCGTCGACAAGGTGCGCGGCAAGGCCATCGGCGCCGAGGTGCTGAAGTCGATCAAGCCTGGCCAGATGGTCGTCAAGATCGTCCATGACGAGCTGGTCGACATGCTCGGCGCCGAGGGCAAGACCATCGACCTCAATGCGCCGGCGCCGGTCGTCGTCATGATGGTCGGCCTGCAGGGCTCGGGCAAGACCACGACCACGGCCAAGATCGCCAAGCGGCTCTCCGAGCGGCAGGGCAAGAAAGTGCTGATGGCCTCGCTCGACACGCGCCGGCCGGCCGCGCAGGAGCAGTTGCGCCAGCTCGGCGAGCAGACCAAGGTGGCGACGCTGCCGATCGTCGCCGGCCAGTCACCCGTCGACATCGCCAAACGCTCTGTGCAGGCGGCAAGGCTCGGCGGCCACGATTTGGTCATCCTCGACACAGCCGGCCGCACCCATATCGACGAGCCGCTGATGCAGGAGATGGCCGAGATCAAGGCCGTCTCGTCGCCGCACGAGATCCTGCTGGTGGCGGATTCGCTGACCGGCCAGGACGCGGTGAACCTCGCCCGCTCCTTCGACGACCGCGTCGGCATCACCGGCCTGGTGCTGACACGCATGGACGGCGACGGACGCGGCGGCGCGGCCCTTTCGATGCGCGCCGTGACGGGAAAACCGATCAAGCTGATCGGCGTCGGCGAGAAGATGGATGCGCTGGAGGAATTCCATCCACGCCGCATCGCCGACCGCATCCTTGGCATGGGCGACATCGTCAGCCTGGTCGAGAAGGCCGCCGAAAACATCGACGCGGAAAAAGCCGCGGCGATGGCGAAAAAGATGCAGTCGGGGAAGTTCGACCTGAACGACCTCGCCGACCAGCTCCGCCAGATGCAGAAGCTGGGCGGCATGGGCGGCATCATGGGCATGATGCCCGGCATGGGCAAGATGAAGGACCAGATGTCGGCGGCCGGCCTGGACGACAAGATGTTCGGCCGCCAGCTCGCCATCATCTCGTCGATGACCAGGGCCGAGCGCTCCAATCCCGATATGCTGAAGCATAGCCGCAAGAAGCGCATAGCCGCCGGCTCCGGCACGGATGCCTCCGACATCAACAAGCTGTTGAAGATGCATCGCGGCATGGCCGACATGATGAAGGCCATGGGCGGCAAGGGCAAAGGCGGCGGCCTGATGCGCGGCATGATGGGCGGACTCGCCTCCAAGATGGGGCTGGGCGGCATGATGCCTGGCGGCATGGGCGGAATGCCCGACCTGTCGAAGATGGACCCGAAGCAGCTCGAGGCGCTGCAGAAGCAGGCAGAGGCCTCCGGCCTCGGCGGCGGCATGCCCAAGGGCCTGCCGCCGGGCTTTCCGGGCCTTGGCGGAGGCGGCGGATTGCCCGGCCTGCCGGGCGGCCTGAAGCTGCCGGGTCTCGGCGGTCCGGGCGGGCTTCCGGGGCTGGGCAAGAAGAAGTGAGGGCGGAGATGAAGGAGCACGACGACCCCGTGGCGGCCGGCTTCAAGCGCGTGAACGACGCGCATGACGCGCTGAAGGGATTTCGCGCCTCGATCGACAACATCGACGCCGCGCTGATCCACATGCTGGCCGAGCGTTTTCGCTGCACGCAGGCGGTCGGCGTGCTGAAGGCCACGCACGGCCTGCCGCCCGCCGATCCGGCGCGCGAGTCCCAGCAGATCGCGCGGCTCAGGCAACTGGCGCAGGACGCCAATCTCGACCCCGATTTCGCGGAAAAATTCCTGAACTTCGTCATCAAGGAAGTGATCCGCCACCACGAACAGATCGCCGCCGGCAACGGCGCGACTGCACCCGGCGCTGAGGGCGCCTCCACCAACGGCTGACCTCAGCCAACCAACCAGGACTTAGGAGTAAGACAATGTCACTGAAGATACGGCTGGCCCGCGCGGGCTCGAAGAAGCGTCCCTATTACCACATCGTCGTCGCCGACGTGCGCAGCCCGCGCGATGGCCGCTTCATCGAGGCGGTCGGCGCCTGGAACCCGCTGCTGCCGAAGGACGGCGATCGCGTAAAACTCGACGCCGAGCGCGTCACCCATTGGCTGGGCAACGGCGCTCTGCCGACCGACCGCGTCGCCCGCTTCCTCGACCAGGCCGGCCTGTCGAAGCGCGATGCACGCAGCAACCCGACCAAGGCGCTGCCGGGCAAGAAGGCGCAGGCCCGCCTCGACGCCATCAAGAAGGCGCAGGACGAGGCCGCCGCGGCCATCGCCGCCGCCACCGCCGCTCCGGCCGAGGAAGCCGCTGCGTCCTGATCCGCTATTCACGGACACTGAACCGACGGCGGGCCAAAAGCCCGCCGTTTGTTTTTCACGCTGTGCGTTCGCCCTGCGCTATCGCTTCGGGCGTTCGCTGCCAGGATCGACAAATCGTTGTCGATCTTTCGACTATCGGTCGACCGCTCCTCAATCCCTAAAAATAGTGGGCGCGCAGTGCGCCGTCATAGCGCCCGCTCTTCAGGCAGCATTTCTTGAAACAACCTCCCGGACCCGCAAGGGCATGGGTCGTTGCGGCCGAGCTTTTCGATCAGTTCGACGCAATCGTGGACAAAACGATGCCCACGTTTCACATGGGTCTCGGACGGATAGGATTTGCGGCGCTTCGAGGTGATCTCAAAAGCAGGGCAGATCGTCGACGATGCTGTTCTTGCGCATTGCAGCCTCCCTTTGGTTGGCGCCGCGCCGATAACATCGAGGCCGGTGCACAGCAAGACGGAGCGCCAGTGCGTATTGAGATTCGGGCGCTCCGTATCGCTTTCGCGCTCGCTGCCGGCAGCTTAGGGAACGGCGCAGAGCGAGGCGGCCGGCCGCGAGGACGACGATTTCATGACCGTCCCGCGCTCGCGCCCAGCGTGACGAGAAGCTCGTCCAGTTGCGCGAACTGCTCGCCCATCGCATCCGCCGCCCCGGTGCCGGCAGCGTCGAGAGCTTCCTTCGAGGGATAGAGTTCGCGCAGGACCAACAGCGTCTTTCCCTCTTTTTCCTCGAAGGTCACCGTGGTCACGGATCCAACGTCGCCGCCTTCGTCATTGGTCCAGACAATCCGCGCGTTTGGGATCACTTCGATGTATTTTCCGAAGAACGCGTCAGAGTTTGCGTCATCGTGGCCGAACACCAGACGGTAACTGCCCCCTGTACGAACATCCATGTCGCAGGAACGCAGGACCATGCCCATCGACTTCGGCACCCACCAGCGCATGAACAGGTTGGGTGTGGTCCACGCCTCGAACACGATGCGCGCCGGGGCGTCGAAGGTTCGCGTCACGACCAGCTCCCGGTCGGACTTCCGTTCCACCGTTGTGCGGTTCTTCATCGGCTCACTTTCTCGTCTATCGTTCATCGCGTTTCTCCTTCCGTTTCAATTCCTCGACAATCCTGTCCAACGCGTCGAAACGCGCGTCCCAGAGCTGGCGGTGCCTCTCGATCCAAGCCGCCTCTTCCTCCAGGCGGCGCAGGCCGAGCTTGCAGGTCCGCACCCGGCCGACCTTCTGCGTGGTGACGAGCCCCGCCTGCTCCAGGACGCCGACATGCTTCTTCATGCCCGTGAGGGTCATGTGGAATTTTTCGGCAAGCTCCGTGATCGAAGCGTCCGAACGTCCGAGCTGCTCCAGCACGCCGCGCCGGGTGGCGTCCGAAAGCGCGGCGAACGAGGCATCGAGGCGGGCTGTCAAATACTGAACCATATAGTTCAGTATCTAGCGCATGAATGAGCTGCCGGCAAGGGGACCGAAGGCGCGTGAACGGCCGCGGCCTTTCTTGTCTCCGTCACAATCCCGCCGCAGACGATGCGGCGCGGCTGGCATAGCGTGGCCTCTTCGGCAAAGGGGAGACCGCCATGACGCTGACCGTGTTTCTTGCCTATTGCGCGGCACATTTCGTCGCCGCCGTCACGCCCGGACCGTCGATGCTGGCGGTCATCGCCACCGGTATCTCGCGCGGCACGCGGCGCGGCATCCTGGTCGGCATCGGCGTAGCGCTGGGCGACATGACGCTCGTCACCATCGCCATGTGCGGCCTGATCGCCCTGGCGCAGGCTTTTGCGATCGTCTTCCTCGCCGCCAAATATCTCGGCGCCGCCTACCTGATCTGGCTGGGCGTCATGATGTGGCGCTCGGCCGGCACGATCGACACGAACACGGCGCGGCCGGCCGGCGGTGCCGGGCGCCCGTTCCTGCTGGGGCTCATGCTGGCACTTTCCAACCCCAAGGCGATCCTGTTCCACGCCAGCCTGATGCCGCTGATCCTCGACCTCCGCACGCTGACGGTCGTCGACGCGCTGCTGATTATGGCGGTGGTGTTCAGCGTCAATGTGCTGACCATGAGCGCCTATTCGCTGCTGGCCGGCAAATCCTCCGCATGGTTCCGCAGCGGCGCGCGGCTGCGCTGGATGAACCGCATTGCCGGCAGCGCCATGATCGGCACCGGCGCGCTGATCGCCAGCCGATAGGCGCTTTCACGGCTTGGACGCCGGCAGTTCCGGGAGCGGAGGCTCGTCCTTCTGGTCCAGGAAATCCTTGATGATGGCGGCTGCGTCCTTGGGGAATTCCCAGAACATGTTGTGGCCCGCCCCGGCGAACACCTCGAAGCGCGCGTCCGGATAGGCCTTTTCCAGTTTCTCCTGATGCGGCAGGTCGAACAGCCCATCCTTTTCGCCCCACAGCACCAGCACGGGCGCCTTCACCTGCGGGGCGATCGGCGCGAGGTCGCCAGTGGCGGCACCCCACAGCACTCCGGTCCAGACATGGATGGGAGTCGCGGCGCTTTCGGTGCGCTCGCGGGTGATGAAATCCTCGTCGACCGGATTTGGGTTGGCGTACCAGTCCTTCATGAACTGGCTGTCCGGGTCGATCGGCGCCTTGAGCTGCATGACGTTGTCCCACAGCCACGAGCCCGGCCCGCTGCCGATTGCGGTGGTGGAAGAAACCAGCACCAGCTTTGCGACCTTGTCCGGATGCTGGGCAGCGAACAGTTGCCCGGCCAGCGACCCCAGCGAGTGGCCGATCACATCGGCCTTGGCGATCCCCATGGCATCCAGGAACAGGGAAGCATCGTCGGCGAAATCCGTATAGGCGTAACAGCAGGGCGGCGCATCGGACTTGCCATGGCCGCGCATGTCGAGGGCGAACAGGTGCCGGTCTTTCAGGAACGGCGCAAGCAGCGACCAACTGCGGCTGTTGTCGGTGTAGCCATGCAGCAGCAGCGTCGGCGCGCCGTCCGGGTCGCCCATCTCGGAATAGGCAAGGGTCAGCCCGTTGGCGAGTTTCACGGTCTTCTTGGCATCGGCCCATTCGGCCTGCGTCGGCACCGGAATTTCTTCGGCCGCCGCGGTAAGAGGCGTCAGCAGCCCCGCCAGGGCCACAAAAGTCGCCATCAGCAGAAACAATCGCCGCATTTGCCACCCCGCTCACACTGGCGCAGCCTTCGGCGCGCGGGAGAAATGTTGCAGAATGTAGGAATGGCGTCGAGGGCGAATCCGGCCGGCGGCGTTCACTCCTTGCGGACCGCCAATTTCTCCGCGAGGTTTTCCATGCGTTGAGCGAGGCCGCCCAGTGCCCCGGTCAGCGCCGCATCGTTCTTGTCGGCTTTCATCAGCGCGTCGTCGCGGGTCTTGCGGAGTGTGAGAATCTCGCTCTCCATGCCCTTCACGCGCTTCTGCAGCTCGGTCAGCTCGTCCATGACCATGATGCCCGACATCACGGTCAGCCGCTGGTCGCCGATCTCCCCGAACGTGTCCTTCAGATGGGAAACGTAGCGGTCGAAGCGCTGCGCAAGGTCGAGGAGATGTTCCTCCTGGCCTTCGTCGCAGGCCATCCGGTAGGTCTTGCCGTCGATCGTGACCGTCACTTGAGCCATGGCGGAACCTATCTGTCGAGGACCGCGCGGATGGTCTCCATCGCGGTCACCAGACGCCGGGACACTTCCTTGTTGGCTTCCTCCAGCCGCTCGGCGCGCGCCTCGGAGAGGTCGAGTTCCTGCGCCAGCCGGCTGCGGTCGGCGTTCATGCGCTGCACCTCCGCCTCGGCTTCGGAATAGTCCTGTTCGTTTTCGAGCCGTGCGGCCGCCGCATGTTCGAGCAAGTCCATCGCCTTGCCCAGGCGAATGATGACTTCCCGCAGCGTCGTTTCCCCGGTCATGGCACCTGTCGAAACCTCCGCCAATCCCCGAATCAATGACGGATAATAACAATTTACCGCTGAAAGATTAGGCATCGTGTCAACAGCCAGTCAACACACCAGCGCGCCTTTCCCCCGTTAACCGGCGCAGCAATGTCGGAGGTACGCCTGCTTGCACCGACAGGAACGTCGTCGGACGCCCTTGCCAGGGTTGATTTCATCGGGCGGGAAAACGCGCATGGACGTGTCGCCGGCACCCCCCGCGTTTTGTTGACAGCGGCTTGGCACCTGATATGTGTCCCGTGCCTTTGGGGCAGCCCCCGCCAAAACCCTCGGAGATCCAGCATGACGAGCCGCGAAAAGCACGACCGCATGGCCAATGCGATCCGCTTCCTGTCCATGGATGCTGTCGAAAAGGCGAATTCCGGTCACCCCGGACTGCCGATGGGCTGCGCCGACATCGCCACCGTGCTGTTCACGCGCTTCCTGAAATACGATCCGAAGAATCCCCATTGGCCGGACCGCGACCGCTTCGTGCTGTCGGCCGGCCACGGCTCGATGCTGCTTTATTCGCTGCTGTACCTCACCGGTTACGAAGACATCACGATCGACGAGATCAAGAATTTTCGTCAGCTCGGATCGAAGACGGCCGGCCACCCGGAATACGGCCACGCCGCCGGCATCGAGACGACCACCGGCCCGCTCGGCCAGGGTTTCGGCAACAGCGTCGGCATGGCGCTGGCGGAACGCATCCTGAATGCGCAATTCGGCGATGCGCTGGTCGATCACCATACCTATGTGATCGCCGGCGACGGCTGCCTGATGGAGGGGATCAGCCAGGAGGCGCTGGCGCTGGCAGGGCATCTGAAGCTCAACAAGCTGATCGTTTTCTGGGATCACAACAACATCTCGATCGACGGCGCGGTGTCGCTCGCAGACTCAACCGACCAGGGCGCGCGTTTCGCCGCCAGCGGCTGGAACACGCTGGCCTGCGACGGCCATGACCCGGAGGCCATCGCAAATTGCATCGAGCAGGCGAGGAAATCCGACCGCCCGACCCTGATCGCCTGCAAGACGACCATCGGCTTCGGCGCGCCGACCAAGGCCGGCACCAAGGCCGCGCACGGCTCGCCGCTTGGCAAGGACGAGATCGCCGCGACCCGCAAGGCGCTGGGCTGGGAGTTCGCGCCGTTCGAGGTTCCCTCCGACATTCTTGATGCCTGGCGGCTGGCGGGTCTCAACTCGGCCAAGAGCCGCAAGGACTGGGAAGCGCGGCTTGCAGGAACGGGCGCCGATACGCGCGCCGAGTTCGAGCGGCGGATGCGTGGCGACCTGCCCGTCGGTTTCGATGACGCCATCACCGCCTACAAGAAGAAACTGGTGGTCGACAAACCGAAGGTTGCGACCCGCAAGTCGAGCGAGATGGCGCTGGAGGTGATAAACGGCGTGGTGCCGGAGACCATTGGCGGCTCGGCGGACCTGACGGGTTCCAACAACACCAAGACCAGCCAGACCAATGCCATCTCCGCCGGCAATTACGGCAACCGCTACGTTCACTACGGCATCCGCGAGCATGGCATGGCGGCGGCCATGAACGGCCTGACGCTGCATGGCGGCGTCATCCCCTACGGCGGCACCTTCATGTGCTTCTCCGACTATGCGCGGCCGTCGATGCGGCTGGCCTCGCTGATGGGCATCCGCACCATCTTCGTGATGACCCATGATTCCATCGGCCTCGGCGAGGACGGCCCGACCCACCAGCCGGTCGAACATCTGGCGGCGCTGCGGGCTATTCCCAACCATCTGGTCATGCGGCCGGCCGACGCCACGGAAGCCGCCGAATGCTGGCAGATCGCGCTGGAGAGCACCAAGACGCCGTCGACCCTGGCGCTGACCCGCCAGAACCTGCCGGCGCTGCGTACGGAATTCAACGACGAGAATCCGTGCCGGCTGGGAGCCTACGAGCTTGCCACAGCCGACGGCGAGGCGGCCGTGACGATCTTCGCTACCGGCTCGGAAGTCGAGATCGCCGTTGCCGCCCGTACGCTGCTGCAGCAGCATGGCCATCCCACCCGCGTCGTCTCCGTGCCCTGCTTTGAATTGTTCGAGGAGCAGTCCGAGGAGTACAAGGCGGCGCTGATCGGCAAGGCCAAGGTCAAGGTGGCGATCGAAGCCGGCATCCGCCTCGGCTGGGACCGCTTCATCGGGCTGGACGGCATCTTCATCGGCATGCACGGCTTCGGGGCGTCCGGCTCGATCGAACAGCTCTATCCGCACTTCGGCATCACCGCCGGCGCGACGGTGGACGCGGTCGAGAAGCGCCTGCACAAGAAATAGCGCGTCGCGATCTTCGCCCCACGGCTGGCGGCACAAGCCATGCGCCGCCATGTCGCATGCCGCGCCAGCGGAATAATGCGGAGGAGCCGCTGCTAATCGATTTAAATTCGCCCTTCCGGCATATGGATTCTTTGGCTGCCCGACGTTAAGAAGCGGGCGGCACCCATCCCAAGCGTAGCCGCGCCTTCACCGCGACAGGAGGAATTTCATGACCGTCAGAGTTGCCATCAACGGATTCGGCCGCATCGGCCGCAACATCGTGCGCGCCATCTATGAGTCCGGCCGCAAGGATATCGACGTCGTAGCCGTCAACGATCTCGGCCCGGTCGAGACCAACGCCCATCTGCTGCGCTTCGACAGCGTGCATGGAAAATTCCCGCACGAAGTCAGGGTCGAGGGCGACACGATCAATGTCGGCTCCGAGAAGTTCAAGGTTCTGGCCGTGCGCGATCCCGCGCAGCTTCCGTGGAAGGACCTCGGCGTCGACATCGCGCTGGAATGCACCGGCATCTTCACCTCCAAGGACAAGGCCTCGGCGCATCTGACCGCCGGCGCCAAGCGCGTCCTGGTCTCGGCTCCGGCCGACGGCGCCGATCTGACGGTCGTCTACGGCATCAACCATGACAAGCTGTCGAAGGAGCACATCGTCGTCTCCAACGCGTCCTGCACGACCAACTGCCTGGCGCCGCTCGCCGCCGTCATGCACGAGACCGTCGGCATCGAGAAGGGAATGATGACCACCATCCATTCCTACACCGGCGACCAGCCGACTCTCGATACGATGCACAAGGATCTCTACCGCGGCCGCGCCGCGGCGCTGTCACAGATCCCGACTTCGACGGGCGCGGCCAAGGCGATCGGCCTCGTCCTGCCGGAACTCAAGGGCAAGCTCGACGGCATCTCCATCCGCGTGCCGACGCCCAACGTCTCGCTGGTCGACTTCAAGTTCATCGCCAAGAGGAATACCACGGCGCAGGAGATCAACGATGCGGTGATCGCCGCCTCGAACGGCAAGCTCAAGGGCGTCATGTCCTTCACCACCCATCCGAACGTTTCGATCGACTTCAACCACGACCCGCATTCCTCGACGGTGGCGCTCGACCAGACCAAGGTGATGGAAGGCAATCTGGTGTCGGTTCTGTCGTGGTACGACAACGAATGGGGCTTCTCGAACCGCATGGCCGACACCGCCGTCGCCTTCGGCAAGACCATCAGCTAACTTCCGACATACATTCGCGAATTCGCAACGCCCGGCCTCGGCCGGGCGTTTTTCGTTTTGCTTGAATGTTTGCCGCAAATCGCTAGCCCGATGCCTTGTCTTCGCCGCACTCTGCATGGATCGACGATCCTGGGATCGAGGGAGCGGAATCGGCATGGATCAGGCAATCTACCTCGCAACGCTGGTCAGCGCCGCCCTGGTGGTCGCCGCAGCGTTTTCGAGCCTGATCGCCTTCCGCTTCGGCGCCCCGCTGCTGCTGCTGTTCCTCGCCATCGGCCTGGCCACCGGCGAGGACGGGCTCGGCATCAAGTTCGACAACCCGCAGCTGGCCTATTTTGCCGGCTCGCTGGCGCTGGCGGTCATCCTGTTCGATTCGGGTTTCGGCACGCCGCTGAAGATTTTCCGGCAGGCGGCCGCGCCCGCGTTGACGCTGGCGACGGTCGGCGTGCTGCTGACGACGGCGCTGTTCGGCGCGGCCGCCTTCTATCTCACCGATCTCGACTGGCTGGAATCCTTCCTGCTGGGCGCGGCGGTGGCCTCCACCGACGCGGCGGCGGTGTTCTTTCTGCTGCGAGCGGGCAACGTCAACCTGCGTGAACGTGTGCGCGCGACGCTGGAAATCGAATCCGGCACCAACGATCCCATCGCCATCTTCCTGACCATCACCCTGGTGGAGATCATCGCGCTGGGCGCACAGCCACATGCCGAGGTCATTCTGTTCGATCTCGTGCTCGGCTTCGTCACGCACATGGCGTTCGGCGCGGCGATCGGCCTGGCGGGCGGTTATGGCATCGTGAAACTGGTCGACCGGCTCAACCTCGACAGCGGCCTGCTGCCGATCTTCGTGCTGACGCTGTCGCTGATGATCTTCGCGGCGGCCGGCACGATTGGCGGATCGGGTTTCCTCGCCGTCTATCTCGCGGGACTGGTCGCCGGCAATTCCGACATACGCGCGGTTTCGGTGCTGAAGCGTTTTCAGGACGGCATGTCGTGGCTGGCTCAGATCATCATGTTCCTGGTGCTCGGCCTGTTCGCGACGCCGTCGCAGTTCCTGCCGATTCTACCGGCCGCGATCGCGCTTGGGCTGGTCCTGATCTTCGTGGCGCGGCCCCTGGCCGTGTGGCTCTGCCTCATTCCGTTCAGCATGCCCAGGCAGGAAACGGCCTTCATCTCCTGGGTCGGCCTGCGCGGCGCGGTGTCGATCCTGCTCGCAATCACCCCGATCCTCGGAGGGCTGGAGCATGGCCGGCTGATCTTCAACACCGCCTTCATCGTCGTTCTGGTGTCGCTGGTGGTGCAGGGCTGGACAGTGGGGCCCCTGGCCCGATGGCTGGGGCTGATCGTGCCGGCGCGGCTGGGTCCGCTGCAGAAAGTCGAACTCGAGCTTCCCGGCTCGGCGCACCACGAACTGCTGGCCTATACCGTGGTTGCCGGCAGTCCCGTGCTGCGCGGCCAGCGCATTCCGCGCTGGGCGCGGCCGTCGCTGGTGGTGCGCGAGGGGCGATCCATAAAATTCCAGGACGCAGGTCGGCTGGTCGCCGGCGACCATGTCTACATCTTCGTGCCGGATCGTTATCCGCGCCTGCTCGACCGCCTCTTCGCCAGCCGCACCGAGGTCGATCCCGAGGATGAGGATTTCTTCGGCGCCTTCGCCGTCGATCCGGCCCGCCCGGCCACCGATCTCGAGATGGCCTACGAAGCCAAGCTCGCGGAACCAGAACGCGGGCTGACCATCGGTGCGCTGATGGTGGCGAAGCTGAGCGGGCACGCCGAATACGCCGACCGCGTGAATCTCGGGCCGATCGAACTGATCGTGCGCGATGTGGACGAGAAGGGCCGTATCATCAGCGTCGGTGTCGCTCTGGAGCCGACCCCGCCGCCCGCCATTCCGGCATTCTTTGGCGCGACGGAGATCCGCGACCGGATCAAGGCGCATCTCCGGCAGCGGTTCGAGAAGACCCCCGCGCCTCAGCAGCCGGCCCCCGCGCCGGAAGACACGACTGTCGGCTGAAAGACCACCTTGCATGGACGGCGCGGCGCGATAATGTCCGCGCGACTCAACGACGGAGATGCCCGATGACCGCCTTCAAGACCCTCGACGACATCGGTGACGTCAGGGGAAAACGTGTCCTTGTCCGTGTCGACCTGAACGTGCCGGTCGCCGACGGCAAGGTCACGGACGCCACGCGCATCGAGCGGGTCGCGCCGACGATCACCGAGCTTGCCGACCAGGGCGCAAGGGTAATTCTGCTGGCGCATTTCGGCCGGCCGAAGGACGGTCCGACGCCGGAGTTTTCGCTTGAACCGATCGCGCGAGCGACGGCCGAGGTGATCGGCCGAAAAGTCGGCTTTGGCGCCGATTGCGTCGGCGAGAAAGCGGCCGAGGCGGTGTCGGCGATGCAGGACGGCGACATCCTGCTCTTGGAAAACACCCGCTTCCATAAGGGCGAGGAGAAGAACGACAAGGCGTTCACCGAGGCGCTGGCGAAGAACGGCGACATCTTTGTCAACGATGCCTTCTCCGCGGCGCATCGCGCCCATTCGTCAACCGAGGGCCTGGCGCGCCACCTGCCCGCCCATGCGGGGCGCACCATGCAGGCCGAACTCGACGCGCTGCACGCCGGCCTCGGCAATCCGAAGCGCCCAGTCGTCGCCATCGTCGGCGGAGCCAAGGTTTCGACCAAGATCGATCTTCTGACCAATCTGGTAAAAAAGGTCGACGCGCTGGTGATCGGCGGCGGCATGGCCAACACATTCCTGGCGGCGCGCGGCACCAATGTCGGAAAATCGCTGTGCGAACACGATCTGGCGGACACCGCAAAGCAGATCATGATCGACGCGGCCGCCGCCGGCTGCGCCATCATCCTGCCGTCGGACGGAGTGGTGGCGAAGGAGTTCAAGGCGGGCGCCGAGAATCAGGTGGTAGAGATCGAAGCGATCCCGGCCGATGGCATGATCCTGGATGTCGGTCCGAAGACGGTCGAAAAGATCGTCGAATGGATCGGCCGCGCCAACACGCTGGTCTGGAACGGCCCGCTTGGCGCGTTCGAGATCGCGCCCTTCGATGCTGCGACCGTGGCCGCCGCCAAGGCCGCCGCGGCTGAGACCACG
This sequence comes from Mesorhizobium yinganensis, assembly GCF_040081985.1. Classification (NCBI taxonomy): domain Bacteria; kingdom Pseudomonadati; phylum Pseudomonadota; class Alphaproteobacteria; order Hyphomicrobiales; family Phyllobacteriaceae; genus Mesorhizobium; species Mesorhizobium yinganensis. The sequence goes on along the minus strand of NZ_JBEBMH010000007.1, from coordinate 3,652 downwards.
GCTGGCGGACTGGTCTCCGTGGCCGGCGGCGGCGACACGGTGGCCGCGCTCAATCATGCAGGCGTGGCGGATGATTTCAGCTATGTGTCCACCGCTGGCGGCGCCTTCCTCGAATGGATGGAAGGCAAGCCTTTGCCGGGCGTCGAGGTGCTGAAAAAGGCCTGAGCGGAAGCCAGTGCGACTATGTCGTCGCGTGGCTGAGGATCACCGTCAGCGAGATCGCGGCCAGCGCCGCGACCGCCAGCTTCCAGAAGTCACGCCGCTGCCTGAGCCCCGGCAAGCCCAGCGGCTTGATGAGCTGGATGATCATCATGGCGACGATGACGAGCGACAGCGCTTTCGACATGGAGTGTTTTGAGCAGGCCTGCGCCGCGCTGTCAAAGTGCAATCCGCGGCTGGCGATAGCGTCCGGCGCGGCGGCGCTTTGCTACGCCGATAGTCAGGTGGACGCGCGCCCCCGCGGGCGGCTAAGCTTCGCGTAGGATCGGAGCGGGAGGAGCACCGATGGCGTCGCGCTATCATGAGGTCTATGCGGCCTGGAAATCCGACCCGGAAACTTTCTGGGCAGAAGCCGCAGGCGCCATCGACTGGTCGAAGCCGTGGGACAAGGTGTTTGACGCCGAAGCCGGTGTCTACGGCCGCTGGTTCGCCGGAGCCGAATGCAACACCTGCTTCAACGCGCTCGACCGCAACGTGGCCGGCGGGCGTGGCGACCAGCTTGCGCTGATCCACGACAGTGCCATCACGGGCACGGTGAAAAAATTCACCTATGCCGAGATGAAGCGCGAGGTTGTGGCGCTGGCCTCCGTGCTGAAGAACCACGGCGTCGGAAAGGGCGACCGCGTCATCGTCTACATGCCGATGGTGCCGGAAGCGGTGTTTTCCATGCTCGCCTGCGCACGGCTCGGCGCCATTCATTCGGTGGTCTTCGGCGGCTTCGCCGCGCGCGAGCTTGCCGCCCGCATCGACGACGCGACGCCGAAGCTGATCATCTCCGCCTCCTGCGGCCTGGAACCGGGGCGCACTGTCGTCTACAAGCCGCTGCTCGACGGGGCGATCAGCATGGCCCGCCACAAGGTCGGCCGCTGCCTGATCCTGCAACGCGAGGAGCAGCGCTGCGACCTCGTCGAAGGCCGCGACCTCGATTTCGCCGACCAAGTTGCGCGCGAGCGAGCAGCCGGCGCCAATGTCGATTGCGTGCCGGTCGCCGCCACCGATCCGCTCTACGTACTTTACACGTCGGGCACGACCGGCCAGCCCAAGGGCGTGGTGCGCGACAATGGCGGCCATATGGTCGCGCTGAAATGGTCGATGCAGAACGAGTTCGGCGTGAAGCCGGGCGAAGTGTTCTGGGCCGCATCCGACGTCGGCTGGGTGGTCGGCCATTCCTACATCGTCTATGCGCCGCTGCTGCACGGCTGCGCGACGGTGCTGTTCGAAGGAAAACCGGTCGGGACGCCGGATGCCGGCACGTTCTGGCGCGTGATCGCCGAGCATGGGGTTGTCGCCCTGTTCACCGCGCCGACCGCGTTCCGCGCCATCAAGGGCCAGGACCCGCTGGGTTCGTTCGTCCCGAAATACGATCTGACAAAATTCCGCACGCTGTTCCTCGCCGGCGAGCGCGCCGACCCGCCGACGCTCGAATGGGCGGAACGGATGCTAGGCGTGCCGGTGATCGATCATTGGTGGCAGACGGAAACCGGCCACCCGATTACCCAGAACCCAGTCGGCCTCGGCATGCTGCCGGTAAAGCACGGTTCGCCGGGCGTGCCGATGCCGGGTTTCGACGTGCGGGTTTTGGATGACGCCGGGCATCCCGTGGCGCCGGGAACGCTGGGCAATGTGGTGCTGAAACTGCCGCTGCCGCCCGGCTGCCTGCCGACCTTGTGGAACGCCGACCAGCGTTTTCACGATGCCTATCTCGCCGAATTCCCCGGTTCATACAAAACCGCCGACGCGGGACTGACGGACGATGACGGCTATCTGTTCATCATGGCCCGCACCGACGACATCATCAACGTCGCCGGCCACCGGCTTTCGACAGGTGGCATGGAGGAGGTGCTGGCCGAGCATCCGAACGTCGCCGAATGCGCGGTGATCGGCATTGCCGATCAGGTGAAAGGCCAGGTGCCCTGCGGCTTCGTCGTGCTGAACGCCGGCACGAACCGCGACGCGGCCGAGATCGAAAGCGAGATCGTGGCGCTGGTACGCGACCGGATCGGTGCTGTGGCGGCGCTGAAGACCGTGGTGGTCATCAAGCGGCTGCCGAAGACACGCTCGGGAAAGATCCTTCGCGCCACCATGCAGAAGATCGCCGACCGCGAGCCGTGGACGATGCCAGCGACCATCGACGATCCGGCGATTTTGGACGAGATCGCGGCGGCGCTGGCGGCGCGAGGGATCGGCGTCGAAGCCGCCTGATCGCCCTTCGGCTGATCTCGTCTTGCATCGACGTGGGAAGGCTTTGACCAGCCCCCATCAAGAGCGCCGGCGGTTAACGCAGTTAACTTTTTGCTAAAATCCTGAATTGCACCCTACAACCTGTATGATATGCCTTCTACTCGAAGGGCTAACAACCCAATCGACAGAAACGGGGTAGGGAACAATGACAACAGTCACAATGTCTTTTCCCGGTGGAGAATATCTGCCGGAGTATGTGGACTACAATCCATCGTTGGGGCAACTCCTCAACTTTGTAAACACGACGGTGATCGGCACGCCAAGCGCGACGCGAATCACGTTTCGGTTGGAGAGCGGTCTCGTCGTGAAGCTAATCGGGACTGGTTTTACCTATGATACAAATGGCGAGCCGACTGGCGGGACTTTGACCGGCCTTCAGGTATTGCTGGAGGACGGTGTTACGTTGCTCCAAAACGCTACGGGCTTTAACCTGTCACTTTTGGATGTCTATGATGCGGTGGATGCGAATACAGACGGCGAAGACGATTTTCTTTACTTCTTCTCTTGGCAATTCACCCAATGGCTGATGAACAGCAACGATACCATAAACGGCTCTTTAGGTAGTGACGACCTTTATGGCCATGCCGGCAACGACGTGCTGAAGGGCGGTGCAGACGACGACTATTTGGAGGGCGGCATCGGCAAGGACACTTACGACGGCGGCTCCGGCTTTGACACTTTGATGTTCCAGGACACTTATTTCGATCCCACCGCGCTACGTGGCATCGTGCTGGACGCGCAGGCGGGAACGGTCCTCGATCCCTGGGGCAACAGCGAGACCTTCACCAGCATAGAGGCCTTCCGCGGCACGCAGTTCGCCGATATCCTGAATGGCTCGTCGGTCGACGAACAGTTCTTTGGGCTCGGCGGGCGGGACAAAATCGACGGTAAGGGTGGCGTCGACGAGGTCCGCTACGACCGCGACGACCACCGTAACGGTTTCGATGGTGTCACCGTGAGTCTGACAAGCGGTGTTGCGATTGATGGTTTTGGCAAGTGACGTGAGACCCCAATCTCCTCCGGCTTGAGGGAGAGTCCTGGGTTTCGATTTAGGCCTCATGCGGCCTGTTTTTCCAGCGTGGATTTGATTGCGAACTCGACTGGCGGCATATTGCCGAGGGCCGAGTGTGGTCTGTGGTGGTTGTAGTCCTCCTTCCATGCGGTGATGGCGGTGCGGGCCTGTGTGAGCGTC
>NZ_JBEBMH010000069.1:0-6872 GCF_040081985.1 Mesorhizobium yinganensis | reverse complement strand
TCGCCGACGTCCTGGCTCGTATCGCCGATCTTCCTGCCTCTCGTCTGTACGAATTGCTGCCCTGGGAGTGGGAGCGTCTGCGCCGAGCCGATGTGGTCGTCGATCAACAAGCCGCCTGACCTTCACGCAACACCATCATAGCTTCGGCACCGCTCGCGCCAGCCAGCATCTTCTGCGGTCCTCAGCGTATGCGTACGCGGGTGGTCGTGAACGACGATGTTGGGAGCCTTTGAGGGCTTCGACACATGACGATTTCAGAGCTTACGCTAAAATCCAGTGATACTGAGCCCGCGCGGCGGTTCGAGGTTTTCACGGGCTCCGGCCTGCGGCGCGAATGGTTGCCGGAGGAGAAGGCTCGGATCGTGGCGGAAAGCCACGATGCCGGCGAGACGGTGAGCGCGTTGGCCGGCGATATGCATTGTCCCCGCAGCAGTTGTTCGCCTGGCGTCGGGCCGCGCGCTTGCCGTTGGAAGAGATGCCGGCGCGGGAGCCATTGTTTGTTCCGGCGGTGATTGCGGCGCCGGAGCTCGAACCGTCGGAGAAGCGCGCGAGATCGACGCGGAAGCGGAAGGCCGCGCGAGACGCGGGCGCGATCGAGCTGGAGATCGACGGGCGTTGCGATGCGGGTCGGCCGTGGCGCCGATGCCAGGACGGTGGCGGCGGTGATCCGCGCGCTGAAGGCTGCGACGTGATCGGCCGACGGGTGCGGTCGCGGTGATGATGGCGACGAAGCCGGTGGACCTCCGCAAAGGCGCGGACGGGCTAGTACTACAGTTTCATTTTGTCTCGGATTTTCGTGTGTGCGATTGCGGCATAGATCTGGTGCCGCCTTCGCCATCGCGACCAGTCGAGGATGAAGGCGATCGACAGGGTGCAAGGCGGCAAGAGCCGTGCAATCAGGTGCAGTATCTCCGGTGTTGAGCAGGTGTGCTCGAGCCGATGGATCATGCTGCCACGGCCGGACTCGTTTCGTTCCGTTTGCCGAAGGCGTCGCGGCGTTGCTGGGCGCCGATCCGAGCCAGGAAGGCGGCTGCCGCCATGACGAGGCTGATGTGGCGGTGCCAGCCATGCCAGGAGCGGGCCTCGCAGTGATCGAGGCCGAGATCGTCCTTGGCGCGCAGGAAGCATTCCTCGACCGTCCAGCGCAGTCCGGCTGCCGCGGCCAGTTCCGCCAGCGTGGTTTGGGCCGGCGCATAGGCGAAGTAATAGGCGATGGCGTGCGGATCGCGCAGGCTCCTGCGCGCCAGCAGCCAGCGCGCGAAGCCATCGGTGGCCTGCCAGTTCAGGGGCAGACGCACCCATTCATAGAGGCGGGCTCCCTTGGCGCCTTCGCCGGCCGAAAGCGGCTGCCAGGCCTGCGCTTCGAGATCGCCCACGAGGGTGGCCGGGTCGGTCTGTACAAACTTCCATTCTTCCAGGAAGCGCGGCACATGGTTGGAGCGGATCGCCAGCACATAGGCCTGTCCCCGATCTTCCAGCATGCGCCGGAACTGATGGTCCGACCCATAGAGCGCATCCGCCAGCACGAAGGCACAGGCAATGCCCTCATCGAGGATCCGGGTGACCATCTCGCGCGCCATGGCCGGTTTGGTGGCAAAGACGACATCATCGGGCACACAGGCCTTCGCCCGGCGCTCCGGGCTCTCCGCCCATCCCTTGGGCAGATAGAGCCGCCGGTCGATCAGCGCATGACCGAAGCGGCTGGCATAGGCGGCGAACACACCCACCTGGCAGTTCTCCACCCGCCCGGCCGTGCCCGAATATTGCCGTGCCACGCCAACCGAATGCTCGCCCTTCTTCACGAAGCCGGTCTCATCGATCACCAGCACACCATCGGCGTCACCCAGCGCGTCGATGACATAGCCGCGAACCCGCTCACACAGCGCATCCGCCGACCACGACGATCGGCCCAGAAGCGACTGCATCCGATAAGGCCGCTCGTGCCCGGCCTGTTCAGACAGCATCCACCCGGTCTTGCGCTCGGCGCGCGACAGAAGGCCGTCGATGAATGCACCGGCCGAGGCGCGTTGCTCGACACGCTTGAACGCCGGCGCAAAGACCTGTTTCGCACCCGCCAACGTCTCACGCCAGTCCACAAGCGTCCCGGCCCACTCCGCCACGGCCATCATCGATCATCCTCGCGCTTCCAGTCATCGCAAGGAATCACAACTCCATCAAATCCGCAACTGTAGTACTAGAGCACGTCCTGTTTAGTCTGGTTCATAACCGGCAGCTTTGAAGTAGTTGGCGCATTCGTTCTGCGTGAATAGGTCGAGGACTGTGCCGACGGCATTCCATAGGGCGGTGATTGTCCGTTCGGCCATTGCGCGCAGCATCGCCTTGAGCTTGGCGAAAGCGTTCTCGATGGGGTTGAAATCGGGACTGTAGGGCGGCAGGTAGAGCAGGCTCGCACGTCAGGCCTCGATCGCGTCGCGAACACCGGCGGCCTTGTGGGCAGGCAGGTTGTCCATGATGACGACGTCGCCGGGCCGCAGGGTCGGTACCAGCACCTGTCTGACATAGGCCAGGAACACGTTGCCGTTCATGGCGCCGTCATACACGAAGGGTGCTGTCATGCCCGTCAGCCGTAGTGCGCCGGTGAAGGTCGTGGTTTTCCAGTGGCCGTGCGGCACGCCCGCCCGGCAGCGCTCGCCGCGCGGCGCCCGCCCGCGCAAGCGTGCCATCTTCGTGGAGAGGCCGGTCTCATCGATAAATACCAGCTTCGCCGGATCGAGATCGAGTTGGCCGTCGAACCACTCCTGCCGCCGTTTCAGGATGTCGGGGCGGTCCTGCTCCAGTGCATGGGCGGACTTCTCTTCTCTTTTGGGGCAGGGTTTGTCAAGCAAAGGGGACTTGCTCCGTACATCCAAGGGCGCACGGGTCAATTGTGGTATTGGTGTCGGATACGCAAAGGGTCCGAAGCAGCGTAGGATGATGAGTGCCCGCCAGGGGTCTGGCTTCTCTTCGAAGTCGGCGCGCGACCGCTTCATGATCGGGTCGGATGGAGAGGCATCTCAATCTTTTTTTCGAAGCTGCCAGTCTGAACCGACGTTCAGCCCGCCCACGAGATTGCCTACCCACTCGTCCCTGAACGGGACCTCTATCCGCGCGGTGACGCGGAACCCTTTTCGATCTCTCAGACAGCCTTGGCTTCCCAGCGGTATGGCGTGTTATCCATCCACCTCCGGTGCAGGATGATCGCCAGGCGTCGAGCTACCGCCACGATCGCCTTCGCCATACCGCGCCGGCGAGCAACGGAGAGGCCCCACGTCTTCAGCGGAGAACTCCTCTTCGTGAGCCGCAGCAGGATTCCGGCGGCTTCCACCAATACCCATCGGATCCCTGCATCGCCGCACTTCGAAATACCTCTATCCCGGTCGACCTCGCCGGATTGATAGCGTGAGGGCGTCAATCCGAAGTGGGCTGGAACGGAACGCGATCTGTTGAACCGTGCCGGTTCGTCGACGCCAGCTCGAAAGCTCAGGGCAACCACCGGCCCAACGCCCGGCGCCGTCATGAGAAGTTTGCAAGTGTCGTCGTTCTCGGCCAGCCGTTCCATTGCTTTCTGCAACCGCTGAAACTGCTCTCTTAGCACTCGGCGCACTTCCAGGAGTGGATCGATCACCAGGCGAAGATGCGGAGACTGCTCGAGCAATTCGATGATACGCCGCTCGAACTGCAGCCTGGTCACGACGCCAACCTTGAGGCCGAAATTGCGCAGCAGGCCGCGCAGATTGTTCTCCGCATCGACAATCTTCGCCTGTACGAACTTGCGCGCAGTGAGCAGCATCCGAATCTCCTGGCTTCGGATGGTCTTGACGTGGACCGGCTTGTAGAGCCCGACGCGCATCATCTGTGCGATGCCGCGAGCATCGTTGCGATCGGTCTTGTTGATTTGGGCCGAGAGCGCGGCCTTCATGTGCCGCGTCTCGACGCAGATCACTGGATAGCCTGCGGCCGCGAGGCCGCTGTAGAGCCATTGCGAGAGCGGGCCAGCTTCAAGGCCAACGCGCTTGTAGGGGCCGCCAATTGTATGAAGCACGGCGCCGATCGCATCCGGCTCTGTCTCGACCTTGCTCTCGCGGATGAGGCCACCATCCGCGCCCATCACGCAGATGCTGGTGGTACGGACGGAAACATCAAGACCAACGAACAACTCCATGGCAAATCTCCTGACCGGTTGAACCGTTGGAGCCTGCCCGGAAGACTGTTCACCCGCCACTCCCTTCAAGGGAGACCGCCGGAGCCAATCATCCGATCTTTTTTTGAATGTCCAGCCGTGCCGGCCGAGCCAGGCGCTCAAGGCGCTGCGGCTGATCTTAACCGACTGCTCGGTATCCAGTCGCTCCACCATCTCGTTCAGCGTAATGTCCTTGCGCTCCTCCATCATTGCCACGATGAAGCCTTCATGCGCATCGAGACTGGATGCGCTTCGCCGACCCCGCGGTCGCGGCATCAGTTCGCCGATCTTTGCCCGCGCAATCCGCCGGATCGCGCTCGATACACCAACTCCGAACCGCGCCGCGGCCTGCCGTGCCGACATGCCTTCGTCCGACGCTTTCACGACACGCGACCGAAGATCGCCGCTCAATGTCTTTCCCATCGTCCACCTCCGTTGAGACGGACGTTGAATCACCGGCGGACACTTCAGTCACATCACATTCGATTCATCGATCACGGGACGTGATCTAGTCGAGCTGGTGCTCTCGCGGCCGATCGTCTCGACCGGCTTAGTCCAGGACGGGCTAAAAGTCTCAAAGCAGGGAGCGCTCAACCTCGTCGGCGAGCTCAGCCTGCGCGAGATGACGAGCAGAAGGTCTCGCGCGCGGGAGCTGATTGAGGCCGAGCTTCATGATGTCGAAATAGCTCGCGAGAAGCGGATCCCACGCCATTCGTCGATGTCATCTAGATCTCGACTTTCCTGCGTATCAGCGCGGGAAAGCCGGTATCAGTTTGCTTGATTCGTATACAAAACTTCTGGCTAATGAGGTTCAATTCTCGTTTTTTGTGACGATGCTGGCGACATAGTTTGTAGAGAGAGGGAGTGCTTGGCGAGACGCGTGGAAAACGATTGGACCGCGCGCAGCGATCGTGTCCCAGTGAGTGGTGTATCTGACGGCGCTGATCACCGAAGTCTGCGGCTTTGGCCGGGCTGATCAGCGCGCCACGGCCGGCAGGCTGATGAGGGGATCATCGCTCATCAAGCTGATGGTTTCCAGCGTCATGTAGCGGGCGCGCTGCACGGCCCATTCGTCGTTCTGTTCGAGCAGCAATGCGCCGACCAGACGGACGATGGCGTCGTCGTTGGGAAAGATACCGACGACGTCGGTGCGGCGCTTGATCTCGCCGTTGATGCGTTCGATCGGATTGATCGAATGCAACTTGGCGCGATGCTCCCTGGGGAAGGTCATGTAGGCAAGCACGCACCTTGGGCCGGATCTGGTCGGCAACGGCACGCCACTGGGTGCTGGCGGCTTCGGGTGTTTCCTGGGCGAAGGCGGTGGCGATGAAGGCCGAGGCGACGCGGCGCCCGCTCTTGCCGGCGTGGGCCAGCACGTTCCTCATGAAGTGGACGCGGCAGCGCTGCCAGGTTGCATTGAGCACCTTGGCGACGGCCGCCTTGATGCCCTGGTGGGCATCGGAGACGACCAGCTTGACGCCGCGCCGGGTCAGCTTGCGCAGGAACTCCGTCCAGATCGGCTCGGCCTCCGAGGTGCCGACCTCCATGCCCAGCACCTCACGGCGGCCATCGCTGTTGACGCCGACGGCGATGATGACGGCGACCGAGACGATGCGACCACCGCGGCGCACCTTCAGGTAGGTGGCGTCGATCCACAGATACGGCCAGTCGCCTTCGATCGGCCGATCGAGGAAGGTCTTCACTTTGCCATCGATCTCCTCGCACAGCCGGCTGACCTGGCTCTTGGAGACGCCGCTCGCGCCCATCGCCTTGACAAGGTCGTCGACCGAGCACGTCGAAATGCCTTGGATGTAAGCTTCCTGAATGACGGCCGTGAGGGCCTTCTCGGCCATGCGCCGCGGCTCCAGAAAGCTCGGGAAGTAGGAGCCCTTCCGCAGCTTCGGGACGCGCAGTTCGACGGTGCCGGCGCGCGTCTCCCAGTCCCTGTCGCGATAGCCGTTGCGCTGGGCCAGCCGCAGCGGGTTCTTCTCGCCATAGCCTGCGCCGGCGGCAGCGCCTACCTCCAGTTCCATCAGCCGCTCGGCGGCGAAGCCGATCATCTCGCGCAGCAGATCGGCGTCCGGGGTCTTCTCCACGAGCGCATGCAGGTTCATCATGTCGTCGGTCATCGGTCGTTCCTTCGAACCAGGTTGGTGTGAGCAACCCGACCTTATCGGAGAAACATCGATGACCACCCGCTCCGCCACTCGCTCGCTACAGCGCTGTTGAGGGCGCGCTCACGAGCGGTTGCGCTACCGCCGAGCTACACCAAGCGGTGGGACACGATCCGCGCAGCTTGCATGAGCGCATCGCCGACTTAGGAAGATTGCGCGGTGAACGCATCCGTGCGCTTCAAGAATCACGCGAGCGAGCCAAGACCTCCAATCAGCTTCTGGAGCTGCCGCGTGTCCGGTCCGCGACCACCACGAGATACGCTACGACCGCGAACCCGGAGGGCTGGGCGCCGCTCTCAGCGGGCGCTGCCGCGATCACCGCATTGTTGATTTCCACTGAGAAGTGACCCAGTCGACGGAGGTTTTTCCATCGAGAATTGACCCATGTTTGAAGCTCCTCCCACACGGATTGTGTGGGGGACATCGGAGTGATCGACATGGAGTTATTGAGCGTCATCCGACGCTGGCACTACCGAGACCATCTTTCGATCCGCGACATCTCGCGCCGAACCGGACTA
>NZ_JBEBMH010000068.1:0-8106 GCF_040081985.1 Mesorhizobium yinganensis | reverse complement strand
AACTTCGCCTTGAACTTGTAGAAGGTCGCAGCCGAGATGCCGTGCTTGCGGCAGACATCCGCCGTCTTCGCACCGGCCTCCTGCTCCTTCAGCATCCCGATGATCTGTTCTTCCGTGAACCTCGAAGGTCGCATCATCCGTCTCCATGATCGACGGACTCTACCCAAATCTGGAGGAAGTTCAGGGTCTCAGGTCATCGCTTTAACGTCGTCCACCAGGATTGACCTCCTGCATCGTGCTTTCAACGCGCGATGCGATGGCGGGTTCAACACTGTTTCCATCTTGAAGCGATAGTTGGCCGGGAAAGAATCGGCTGCACGTAGTCCTTGGCGATGCCGAGCCTGACCTTGCCAGTAACTTTCCCGCGCCAAAAGCCGTCGAAGAGCATGTCGTGCTGATCGACGATTGTCTGGACCCGTGGAAGTATATCGCGTCCGGCCAGGCTCAGTTTCACCTGGTGATACGTTCGATCGAACAGCTTTTCACCGAGGATCCTTTCGAGACCCTGGATGCGCAGTGTTACCGTAGCTTGCGAGCAGCCTAGGCGCTCCGCGGCCCGCGAGAATTTCCTCTCGGTAGACTGACAGGAACGACCGAAGGAGTTTAATGTCGATGTCTGCCATACCATTAATAATCCTAATCTCAGGAATATCGCCTTCTCATTTTATCAATAGCGACTGGCTGGTCTAGGATAACTCGACACGCCAATGAGGGAAGATCGAATGAAAGTCGGATTTATCGGCCCGGGACTATGGGTGGCTATGCCGCCAAGAACATCATTCGAGCCGGCTTCGAAACCTATGTGTTCGACCTCCGGCCCGAGGCGGGCAACGATCACGTCGCCATGGGTGGGACGTGGGCAGGCAGTCCGGCCGAGATGATCACAAAGGTCGATTGCGTCGTCTCGATGGTGTTCGGACCGCCGCATCTCGATGCCGTACTGAACGGCCCAGAAGGGCTCCTGAAGGGCAATTGTCGGAGCAAGCTCTGGGTCGACATGACGACTTTATCGCCGAAGTTCATGCGCGAACTCATGAAACCGTTTCTAGCCGCCGGAGGGTGTCCGGTCGATGCGCCGGTCACGGGATCGGTCGATGCGGCGATCCGCGGCGATATGCCGATGTTCGTCGGAGGTGACGACGCTGATGTGGAATGCGTTCGTCCAGTCATCGAGGCGATGGGCGAGCTTCGCAAGGTAGGCAGGTACGGCAATGGCTACGTCGCCAAGCTCGTCAACAGCCAACTCTGGAAGGTCCACGCCGCTGCCATCGGGGAAGCCATGGTCTGTGCGAAGAAGGCGGGACTGGAGCCTGATGTCTGGTGGAAGGTCATGAAAGGCGAAGCGGCCGACAGCTTTGTTCTCCAGCATGACGTGCCGTCGATTTTCGCGGGCCACTATGACCCGTCGTTTCCGATCAAGCTCTGCCTCGAGGATCTCAGCCTGATAAAGGAACTCATGGACGAGACAGGCACGCGCTCCGATCTGACTGATACGACCTACGCCCGCTTCCGCGAGGCAGGCGACCGCTACGGCGTAAACGCAGGCGAGATGACGGTGTGCAAAATCGTCGAGGATGATGCCGGGGTTCAGTTGCGCGTCAAAGGCGATTGGATAGCCCCTTGGGAAGTGACCTACGACAATAGTTGAGAAGCCGACTTTGATGAAGGTCTGCTTCGCCCCCTCCAACCCGACGCTGCAGCGGAGATTCAGAACAAACGCTTTGCACCTCTAGAACGCTTTTCTTGTACACATCACCCCTGACGCTGCTGAGATGGTCCAGTTCGCTCTCGTGGTAGCTCACAGGCGACCGCGTATCCGGTGTCGTAGGAACGGCTGTGTCGACGGGAGATGCTGGGACTCAACCGACGCAAATGGCAACCAGATTGTGCAAATCAGAACCTGCTGTGCCGGCGCCATCAGGCAACGGCGCATGCCGGAGGCTTCGGATCAATGTTAACGCGGGCTTTGACTGTCCCGCAGGCCGACCGGAGCGCAGCTATCCCCAACCACGAGGGATGGCTGGAACACGATGTTGCGCTGTTCCACCTCGGCGCCCCGCCTGATCCGGTCGACGAGCAGCCGCACTGCTTCGTTGGTCATGTCGACAAGCGGGTGTTCGGTTCGGGTCAGCCGCGGTCGCAAACCGCCGATCCCCGGAATGGTGTCCGTGGAGGCGATAGAAATGTCCGCTGGGCAACGCAATCCAAGATCGGCAATGGCGCGCATCGCGCCTAGCGCCATCAGGCCGCTTGCCACATAGAGTGCTGTCGGGCGGTCAGGCTGCTCGAGCAGGCTACGCGCCACGGAATAGGCGGCGTCTTCGCGGAACTCGCCCGAGCGGACATCGCGCGGCTCCGGGGCAAGGCCCCGCGCCTTCATCGCCGTCAGCATCCCGTCAAGACGGCCGCGGCCTGTCGTCAGGTGCAGCGGCCCGGTGATCGAGCCGACGCGGGTATGGCCGAGATCGAGCAGATATTCCGTTGCCTGCCTAGCCGCCGAGATATTGTCGATGGTGATTGTGTCCGACCTGTCGTCCTCGACGGTACGGCCGAACAGCACGGTTGGAAGCGGCCTCTCGTCAGGCTCTCGCTGCAGGTGCTTGGTGGAATCGCCGACCGGAACCAGCAGCACCCCGTCACAGGACAGCATGCGGACGCGGCTCAGGATGCGTTGCTCTGCTTCAGGCTTTTCGTCGCTGTTGAACACCACCAGCGAATAGCCCCAGGCGGCAACGGCCGCCTCCGCCGCCCAGACGACGCGCGAGAAGAACGGGTTGGCGAGATCGGCGACGACCAGGGCGATCAACTGGCTGCGGCCGCGCTTGAGATTCTGCGCTGCCAGCGAAGGTGAATAGTTGAGCTCCCTTATCGCGGCCAGCACCCGTGCTCGCAATGCCGGGCTAACATAGGCGGAGTCGTTGATGACCGCCGATACCGTCGCGGTGGAGACGCCTGCCGAGCGTGCAACATCTTTGATCGTTGACATGTCAAACCGAGCTAATCGATTAGCTAAGTGATACCGCATCAAATATGCTTGTCTAGGTCAAATCATGCGAAATACAGCTTGATCAACCGCCCTGTTTGCTTAATCTGGCGAAACGGTTCGTTGAGCAGGCAGCCGTTCAGGGAGGATTTATGAAACAGTTTGCAGTGGGCGCCGCACTGGCGGCGATTTGTCTTGGCATCGTGCCGGCGTCGGCGCAGGACAAGCCGCTTGTCGGCATCGTCTCGATCTCGGCGACTGAGGCGAACAACGCGCGTTACATCAAGGGTGCGGAGGCCGCTGCCAAGGAACTTGGCTGGGAAGTCTCGGTCATCGACGCGGCGGGCAGCGCTGACCAGGCCAATGCCGCGATCCAGAATTTCGCGCAACGCGGCACGACCGCCATCATCGACATGGTGTTCCCGTTCTCATCCATCGGCGCCGGGCTCGACGCCGCCAAGTCGGCGAACATTCCGGTTGTCACCTGGGGCGGGGGCCTCGGCAGCACGGTCGCCGCCACCAACGGGTCGGGCGGCCCGATGGTCGTGCCGGTCAATGATCTGATGCTCAAGGCAATGGAAGGCAAGGGCTCGCTGCTCGTTCTGGCGTACCGGACCGGTGAGGTTTGCCGGAACCGCGAGGTCGAACTGGACAAGGCGCTCGTTGCCTATCCCGACGTCAAGGTGACGAAGAACGAGGTGCGCATCCCCGGCTATTTCGAGGATGGGGCCCAATATGCGAATGCCTGGCTCGCCGCCCATCCGGCCGGCGACGAGAATTTGGCGATCTGGGGCTGCTGGGACGATCCAGCGATCGGCGCCATCGGTTCGCTGCGCGCGCAGGGCCGCGACGACGTCAAGGTCTATGGCGTCAACGGCAATGCCCAGGCACTTGAGAACATCAAGAACGGCTTCATGACGGCCACCGCCTGGCAGGACAGCTACACGGAGGGCTACAACATGATCAAGCTGCTGCCCGAGATCCAGAAGGCTGGTGCGGACTGGCAGCCCAAGGCGGTCGAGGTGCCGGCGGTTCTGGTCACGAAGGAGACGGTCGAAAAATTCATTGCCGAACACCCTGATGCCATCAAGTGAGTTTCGCCATAAAAACCGATCATGAATGCTATGTCTGGGTCGATGGGGACGCCTGCGGCGCCCCCTTTCATTTCAGCGGTTGCCGTCGCCAAGTCGTACGGCGGCGCGCAGGCTTTGCGCGGCGTGTCGCTTTCGATCGCGCCGGGAGAAGTGCATGGCCTGGTCGGCGCCAACGGTGCCGGCAAATCTACCCTGATCAGGATTCTCGCCGGGCTGATGGAACAGGACAGTGGCGAGATTCTTGTCGACGGCCGAGCGACAGCAATCGGCTCTCCGCATCGCGCCAATGATCTCGGCATGAGCTTCATCCACCAGGAACTGGCGTTCGTGCCCGGCATGACGGTGCTCGAAAACATCATGCTCGGCTTGCCCAAGAAAGCACGCTTCGGCATGGTCGATTGGCATGCAATCGCGCGCGACGTGTCGCCTATTGCCAAGCGGGTCGGCGTCACCGCGCCGCTGCATGCGACGGCAAAAGGCCTGTCGACCGCCGAGAACTGGCTGATCAACATTACCCGCGCACTGGTTCGCAAGGCACGGCTGATCGTCATGGATGAGCCGACCGCCTCGCTTTCGGCAAGCGAGTGCCAGAAGCTTTTCGCCATCATCCGCGACCTTTCGGCCTCCGGCGTGGCGGTGCTCTACGTCTCTCATCGGCTGGACGAGATTCTCGACCTGTGCGGTCGCGTGACCGTGTTCCGCGACGGTCGTTCAGTGGCGGAACTCAAGGGCCCGCAACTCACGCGCCCGGCATTGGTCGAGGCGATCGTCGGCGGTGCCGTGGAGCATTCACGCAAGGCTCACGGAGGGACCAGGAAAGACGAGATCGTCCTTTCGGTCCGGGGGATGCAGCGGCTGCCAAAGGTCAAGGAAGCGAGCTTCGATCTGCATCGCGGCGAGGTTCTGGGAATAGCCGGGCTGGTCGGCGCTGGTCGCAGCGAACTGGCGCGCCTGCTCTACGGAGCCGACCTGTCCGATGCCGGCACCATGGTGCTGGAAGGCAGGCCCTACATGCCAAAAACGCCGGCGGCCGCGGTGCGCGCCGGTCTTGGCCTGGTACCCGAGGAACGGAGGACGGAGGGTCTGCTGCTCGGCAAGTCGGTCGCGTTCAACATCAGCCTGACCAACCTCAACACGATCCTCGCCAACGCCGTGCTGCCATTCATCAGTTCCCGCAAGCGCACCGGCATTGCGGACACCATCATTCGCGACCTTTCGATCAAGGCGCAGTCCCCGGATCAGCCTGTCGGCCGGCTGAGTGGCGGCAACCAGCAGAAGGTGGTGATCGGACGATGGCTGCAATCCAGGCCGAAAGTGCTGATCCTCGACGAGCCGACGCGAGGAGTCGATATCGGCGCGCGCGGGGAAATTCATAGACTGATCCGCGATCTTGCCGCAAAGGGCATGGCGGTGCTGGTCATTTCCTCGGAGCCGGACGAACTGCCTGAGCTTTGTGGCCGTGTGCTGGTGATGATCGAGGGGCGCATCGTGCGCGAGCTTTCCGGCGAGCATGTCACGCGCAACGCGATCATCGAAGCAAGCTACGCATCGGCGGCGGAAGGAGTATCGGTATGAGCGAGGTCGGCTACACCACGCGGCGCCTGTCGCCAAACGCCAAGGCGGCGCTCGGCGTGTTCGCGCGTTACGGCACTATCATCGGCCTGGTGATCATGGTCATTGTTTTCTCGATCCTGTCGCCGCGCGCCTTCCCCACCGTCACCAATTTCACCAACGTGCTGAGCCAGGCTTCGCTGGCGATGATCATCGCCGGCGGCCTCACCATGGCGGTCATCGTCGGCGAACTGGATCTTTCCGTTGGTTACGCCGCCAGCCTGCACGGCGTCCTCGTCACCGGTCTGATCGTTCAGAACCAGCTTCCGATCCCGGTCGCCATCGTCATCGTGCTCGCACTGGGCGCACTGATCGGCGTCGTCAACGGGCTGATCGTCACCAAACTTAAGGTCAATTCGGTCATTGCCACGCTGGGCGTAGGCACCATCCTGGTTGGCCTTTCCTTCGCCTATTCCTCCGGTGTGCCGATCGTGTCGGGCGTGCCGGAAGCCTTTCTGCAACTGGCACTCGGCCGCTGGCTGTTCGGCATCCCCAACCCGATCATCGTGATGGCACTGGTGCTTGGCGGGCTTTGGTTGCTGGTCGAGCGCACGGCGATAGGCCAGGAAATCCAGGCCGTTGGCGGTAATCCGGCGGCTGCACGACTAGCCGGCATCAATGTCGACCGCATCAAGATCCTAGGTTTCGTGCTGTCCGGAATGTGCGCGGCGCTCACCGGAACGCTGCTCGCCTCGCGGCTCGGCAGCGGCACGACAAATGCGGCGGATGCCTACCTGCTTACGGCCTTCGCAGCCGTCTTCCTCGGCTCTGCAACGCTGCGCGACGGCGAATTCCACATTCTTGGCACCTTCATCGGCTCGCTGATCATCGTGCTCGGCTTCAATGGCCTCAATATTTTCGGCGCTCCCACCTTCTCGCAATTCATCTTCCAGGGCGCCATCCTGATTGTCGCGGTCGGCCTGGCGAGCCTCGGCCGTTCACTCGCCGAAAGCTGAAGGGGTATTTGAATGCCGGAAAACACGCACTGGGACGTCTACGTGCTGGAATATGCGCGCTCGAAGAATCAGCCCTGGGTCGATTTGATCAGCGGAATGTATGACGAGGGCGTGATGGATCTGCCCTTCTCGTTTGTTCTCGCGCGACATGGCAACCGCAATGTGCTGATCGATACCGGCTTCATGCAGGACGATCACAGCTTTTCGCAGAAGTTCGGCGTCCCCTATTGGATATCGCCGCTGAGGATGCTCGGCGAACTCGGCATCGAGCCGGGCGGCATCACCGACATCTTCGTAACCCACGCCCACTTCGACCACATGGGCTCGATCGGGGAGTTCCCGAACGCCCAAATCTACATCCAGAAAAGTGAGCTTCTGTCCTGGTACGAAGCGATCGCGTTGCCGAAACGCTTTGCCCACCTCACTGCGATCATCGACCCCGACAATCTGCGCTCGGCGCTCGATGCCTCCATCGAACACCGGGTGACGCTGGTCGATGGCGACAAGGATAACGTGCTTCCGGGTATCCACGTGCGTCTCGGCAGCGGCCACACGATCGGCCAGCAGTTCGTCGTCATCGAGACCGAGGCAGGCCGGCGCACTATCTCCGGGGACTGCGTCTATTCGAGACGCCAGTTCACCGGCCACAATCACGACGGCGCCTATGTACCATTGAACAACGCGGTCGGCAGCGTCTGGGAACAATTGAAGACCATCGACAAGATGAACGAAGAGCTTGGCGGCGATCTGTCAAAACTCGTGATCCTGCACGACATCGAGCGCTGGAAGGGTTTTCCGGTCGTCAAAGAAGTCGACGGGTTCAGGATTGTTAAGGTGATCTAGCGACTTGCATCACCGATGGCACGTCCGGTCAGTGTCGCTATCCAGATGGTCCGGCGGGTGGATAGAACTGAGCTACTCCCCGATCCTTGGACAGGTTTCCGGGTGGTTTAAGCTCCTCTCCGCGCCTGCTGATCGGTTTCGATGCTGTTGAAGTAGACCACGGCGGGCGGCTGTCCGCCATGGGCGGCGTGAGGCCGCTGGTGGTTGTAGAAGGTGATCCAACGACCGATACCTGCCTTGGCCTGCGAGCCGGTCTCCCAGGCGTGCAAGTAGACGCATTCATACTTCGTCGAGCGCCACAGGCGCTCGATGAAGATGTTGTCGAGGCAGCGTCCCTTGCCGCCCATAGAAATCCGGGTTCCGACCCGCTTCAGCCGGTCGGTCCAAGCGAAGGACGTGAACTGCGAGCCTTGATCCGTATTCATGATCTCGGGCGGGTCGAAGCGGTGGATTGCCTCGTTCAGCGCCTCGACGCAGAAGTCGGTCTCGAGCGTGTTCGAGATACGCCAGGCCAGCACCTTGCGGCTGAACCAGTCCATGATCGCGACCAGATAGAGGAATCCCCTGCGCATCGGCAGTGGAGTAAGAAGCGCTGCTGCGCTTCTCCTCCCCGAACCGT
>NZ_JBEBMH010000067.1:0-8986 GCF_040081985.1 Mesorhizobium yinganensis | reverse complement strand
GACACCGGATCGAACGGCGGGCGACCACCCTTGCCACCCTCGCCATAGCCAAGTCCTTCGACCAGCCAGTCACGGAAATACTCAAAGTTGACCGTCGCCTCCAGAACCTCGAGCGGATCACCATTCTTGCTCAGCCGGTCGAGATGTTCCGAAAGCCCCAATAGCGACCGCTGCTCCATCGTCCCGTCTCCAAATCACGATAGAAGCAGTGAATCACAATTCCATCCCTACCGGCACGGTTAATGCGGGTCTCCAGCTTGCCCACCCGCACATAGCTCTGGCGCAGGTCCAGCCCCACCTTCCCGGCCAGCCGCACCAGCGCGCGCACAGCGCCTCGTCCGACAGGTCGAACGTGTGCTTGAGGATCGCCAGCCCCGCCATCAGCCGCGTCGGCAAGGGCGGCATGCCCGGTCCATCCGAATAGACCGAGCCGAAACGCGCCTCCAGAACCGGCCAGTCAATCGCCCGCGCCAGCCGCACCAGTTCGTGATTCATGTTGATGATCTGGTCGAGCCGCGAGCGGAACAAATCCTGCTCTCCCGTCTCGCCCAATTCGCGTGGCTTGCCCATCCCATGGCTCCGATGCACCGCGATATCGCCAGTGAATCACGCCTCGCATGGAAGCAAAACCACAAAACGAATTGCAGGAAAACAACCCACAAACCGATCGTTTCCTGCAATCCGCAAAACTTCGACACCGCGAATTCCTAGGGAATTCAGAAGCTTCACGATTCTTCACGGCCGACGAATTAACGCGCCAAACCATAGCCGACATCCATCGACTCGAATGGTTCTATGGGTCCTCCCCAAAGTAATTCTTGCGCAGGTCATCGACGACATCACTTTCCTGCAGGCCAAGGAGGGTCAGGGCTACCGGCCTTGTCAACGGACTTTGGTGCGGCAGGGCGAAAGCGTACTTGTCCGGTTCGAACGCAGCGCCGACTACCGCCAGCCGCTGTTCAATATGGGTGTGGTCATAGTACTCTAAAACCTCAGAGTCTCCTATGACTGCGGCGACTGTACCCTCTCGAAGAGCGGCAATGCTTTCCTCAATGTTCTGGAACGTTTTGAAATCGAAACCTTGCTCTTGTGCGAACTCCTCAGAAACGCTGCCAGATGAGACACCGACAAGTTTTCCGGAAAGGTCGCTAATTCCGGCGATCTGATTGCTAAGAGAAAGTGTCGTCATCACGCTGGTAACAGACGATGTGACAAATGCCACCGTGGCCACCCCGAAAACAAGCCAAAATCCTTGCCAGATGCGCCCTAGCGAGCCTGTGACGCTCTTCCGGCCGGTGGGGCGACCAGAAATGATTGCCATGACCGCGTAGAAGCTCTCAGCAAATCCTTGTAGCCAACCACGCGGAAAGGCCGGATTGTAACGACGGTCGAATATCGTCAGTAGTACTGCGGCAATCAAAGCCAGCAAGATCAACCAAAGATATGTTCTTAGAAATCCGGAGTTGCTTAATCCTTCGATTATGTTCCAAAATCCTGTTCCACGGTGCGGGTCGATCAAGACGCGTTGACCGGAGTCGTACCACGGGAATGTGAAATCCACCCGCTCCGCTCGTTTTTGCGTGATGCTCAGGTTGGCGACCGCTATGTCGATCTCGCCGCGCGCAGTCGCATCTATAAGTGCCCCAACAGTAGGGAAGAAACGAAACTCCGTTTTAAGACCAAGTTCCGCAGAGATAGCAGTCCAGAGGTCTACCGCCATTCCATGAGGTTTACTTCGCCCCTCCATAACAAAGGGAGGGTTCACGAAGACGCCCGCGACGACGTGATCCTTGGCAACGTTTTGAGGTCGGGCATTTTGAGCGATAGGCATCAGCGCCAGGGCAAGAACAATGCATGTCGCTATTCTTCTCACAATGCGGAACTCCAATATTTTCTATTGGAGGACCATCATGCCACAAATTCTGTGAGGGGATAGGACTCGTTAGGCTTGAGGCGTTAGGCCGCCGGGATGGGAGGCCAGCGCGGCAAGAGCAACTGCGTCATCTCCGCCTGCTCTCACCGTCCTCGCGATGCCTTCCGCAGTACCACAGCGTGCCGTAGCGACCGTCGTAGCCGAAGCAGCCCAATTCCTTGCATCCTTGATGATTGCAGTAATGGATGTAGAGGCCGGCAGGCGTTGGTCGCGGCTCGGGAAGGACAATCGGCTCCTCGTCCATCACAACAAGGCCGGCACCCGTTCCGGCTCCTCGATCTTCGGCGGCGGCGGAACCTGGCTCAGCAAATTATCGGGCAGCGGTCGTTGCAGGGCCTTCGCCTCGTCCCACGGCGCCGTCATCCAGGTCTCGACCTCGTCCGCTGTGGTAAGGATCACCGGCATTGCCTTCTGATGGACAGGGCCAACGACGCCGTTGGGTTCCGTCGTTAGGAAGGCGTAGAGGTCGAGCGTGGTCAGTCCTTCCTTAATCTTGCGGACGGATGTCCAGCCAGGCACCCAGGCGCCAGCGAAGAACATCAGCGGTCTGCTTTCATCACCGGCGAACCACGCGTTCGGAGTACGACCGCCGGCTGCACTCGCCGGGTCGGGCTCGGCGAAGCTGGTGATCGGCACGACGCAGCGGTTTTCGACTGCAAGCCATCGAAGCCAATGCTTGCTGTTAGTGTTTCGGATGTTCGTGGTGCCGCCGTCTGGTTCCATCTTCAGCATCTCGCCGAATGCTTCTTTGTCGATCTCCTTGCCCTTGGCACGGAGCTTGTCGGCGCGCTTGCTGGTGGCCTGGAATATGGCCTGTGATGACGAAGGCATACCCCAGCGCATCTTTACCAGTTCGCGCTTCCCGTCCAGACCGTTGCGGACGACAGGGCCGAAGCGATCGGGATAGACATCTATCGATGGTTCAAGGTTGCCAGACAGGTCGCGCCAGACGCGGACCAAGTCGATGATGGCCTGGTGTGTCGTGGTGATGTTGTAGAGGTTGCACATTCAGCGATCCTGCCTTGGCGGTGCTCAGGCCGTCAACTGACTAAAAGGAACGAATGCGGAACAAGCCGATTGACTCGCGAGGGAATGGGTTCCTATTTGAGCCATGCCAGAGACGTACCGACCCAAAGCGAAGGACTATCCGCTATCGCGCCTGGGGCAGGGCGGCATCGAGCTTGTGCGCGTCCATTGCCGGTACTGCAAGCGCACCCACAACTATTACCCGGAAGACCTCATTCAGATTTTCGGAGATGTCGATGTCGACTCGCTCATGGAACGCATGAAGTGCGAGAACGGTAATCACGGTATGCTGGACGTGTCCGCGTTCGTACCAACTGGCCCCCAGGCGGTCGGGCTCCGCATCCGCCGCCTTGTAGCGATCAAAGTCCAGCGCATTCCTGTCTGGCGTGAAGTTTGATGTCCGCCAACGCACGTATGCGAGGCGTTCAAACCCGGCGAGGAATGGGCGGCAATATGATCCCCAAGGACGAGAGCATCGAGATTGCCGCCGGCAATGCGCTGGCGGAAATCTACCACGCCGCGCGGGCGTTTCCGGATGACAGTCCGCAGTGGACCAGCTTCAACGACGTAATCCGAGAACTCTCACGCGACGATCATCCTGCGCGGTTGCTTCCCGAGTCGCTGGCGCCAATGGTGGAATTCGGCAACGGGAAGGCCGAGGAAGCGACCGCGTAAAGCGGCGCGGCTGAGCGGGAGTCGAGGCAGGCGTAGAGGCGCTTGAGCCGTGATAAACAAAGCGATAGGGACAAATACCCCTGACAAATGTCTGAAATCGCCAGCGGTCGTAGGGCTTCCGCCTCATGCCGCAATGCTCGTCGCGATACATCCTACAACTTTGCCGCGCTTCGTTGGCACACGGATGGAGGATTTAAATGGGCGAGAGCGAACTATTCGAAACTCTCCGACATTGATCCGGGGCTTGCGTCGCGCTGGAAGGTGCGGACCAGAGACAATCCTAGGCACCTTTTAAAGAGGAATGATATCGACTTCATAATGGAGCCCATTGTCAAGAGTACAGCAAGCGTCACAGAGAAGCAAGGAGAAGCAATACTGGAAATGTTGAACGCCAGTATAGCTATAGATGGAAGGCGAGTTGCTGCAGCGAAGGGGCTCCTGATAGATATTGTACAACTTCTCGAGAAAAATGGTCAGCTAAATATGACACCATTAGCTGAAGGCGCGAAACGCAACTCATTTCGCGACTTTCTCGGGCAAGACGCCGTTGGCAAGAGTTCTTTTACAAGCTCCGGGACTGGTATTTCATACGCGCCTTTTGATTACATTTCTACAAGAAACCTGGCGTACGCATCACGAGGGTGGAGCCGGGCGAAGGTGACTCGGAACTCACTCGATTTACCAACGAACGTGCCATCGGTGCCGCAAATAGAGCATCCGAAGCATTTGACCTCATGATGCGAAAACGCGCTCCGTGAGCCTTTGGTCAGCGGGCATCGCGTGTCTTGGCTCAATGGGTGAAGGCTGGACGAGTCGCGCGGGTGAAGTTCCTCAAGGGCGAGGAAAAGCTCCGCCACGCTACCGTCACAAGTTTTCGTGAGGGGAAGGTTTCGACTGAGTTCGGTCTGCGTGACGACTGACTTCATGGGCGACGTTCCATTCTCGCAGTCGCGCTAGCACGTCGTCATCATTCAGCGTATCGCCGTAGCATCCGATAATGGACAATAGGTCCGAGCTTCCTCCCAGCTTCCGGACGGTCTCATACAACTCGTGGGCAATCTTCGCTTTGGTGTCTTCTGCCATGGCTGTCCTCCCGGATTGTGCTAACAACGCGCAATGCCGTGGACGGTTCAAACCCTTATCGAAGCCGACATGATGGTGGTGGCGCAATGCCAGACCGCACCATGTCATCAAAGCCAGCGGCTGGACCTGGGACGCCTTCGTGATCGGTTCGGGCCGGACATGCCGGCGATGCATGACGATCTCGTCCCGAAGCTCGGCTGCGCCAAATGCGGCGGCAAGCAGGTGGGACTGACCTATGGTCCGCGATTCAACGAGAACCGCCGGGCGCAGGTGCCGAGGCCGAACATGTATGAGAGAGCGAGGGGAGGCTAACGACGGACACAGGGGTGAGTTCAACCGGCGCCCGTCGTTAGTCCATGCGACTCAATACTCACGCAAGAACACGTTACGGGGCCAATGGTTAACGGGCCGTCATTGGCATCCTTACCGGTGCCATAACACGCAGAGCGTCGGCTCAATGTAGTTTCTACGTCGGTTCGGAGGCCCACGACCCAACACGGTCTATTCGGTGCGCCATTAGGACGGTGTTGGCATTGATCACATTGAAGCGCGATCGGCATGCCGTGTTGGCGCATTCAATATTTATCGCTGCGCCGTGCGTGGGGCCTAGCACGAAGCCGCGCTGAAGGCAGTCGGGACAGTTGCCGGCGTTGATTGCAAGGCGCAACGCGCCGCCTGGGTCGAGGTCCACAGTCGGTTCCGCCCTCTATCGAGAGAGTGCTCCCGTGCGGTGTGGAAAACAAGCCGAATATCTGCTCGGGCAAGCGCATGCGTTTTCAGCGAACAGGACCGCCTAGACTGACTTCCGCAGCCTCACACCGGCACTGAAGCCATTCTCGGGGATGAAATCCACACCGGGCGAAGCCTTGCTCATTCGTGTTTCGATGGCTTCGACTTCGTCAAAGAACGTGTCTGCGATGAGCCGAAGTTGCGCGGCTTCCCGTTGCAGGGCCGTCCGCTCATCTCCTGATATCTTTTCGGGCCGCCGTTTGATGTCAGCCCGGAGTTTTTCCATGCGGCCTGCCCAGGCATCCATCTGCGATTTCGTGGGTATGCGCCGCTCGGTCATACCAAACAATACAACAATCGCGTTTCTTTCGCGATGGAAAACCAGTCTCAGCGCGGGGAAGTTTGAGCCCGAAGCGGCTGAAATGTGACCCGGTTGGCGGTTGGCAACTTGAGGGAACGCCGCACACCAACCGGGATGGCCATCCGGGCGCCATCCAATAATTATCCTATGCCGCGCTTCAACAATTCGTTCGATTACTTTTTGCTGTCGACAACTTTATTTGAATAGTCGCGCAACATTGAAGGTGGTTTAACCGTAGGCTAGCGGCGACTGTCTTGCATTGGAGGGCATCGACCGTGCTCGATGAAGCACACTGAGCCGCTGGTCCGTTGCTGCACGGACCAACGGCCCAAGGCAGCGTGATGGGGTCGCCACGTCAGTCGTCTCACCGTCGGAGGTGACCCCTCTCGTCAACCCGCACCTACGGTAACAGGATTGTGATGGTTTGCGAATTCGCTCGTTGGACCTAGTCCCTTTCGGCTGTTTGTCAGCCAACTGTCCAAAGCAGTCCTCCGCCGACGATGGCCACAGCTATCCATGAACACCACAGCAATATCTGGAGGCTCTCCACTCGTTCGACCCGGTCGACATTGCGTCTGACGCTCTCCCGCTGAACGGCGGCATACGGCTTGCTTATCGCGCGTAGGCCCGTCAGCCAGAAAACGTTCCACAATCTCCGGGCACCTGGTTTTGGGTTCGGCTTGCAAGAGGCGTTGTAGGCTGGCGCTGATGCGCTCCACCTCCATCCAATCGGTCGGCTCCCGCTCTTCAGCGGCTAGGATAGCTCCAACTCTCTTGCGAAGTTCGGCAGCTTCCATCCTAGGATTGAACACCGCCCTTACAACTGGCGGAAGTAATTTACCGTAAACCCTGAACTGCCCACCGTTGGGAGGATCGGCTTCGGCAAGAGCGGCGGCAATCACCCCTTGCAGGGACGCCTGAATCAGGAGAATGTTCCTATCTCGGGGCGATATCTCAACTAAGGGACATCGCGATGTCGAGACGTTCGAAAGTGAAAGAACTAAGCCCCCAGCAGGTTCGCCGGATAATGCACGACGCTACGCGCCTGCATGAGTCCGTCACTGAGCCGTCGTCGAAGATCGGCAGCGAGCATCATCGCGCGTTGACCGATCTCGCTGAGGCTCTGGTCAACGCCAGCAAGTTGATAACTGGCAAGGACAGCCCGCCTTAGGCGCTTCAGGGGAGGTAGAACATATGCCCAAATTCATAACGATCGGGTGCGGCGACGAGGCAGGCTACGAGCGGACCGCGCGCTCCGTGCGCGACGCCGCCCACGCGCACGACGAGGAACTCAAGCGGAAGGGAGCACTCATCGGCATTGCCGGAAGGCCCAAGTCCGGAACCATGATGCGGCAGGCGTCGAAAATCAGCCGAGCCCTTTCTTATCAGCTTCGCTACCGATAGCCGTCTTTGCCCTGTTCGAGGCTGCTGATCTTGCTGAGGCGATCGAATTGGTATCGCGATCGCTTTGCGCGGTAGCTTACGGCGTCGTGGAGGTGTCGCCTCCAAAAGAAGCGTGACAGCCCCAGGTCCGCTTGCTTCTTCAGTTTGCATGCTTCTTGTCGACTGGCTTCAGTGCCAAATCGATGACTTCGGTCAGCAGGTCGCGCATGTGTTGCGCTATGACCAGGCTCATGCGAAGTCGGCTGACAATCTGAACCTCGGGAACGTTCGTCCCGTCGATGGCGAGCGACGCCAGCGACAGATAGACGTTTCCGTTGCAGTGCCTGTTCTCGATGACCAGGTCAACGAAATTGGGCGGTGCGTCGCTTGCACGAACTGGGCACTCTACATCCCCTATCTTGTAGATCTTTTCAGCAGGCCTGAATGTCTGAATCTTGCTCACGGTGCTACCTCCCGCTTGTTGCCGAACACACCCCTGCTCGCCGCGAACGCGGTGGCATTCGGAGCTGACCAATTAATGCCGTGCGATTGATCTCGTTCCTGGACGAGGGTCGAATTACAGAACGGGCAAAAAACCTTTGCGCCTTCTGGAACAAGCGTCGACGTCCAGAATTTTTCGATGATCGCAGCGTGGCTGTGCCGACATACGTCCATGTATTGTCGCGAAAACCAGGAAGCCCGTCTCGTATCCCTCAAACGCAGCGGGCTTTCTCGTTTCGTATATGCAGCCAAGCTAACATTTGTTGTGGCGCCGCGTGAAAAACGGGCGCCGGCGGCTGGAAGAGCAGTCGATGTGCTTTCGCCCCGATTGGAGCTTAAGCGCTTAAGCCATATTGCTGAGCCGAATGGGCGCGGACCCATTTCCGTCGAAGTGATCGAAGTTCCAGGCTTGTAGATCATGCGGGTCGTCGACGGCGGCAGCGATGTCAGGGTCTCGGAGTTCGAAACCGAGGCATTTGCGATGTCTTATGCCGATGGGCAGCAGCAAAGACCTAGGCTGGAAAAGGTTGACCGCATCTGAAAGCGGGGCAGACACTTTCTGGTCGATCTACCGGCATTGGCGGCGCGGTCCGCCTCCATAAGGCTGATAGGAATTGTCTTGCGAATTGTAGGATTGATAGCGCGCCAAGCACAGAGCCTTGTGTCTTGCGTCGACGGTCGCCGATAAGCCGACATCGGCTCGACCGATAACCGCTTCCGGGTGAGCAACACGCGCTTGGTCGGTCCTATTTGTTCCTTGGCTGAACGGGGAGACACAATTTCGCTGGACGCCTTTGTAGGACGTGTAGCTGTTCTCCACCGCGTTGTATGAACGATAGTGTTCAGTGCACCACCGGGTGTGGTCCATCATCGTTGCGTCGGACGCCGTGGAGGTGGCAGCAGCTGGAGACCCGCCTTAACCCGGTTTGGTTTGGCGGATTGGCGCTGAGAATATTGCAAGGCCGGTATTTGGGGTGATTTGGCGGCCTTTTGGCTGTGGGCTCGCAGCCAGGTCAGGTCGATTTGAGCCGGTTCCGGGATTGCGGACAGAGTCATCCCGCGGCTTTGGCCCGCTCATGGAAGATCAGCCTATCGAAGTTGTAGGCGATGTTGGCGAGCAGCATCTTCGCCTCGGCTCGGGCGATGCCGATGGTGCGGATGAACAGGCCGAACCGGTTCTTCTGGTGTGCGAACACATGCTCCACCGCCGCACGGACCGACGACTTCGCGGCATTGGCGCGCGCCATAGGCTGCGGCATGGCGTGTCCGGCCGGCTTGCGACGATGAATGCGGCT
>NZ_JBEBMH010000066.1:0-10310 GCF_040081985.1 Mesorhizobium yinganensis | reverse complement strand
GATCGGCCGCGTCGGCGACCATCCGGTCAATCGCATCGACGAACTTCTCCCCTGGAACTGGCGCACCCGATCCGACACCAGACTGGCGGCCTAACACCATGGCTGCGATCACCCGGGTCTACACCCTCCCACTCGTCGCCGACATGCTCGGCGAGGATGCCGACCTACTGTGGGAGGTCTATGTCGACATGGAACCGGAGGACGGCTGCCTCTGGGTCTACGGGCCCGACGAACAGCAGATCCCCGCCTTCACAGACTTCGGACTCGAAAGTCTGATCGACTTCATCCGCGAGCACAAAGCCAATCGCGGCGACAGCCAAAACGGCAGCCCACAAGAGCCCGGGTCATAACCGGGCGCTTACGACAATGGGGTCGGACGCAGAAAGGCAGCTTACCGTCTGGTGATACCCAGAGCCGGACTGTCGGCAGCCGGCCCCCTTATCTGCCTATCTGCAATGCGCCCCTCGGGGAGGCCCGCACGATGCCGCGTCAGGGCTTTTGCTCGTCGCGCTTCGTTGAAGGCGCATTATAATCCGCGCGCCGGACGAGATGAAATTGGCACCCTACGCCATTGTTTGCGCGAGATAATCCAGATTGCCATTTCGGTGTAAGCAGGGACCCCCAATTGAAGAGGCAGCTCTCCACGGTACCAAGACTGTCGACCGCCAATTTGCGCCCCCAGGCGATGCATTCCCTGGTTGAGGTGCCGACGAAAGCGATAAAACCTACGGAGCCTTTCGGCTCGAGCGTCGGGACGGGTCAACGGGCCTCGGATTGAACCAGAGGACACGGTCCCCCCAATGCCTCAGTTCCTTCACGGAACTTCAAAGCTAACCGTCTGGCTGCCCATGACGCGATGCATAGGGTCTGCGAGCTCGACCAAGACCCTGTGTGGCCCGGGAGGCAGCCCGACAACGATAATGGTTTCGCCAGTGGCATCGACAAAATGCCAGGGCGCATCGTCCACGGTGATATGCACATGACCAATGCGCGGAGAGACATCGAGTGCTCCTGCGCCGAATACCGGCACGACGCGCAGGTTTTCGGTACGGTACTGGATAAAGACAAGACCCTTCTCGAGCTGCTCTGGAAGCGGCGGATCAACGAACAACTCGGCGGGCGGCTCGTCTTCAATTGCGACAAGCGGCGACGGGCCAATGACGTCGCGGACGCTCTGAGCCTGAGCGGCTGTGGTGGCGAAAGCAGCGATAGTCATCGCGAGGAGCCTCCCAGAGAGGGGTTTCATGCCAACCTCCGCTTATTCAAGCGTGAGCGCGGTCAACGGTGCGCGCTCTAGATTTGCGCCGAGCCGCCATCGACGAACAACTCGATACCTGTGACAAAGCTGCTGTCGTCCCAAGCGAGAAATAGGGCTGCTCTAGCAATTTCAGCGGGGTCGGCTAGTCGGCCAAGCGGAATTGATTGTTCTGCAGCGCGGAGCATTTCATCATGCGCCTGCTCCGACGACGTAAGCCCATGCCAGCCCGGAGTGGATGTGTTGCCCGGCGCGAGAACGTTGACGCGTATTTTCCGGTCGGCCAGATCGAGGATCCAGGTCCGCGCAAACGCTCGGATGGCTGCCTTGCTGGCGCTATAGACACTGAACGCCGGCGTCCCGGTCGAACCGGCTGTCGATCCGGTGAGGATGATGGAGCTTCCATCCTTGAGAAGGGGCAGCGCTTTCTGGACCGTGAACAAAGTTCCCTTCACGTTCGTCCGGAAGGTCGCATCGAAATGCTCTTCTGTGATCGCGCCCAGAGCAGCGAACTCACCCCCTCCGGCGTTAGCAAAGAGCACGTCAATCGACCCCGCTTCGTCCTTCACGATCGCGTACAGACGGTCGAGATCCGCAAGATTGCCTACGTCGCCAAGGACGCCCCGAACACCGTTGCCGACGAAATCGATGGCCTCGTCGAGCTGCTTTTGGCGTCGACCGGTGATAAACAACCGGGCTCCCTCGGAAGCAAAACGCGTCGCGGTGGCAAGGCCGATACCAGTCGTTGCGCCAGTAATAACGACGACCTTTCCATCAAGTTTGCCCATAGTCAAACGCCCTCGTAGACCAAGCGGGTGAACAAGCCCGCATCAATGACGAAGTTGCCCCAACGCGCGTCGAAGGGCGCAGTGGGCTTGGCGGCGACTGTTTCGTCTCGGGTTCGCCCCTGCCGCTTCAGCGTCGCGACCTTTTCCCGAACCGCGACAAGCATGTCGCGATAATCGCTAAGTTCTGAGCGGTTGCTGACGGGCCTGCCGTGACCCGGGATGATCAGCGTCTTTTCGGTTGCCGCCGCGATGCTCACCTCACAGGCGGCAATCGTCCCGTCGATGCTACCACCTGTCGAATAGTCGATGAAGGGGAACGCACCGTTCCAGAAGATGTCGCCGACGTGAACGATGTCCCATTCGGCAAAGCTGACCGAAATGTCGCCGTCTGTATGAGCCGGAGCAAAATGTCTAAGGGCTAGCGATGTACCGTTCAGTTTGAGATCGAGCGCTTCCTCGAAGACCTCGCTGGGAAGCCCGCCTTGCGCGAGAGGAAGGAAGTTATAGTCCCAGTCCTCGACGCGCTGGACCTGCGATAAATACTTGAGCGTGTTGGCATGCGCTGTGATCTTGGCGCCCGCTGCGTTCAGCCAGGTATTCCCATCAGCGTGGTCGAAGTGCCAGTGCGTGTTGATCAGGTGTGTGATGGGCTCTGGACCGAGCTGGGATAGAGCTTCGCTCACCTGAGGCTGAGACACACCTATTCCCGCATCGATCAGGACTTTACCCTCGCTTCCGGTGAGCACGGCAACGTTGCCGCCGGAGCCCTCCAGCACACTGACGTTGCCATGCAGTCTGTGTATGACGATCGGGGATGAAGCCGCACTGTCCTTGATAAACGTGACAAGGCCGCGTGCCTCCGCGTAAGCATCGCGGGGTGAGAGCCACCCGCCCATCGAGGCGGCGGCCGAGCTGGCGATGCAGCACATGCAAAAGCCGCGGCGGGTCAGAAGATGCTGGTTGCGTGTCATGAAAATCCACCCTCCGGCGAACTGAATTTCGAGGCCTCTTCCAAACACCTGCCGACACGCGATTGTTCAGCCGCTCCCGAGATGCGCGCGGCGGCACACATCCCGGCGTGGACGGCGGCGGTTGGC
This sequence comes from Mesorhizobium yinganensis, assembly GCF_040081985.1. Lineage (NCBI taxonomy): Bacteria > Pseudomonadati > Pseudomonadota > Alphaproteobacteria > Hyphomicrobiales > Phyllobacteriaceae > Mesorhizobium > Mesorhizobium yinganensis. The sequence continues at coordinate 7,170 of NZ_JBEBMH010000066.1, read as the reverse complement.
GCTCAGATAGACGCGCCTTGTCGCTTACCTTCTATTGGCCATACTACCGCGAACTGCTCTCCGGCTTCGCTCACGAGTTCAGGAAGGCGAGCAGGTCAGCATTGATGGTTTCGGCGTGCGTCGTCGGCATGCCGTGGGGAAAGTCCTTATAGGTCTTCAACACGCCGTTCTTGAGAAGCTTTGCGGAGAGTGGCCCGGCATCAGCATAAGGGACGATCTGGTCGTCCTCGCTGTGCATAACTAGCGTTGGAACAGTGATCTTCGTCAGATCTTCCCTGAAATCCGTCTGCGACCAGGCCACGATACCATCGTAGTGTGCCTTGATCCCGCCCATCATGCCTTGCCGCCACCAGTTACGGATCAAGCCCTCGATCGGTTTGACCCCTGGCCGGTTGAACCCGTAGAATGGCTCGGAGGCCACATCGAGATAAAACTGACCGCGATTGGCCGCGAGCTGAGCCTGATATCCATCGAACACTTCCTTCGGAAGCCCACCTGGATTGGACGCAGTTTTCACCATGATGGGCGGCACAGCGCTGATGATCGCAGCTTTCGCCACGCGATCCTGACCGTGACGCGCCAGGTACCTCACCACTTCTCCACCGCCGGTCGAATGCCCCACATGAATCACATTCTCCAAACCGAGATGGGCGATAACCGCGGCAAGGTCATCGGCGTAATGGTCCATGTCGTGGCCATCGGCCCCCTGTGAGGAGCGACCATGGCCGCGGCGATCATGCGCGACAACGCGATAGCCTCGATCCAAGAAAAACATCATCTGGGCGTCCCAGTCGTCAGCCGAAAGCGGCCAACCGTGACTGAAGACAATTGGCTGCCCGACGCCCCAGTCCTTGTAAAATATCTCGACGCCGTCTTTGGTCGTGATCATTCCCTGTCCTCCTTCGGGAGAGTTGGATAGCTTTGGATGAGATGCCGAAGCTTGGTCAGCAGCGAAACTGCTACTTGGCATGGTGGCAACCGCGAGGGCGCCAGCCGCTCCCGCTATCAAATTCCGGCGGGTGGTGAAGGAGCGCTCAGGCAGGTTGTTTGCAATCGACCCGCTGTGAAAACGGGCGCTGACATGTTCAGGCATTGTGGATCCTCCATCATCGCCGGTCAGATTGCGTGTTGCCGGACTATGCCCGAACCATGCTTCGATCGGTGTTAGGAAGTGTTACGATCTGTTAAGATCGTTCTTGCCCAACCCCGAAAGATCCTTTTATGAAGCAGCCAGGACAAAGCTCGGGCTCGCTCGTGACGCTGATGCCAGGGAATGAGATTCTGGCTTTCGGACTGTTTCAGCTGTTGCCCTCCGGCCGCACGCTCTTAAGGGCCGGGCAGCGTGTCGCCCTAGGCGGTAGAGCATTCGATGTCTTGATTGCGCTTGTCAGCCGGTCTGGTACCGTCGTCAGCAGCGAGGACCTCCTCGCGCAGGTCTGGCCAGGTGTATTTGTTGAGAATGGAGCGTTGCGCGTTCACATTGCCGCGCTCCGCAAAGCTCTGGGAGACGGTCAAGACGGGCAACGCTTGATCGTCAATATCCCCGGTCGAGGGTATAGCTTCGTTGCTCCGGTATCCCGCCTGCCGCCACAATTGGAAATGCCTCCTGAGGCGGCAACTGCCGCTCCGAGCAACTTGCCTCAACTGCTCACGGAGGTATTCGGGCGTGAGAGATGGATTGCGGTAGTCGCCTCCGATTTGATGTTGCGGCGTTTCATCACCCTTGTTGGCCCTGGCGGCATAGGCAAAACCACGGTGGCACTCGCGGCTGCAACCACTCTAAGCTCATCCTATCGTGATGGAGTCTTTTTTCTGGATCTTGCACCGATTGCCGACCCAGCGCTAGTTCCGAATACACTGGCTTCGATACTTGGCCATGCTGTCCACTCCGGGGACATCATTTCAGCGCTGGTCGCGATGCTGCGGCAAAAGGCAATGCTTCTTGTTCTGGATAACTGCGAACATGTCATCGAGGTCGCCGCGAAAATCGCAGAGGAAATCTGCAAAGGCGCGCCGCTTGTGCACGTCCTTGCTACGAGTCGTGAACCGCTTCGCGCCCGTGGTGAGCACGTCCGGCGCATACCTCCGCTGGAGGTGCCTGCCGCCTCGGACCTCACCGCAGAACAGGCGCTGGCCTTTTCGGCGGTGCAACTCTTTGCAGATCGGGCAGCCGCATTCGGCTCCTTTGTCCTCTCCGACAATGATGCGCCGGTAGTGTGCGAAATCTGCCGTCGTCTTGACGGAATTGCGCTGGCAATCGAGTTGGCAGCGGGCCGTGCTGACAAGTTTGGAGTTCACGGGATAGCAGCGCGTCTCAACGACCGTTTTCAACTTCTTACCAGCGGTCACCGCACCGCACCGGCCCGTCACCAGACACTTAATGCGACGTTCGATTGGAGTTTCGAGCTCCTCCCCGAGGCCACGCGCACCCTGCTTCGACGCTTGTCTGTCCTAGCCGGTGAATTCAATATCGACGCAGCGGTCGCGTTAGCCGCGGATAGTTTGATGCCGGCTCCCGCGATTGCCGAGCATTTGGCCGCCCTGGTGTCAGCCTCCCTCGTGACCGCAAGCCTCGTGGGCGAAGAAGTGTCCTACCGGTTGCTTGAATCGACACGCGCATATGCGAGGAAGAAGCTAATCGATAGCGGAGAGTTCTATCGAGTTGCAGAGCGGCACGCCACGCATTTTCGAGACATGCTCCTGCCAGCGGAAGTCAATGCCGATACTCATTCCGATTCGGCTTGGCACCAAGTTTACGGCCGTCAGATCGAAAATCTCCGGCTCGCCTTGGATTGGGCGTCATCGGACGATGGCAACCGGCAACTTGCAATTGACCTGACCGTCACTGGCATTCCGATCTGGCTGCGTTTGTCGCTCAATGAAGAGTGCCGCCAGCGGGTGGAGGTTGCTGTTGGTCTGTTAAATCCTGCAGAACATCAGAGTTCGCACCAAGCAATGCAATTGTTTTCAGCTCTAGGAAATTCTCTGTCGTACCGTTTCGATTCCAGGTCAAATAAGGCTTGGGCTCGTGTCCTGCAGATTGCGCGCGCTCTCGGCGACAATGATTACAAAATGCGCGCAATCAGAGGGCTTTGGACGAACGCCCTTGGTGATGGCGATATCCCACTTGCCGAAGAGTTAGCGGTCGAATTTACCGGCATTGCGCGAACTTCACCTGATCCAGCGGACGTTCCCCTCGGCAAGCGTCTAACGGGCATGGTGTTCTACTATCGAGGAGATTTCCAGGCCGCGCGGGCTTTGCTGGAACGAGCAATGGCAGCGCAAGAGAAGCTTGAGACTGGACGCCATCTCCTGCGTTACAGGCTCAACCAGCACACCGTAACAGGAACGGTTCTAGCGAAAGTTCTATGGTTTGTGGGGTGCCCTGATCGCGCGTGGGCTATGGCCGAAGCGGCGTTGACGAGGGCTAAAGAAACCGAGCACGCGTTAACGATCATGGACGCGCTAGCCTATTCATCCTGCCACTTGGCGATTCTTCTCGGCAGGCTCGACACCGCAAACCACTACATAAAGGAACTGCTGGATCAGTCCGTATGTGATCCCGAAGGGCCCTGGGATATCTTCGGCAGGTGTTGGAGAGGAGTACTCCTGAGCAAGAAAGGGGAGTATTCGAGCGCCGCCCAGTTGTTGTCGGAGGCGCTCCATCAGATGCCGCCAGGAAATTTTCTGGTCCCTTACAACTACTTCCTCGGGGAATTGGCCTTCGCTCTCGGCCAATCGGGCGAGGTCGCGCGGTCGAAAGAGACAATCGCTCAGGCGATTGAAAGCTCCGTATTGCAAGAGGAACGCTGGTGCATGGCCGAACTGGCTCGGTTTAGGGGTGAGATCCACTTAATAGCTGGAGACGCAACAGCAGCGGAGAGAGAGTTCCTGCGCGCCTTAGCCCTTTCGCAAGACCAGCACGCTGATTCGTGGGCTCTGCGAGCCGCGATGAGTTTGGCACGGTTGCTTATGCGACAGGCCAGAAGAGCGGAGGCTCTTGAGCTGTTGCGGCAGGCGATAGGCAAATTCCGCGAAGGTTTCGCTACCCACGATATTCAAGCAGCCAGCAAGCTTGTGGAAGAATTCAGATGAGGCTGTCGCCTCCTACGCACCGCCTGTCGGCAGCCGTTCGGCCAAGGCGCGGCATGGCATCCGGCGCATTAAACGCTATGCTTTGTGACGTTGCCCCCGCGATCTAATCCGGATTGAAGTTCGTTCTGGCCCATGGAGAGGACCAGGACATGAAGCGCAGCCGTTTCTCTGAGAAGCAAATCATTGGAATTCTGAAGGAGCACGAGGCCAGGGTTTCGGTCGCTGATATGTGCCGAAAGCACGGGGTCAGCGACGCCTCGATCTACAACTGGAAGGCTCGCTTCGGCGGGATGGACGTCTCCGAGGCGCGGCGCCTTAAGGCGCTGGAGGACGAGAACACCCGGCTGAAGCGACTTCTGGCAGATGCTATGCTCGACAACGCGGCGCTGTCTTGGATGCCACAGGTGGAAAGCTGGTTGCCGTTTATCGCAATCGTGTTGGTGGGCCTTCCTGTTCGTGCTTTACTGGTTCGGGGGCGGGAGGTTTCAGCCTAGCTGCTGAAAGATAGCCGGGCTGCCCTTTTTGATACGCTCTCCGAGTCGAGAGCATCGGTCAAAAGATCAAGAAGTCTGCCGCCGTTATTGCTGCCTTGTCCGTTAATACGCCGAACAAAGTCCGAGCGGCGGCGCCACTGCCATCCGCGTCGTAATACAGTCCACCATTGGTGGTATTATATATGATACGGTCATCTGCATCCGCAGCGAGGCCTGTAGTGTTCGCGCGAAAGGCGGAGCTTGCCAATGCACCTACGGCGAGCGTCTGAAATATAGCGCTCGAAAGCTCAATTGTGTCGTCGGCGGCCTTGAAATCGGTGATCTTGTCGGAGTTGGTCGAGGCGTTGAGCGCGCTATTAAATCGGAACGAGTCTAGCCCGTCGCCACCGGTCAGGATGTCGACGCCGGTGCCGGCTGCGAGCCGATTGTTACCGCTATTTCCGACAAGCGTGTCGTTGAAACTCGATCCGGTAATCGACTCGATTGACGTGTAGGTATCCCCCTGCGCGGAGGCAGTGTTCTTCGTGGGGTCAAGCAAATTAACAATGACACCGGCCGCCGCGCCCGCATAACTTGCAGTGTCAACGCCGGAACTGCCGCTGAGTTGGTCAGCGCCGTTGCCGCCGACGAGAATGTCGTTACCTAAGCCACCAAAGAGGACGTTGGCGCCATCATTGCCGGTGAGCGTATCGTTAGCTGTGCCGCCGGATAGATTCTCGAACCCGCCGCCGTATGCGAATTCCCCAGCGCTTGTAACAACACCGCCGTTGACGAGCGAAACGCTGAGATTCGCGGTGAACTTTGCGAAACTCAGCGTGTCGACCCCGTCTCCGCCGGAGAGGCGGATGAATTCTGCCGGGTCCGATAAACCTTGCAGTATGGCGGTATCGTCGCCGGCACCCAGCGAAAGGTCGCGCACTCCGAAGGTGCCTACATTGACGGTGTCATTGCCCTGGCCCATCGTTACGGCATCGACGTAGTCGGAGCCGAGCGTGAGATTGTCGTTACCTTTGCCAAGGGCGACGAGGCGTGCACCCTTACCAACGGTAACCGTATCGTCGTTGTCGTAAGTCACGATTGAGTCGGCATAACCGGAGACGTTGATCGTGTTATTGCCCTGTCTGAGATTAATTGACCCCACGTCGGTGAGATCGACGACGTCGTCGTCTTTACCCGTTACAATCGCATCGATTAAGCCCGTCGCCTTCACCGTGTTGGTTCCATCCCCAAGGTTTATCAGCCCGGCGCCCGACGATCCGATCGTGATCGTATCAACACCTTCATACGCATAGATGGTGTCGACATAACCTGTCGCGACTACCTTATTTGTACCTGAACCGAGGCGGAGCGAACCGGCCCCACCAGCGCCAATAGTGAATGTGTCATTGCCTTCATAGCCGAAAGCCGACTGCACGAAGCCCGTTGTTGATTTCAGTGTATTGGTACCGCTTCCCAACTCGAGTGAACCGGCGCCGCCAACCCCAACCTCAATCGTGTCAGTGCCGCTCCCCATGGCAGCGAATGCTAGGAACTGCGTTCCGGTTTTCAGGGTATTGTTGCCATCAAACAGATCGACCGTCCGATGAAATCCCGTCCCCAACGTTACCACGTCATCGCCCATTCCGCCGGTGATTGCTCGAACGGACGTGCTTTTCAAGGTCAGGGTGACGCCGCCTTCATCATGGAAGAGCATATGTTCGATGAAGCGATTCGATCCGTTTATGGAATCGTTGACGACTGTCTTCAAGGTGCCGAGCGAATTGAACTGAAGCAGACCCGCATTCCAATTCGAACCAGTGAGGTTGACGGTGGCAACGTAGTTGGAACCGACATCGGGCGACCACACGTCAACGAAGAAAAGATTGCTTCCACTCCAGGTGTAAGTGTCGTTGCCAACGGTGAACGCAGACGAACCGTTCAACGCAATTGTTATGTTGCCATGAATCTCCGACATGTTGGTTCCCCCTGGGAAAACTGGCGTCTCGTCAGGCGAGCTGCCGACGTTATCGCAGGAAGAGAGAACCAGCAGGAATGACTAAGGGTCAATTCAACAAATGGGAGCAGTGCCTAATCAATTGTTTGCACATCGCGACATCGCGAAAAAGGCGGACATCCCGATTGAGTGAAACGGTGGTGGCCGAGTTTACACGTTCAAAGCTCTTGGCGTTTATAAACTGCGCCACCTTTTCAGGGAAGCCGAGATAGGAATGGCTGCATCCCCAGGACCACATGGCCGCTGCCGTTATACACAGCATAGATACCACAGCCGGCTCCTGCTTCCAGACAGAAGCCGGCGGCTTCCGATTGTTGACAATCGCATTCTCGAGAGGAACGGTCTGGAGGCGATGCCCCGGATCATTTAGTCACGCCTCTCAAACGGCCTTAGCGTACGCCTCCGAGGAGTGCCGCCTTGTGAACATCGGCGCCAGGAATGATTACAGGTCGTATGGACACCACTACGACCAAGAATGATTTCAAGCTTCTGGAGATCGTGGACACGGGCCGGCGTCGCCGGTTCAGTGCGGAGGCGAAGCGTCAGATTGTCGAGGAGAGCTTCGTGTCGGGCGATGCGGTATCCGCG
>NZ_JBEBMH010000065.1:0-10851 GCF_040081985.1 Mesorhizobium yinganensis | reverse complement strand
TCAGGCCAAGGGCTTTGTCGTGCTGCCGAAACGTTGGGTCGTGGAGCGCAGCTTCGCATGGTTTAACCGCTGTCGGCGCCTGGCCAAGGACTGGGAATGCCTCAACGCAAAGGCGCTTGCCTTCCTCAAACTCGCCTCCATCCGACTTATGATCAGAAGGCTTTGTAATCCATCATAAAGTGTCCGAACTGACTCTAACAACTGCGCAGGGCGGGCCTGTTTCCGACGATCAGAACTCACTCAAGATTGGCGCGCGCGGCCCTACCGCACTTGAGGACTTTCATTTTCGCGAAAAGATCTTCCACTTCGATCACGAGCGGATACCGGAGCGCGTGGTGCATGCTCGTGGCTATGGCGCGCACGGCTATTTCGAGACCTATGAATCGCTGGCCAAATACACGCGCGCCGATATTTTCCAGCGCGCCGGCGAGAAAACGCCGGCCTTTGTTCGCTTCTCCACCGTGGCCGGAAGTGAGGGATCGGCCGACTTGGCCCGAGACGTGCGCGGATTTGCAGTCAAACTCTACACGCAGGAAGGCAACTGGGACATTGTCGGCAACAACATCCCGGTCTTCTTCATCCAGGACGCCATCAAGTTTCCGGACATCATCCATTCGGTAAAGCCGGAGCCCGACCGTGCGTTTCCGCAGGCGGCATCCGCACACGATACGTTCTGGGATTTCATATCCCTCACCCCCGAAAGCATGCACATGATCATGTGGGTGATGTCGGACCGGGCGATCCCACGTTCGTTCCGCTTCATGGAAGGGTTTGGTGTCCACACGTTCAGGATGGTCAACGCGAAGGATGAGTCGACCTTCGTCAAGTTCCACTGGAAGCCGAAACTGGGCTTGCAATCGGTCGTGTGGAACGAGGCGGTCAAGATCAACGGCGCCGATCCGGATTTTCATCGCCGCGACCTGTGGGACGCGATCAAGTCCGGAAATTTCCCGGAATGGGAATTGAAGCTCCAGCTATTCGACCAGGATTTCGCCGACAGCTTCGATTTCGACGTTCTCGATCCGACCAAGCTTATCCCGGAAGAACTGCTACCGCCGATCCCGGTCGGTCGCCTCGTGCTCGATCGCATGCCGAGCGGCCGACAAACGCGGCGAAGCACTTGACGTGGCGAACGTAGTCCTGCCGCGTGTGGAAGCCCAAGCCCCGCATGACCATGTCGTGCTGCATGCGCTGGCGAAGCGGCGAAACGGTTGCATCGGTCGACGGGGTAGCCATGGCGAGTTCCTCTCGTTGAAGGGAACTCCATGGTCAGATCGCCCCCCGCCACCTGCTCAAAGGCTATGAAGACTACGCCATCTCAGGCCAAGGCGCCCCTCCCGCGAAGCGGGTTCGTGCAGGGGGTGGGAAACGGAACGGCAGGTTCTGGACGGCTGCGTCGGGAATGCTGCCATTCGTCCGGCTTACGACCTTTGGCGGCAATGCGCCCAATCTCGGCCGTCGCCGTGAGATCTGTCACTGCCCGAAAGCGGACATTGCGGCCACAATTATCTCGGAACGCGCGCGGATAGAGCGACAGGCGATGCAAAACCTGATTGCCACATGGCACAAAGCGCCGCATTATTCGGCGATGGGCAATTGCTAGGTCATCATGCAGCGGCTAGCGTCCATCGTTGACCTGATCAGGCAATTGGAAGTGCCACTATTTGGCACGATGAGTGCGGCGGATATTGTCGCCGTCGTTCCCCTTTTTCATCCTCGGAATTTTGCGCCCAACCAACTCGTATTTTCTAAAGGGGATCATGCCGAGGAGCTTTATATTCTTCTATCAGGTCGAATGAAGATCTCGGTCCTCTCGCCTGATGGACGCGAACTCGCGTTTCGCACTGCCGGGCCTGGCCAGATGGTCGGCGAAATTGCCGTTTTGGATGGAGGTACACGCACGGCCAACATGACTGCCTTGGCCCAAAGCGAGGTGCTCGTCCTGAGCAAAGCCGACCTTGCTAACCTTATTGCGCACCGCCCCGCTATTAGCCGGGATCTGATCCAGTTTTTGTGTCAGCGCCTGCGCGACACCTCGGAGCAACTCGAAAGCATTGCCCTCTACCGGATCGAGGCGCGCCTTGCCCGGTTTCTACTTGCCCTTTCCGATCAGATGTCATCAATGTCGACGACTGTGGAGGTTTCGCTCGTTCTGTCTCAGACTGAACTCGGTGCTGTATTAGGCGCTAGCAGACCCAAGGTGAACGTGGCTTTCCACCATCTCGAGGAGGCGGGAGCCATCCGTCGGCATGGGAGCCGGCTGACCTGCGACATCCAGAAACTCTTGGCGATCTCCGAGGACATTCCGTGATACCGACGCGACGATACCGCCTGAGGGCCGTATCTGCATTTGTGTCGGCAGGGCTCGTCGTGGCCTGGCTCTCCGGCGCCGGCGCTTTTCGTGACACTTTCCGCGAAGGTGCTTTCGACGTGCTCTTGCCATGGCTCGTGAAACCCGCCGAGGCCCCGGCTTTGATGGTGGTGGACATCGATCGCGACACGCTTGCGCGATATGGTTCCTGGCCTTGGCCGCGCAAGCTACTTGCCGAGCTTCTGCGCGCTGTTTCGCAGGCGGAGCCTGCTGCGATCGGGCTGGACGTCTTGCTCGACAGGATAGAAAAGCCGGCGCCAGGCTTGATCCCTTACAACTTGACGGAGCCATTTGACCGCGCGGGCACATCGGGCTTGAAGAGTACTTCCGGGGACGACGCAATCGCCGCAGCCGCAGGCCTGGTCCCCACTGTCTTCGGCTTCGTCCTGGACGAGGATGAGGCCGGAAACGCTCTGCCGAGCACTCCAGTGCTGTTGCGCGGCCGCCCATGGCTGCCGGAGATTTGGACGGCAAAATCCGTGATTGGACCGTCGCCTGCGATTGCCGCGGTCGCAAAGGGATTCGGCGCGGTCGTGCTGTTGCCTGACTCGGATGGGCGAATCCGCCGGGTTCCGCTCCTTGTCAACGCAGGCGGAACCTTGCGGCCCGGCATTGCCGTGGAGCTTTTGCGGCTGGGTCTCGGAGCATCCGGCTTCCTGATCGAGGAGGCTCCGCCGACAATGCGGATTGGCCCGCTTGCAGTGCCGCTCGATCCCGACGCGCAGTTTCGTATCGTGCCTACCGGCACGGCAGTCTGGAAGCGCAGGACGATCTCGGCTGCAGCTGTGATGATGGATCCAGCCTTGCGTGCGCGCCTTGTGAACCAGGTCGTTCTGATCGGAAGCAGCGCACCGGAGGCGGGCGGCTTGCGCGTGAGCGCGGCCTCGGCCGCGACGCCCGCCGTTCAAATTCAGGCGGACGCGATCGAAATGTTTCTCCGTGGTCCTCTGCCGACGACCCCTGCGCATATCCGGCCGATCGAGGCAGCGGCCACGATAGCGTTGGCGATTTTCGCGGCAGCATCGACGTTCTGGCTGCGCCCGTTAGGCGCAGTCCTCGTGATGATTGCGGCGAGCTTTGCCTGGGTTGCTGGATCGGCGGCCCTGTTCTGGGTGCAAGGTCTGCTACTCGATCCGGCCGGCCCCGTTGCCGTCGCACTTGCCTCGTTCGGCATGTTTTCACTGGCTGCCCATGTCGCCAACGAAAAGCGTGCGCGCGCGCTGCGGCAGCGCTTCGAACAGCATCTGGCGCCGGCGGTCGTCAGGCGGATCGTTGAAAGCCCTAATCTAGGTCTCGTGGACAAAGGGTAACCAAAGCTTGACTGCTGCGATGGCGACGAAGCCAAGGTAGGATTCCTTTGTCTTGTCGTATCTGGTGGCGACGCGGCGCCAGTTCTTGAGCTTGTTGAACAGCCGCTCGATCAGGTTTCGCCACTTGTATTTCTCAGCATCGTGTGGCGCGGGGTCCTTGCGGTTGCGCTTGGCCGGGATGACGGCCTCGATCTCGGCCTTCGCCAACGCCTCCCTGATGGCGTCGGCATCGTAGCCCTTGTCGGCCAGAAGCGCTTCGATCTTGCCTGCGATCATCCGCAGCAGCGGCGCGAAGCCTTTGATGTCATGCGCTTCTCCGCCCGTCACGACGAAGCCGAGCGGGCGGCCTCTGGCGTCGCAGCGGGCATGCAGCTTGGTGGTGAAGCCGCCGCGCGACCGACCAAGCGCCTCCGTCTGCTGAGTCCCCTTTTTATGCCGGCTGCGCAGTGATGCGCCCGGACAATCGTGCTGTCGATCATGTCGGCGGTACTATCTCGCTCGACCATTTCCGCCAGACTTTCCAGCATGGCATCGAACACGCCGGTTTCGACCCATCGCCGGTAGCGGCGGAACACGCTGTTCCACTTGCCGTACTCGTCGGGAAGATGTCGCCACTGCGCACCCGTGCGCCCCATCCAAATCATGCCTTCGAAGTAGAGCCGGTTGTCTTGTGCCGGCCGACACCCGCGTCCGCGCTCAGGCGGCAGCAAAGGCCCGATCAGCGCCCATTCCTCGTCCGTCAGTCCAACGCGTTCGCCCAAGGCTCCCTCCAAAAAGAAGCCTTGAATCAAAAAACGGATTCTCCAGTCAACCTTTGTCCACGACGCCTAGTGAGACTGGAGGGCGAGGCACGCGAGATCACGGCCTTGTTCACCGACATTGAGGACTTTACCGCGATGACGGAGCGTTCCGAGGCCCGCAAGCTCGTCGCGCTCCTCGACGACTATCTGGATGAGGTCACCCGGACCGTTTTGGCGCATGGAGGGATGGTGGAAAAAATCGTCGGGGATGGCGTCCATGCGATCTTCAACGCGCCCCTCGATCTGCCGGAACATCCCAGGCATGCTTTCGAATGCGCGATCGCCATCCTGGCAATTTCGGAGGACGTTCGATCACGCCCGTTGGCACGGGAACTTGGCCTCGGACGTACGCGGATCGGCATCGAAACCGGCCCTGTCATCGTGGGCGATGTCGGCGGTGGACGGAAGCTAGACTACACGGCGCACGGCACTGCAATGAACACCGCTGCGCGCCTCGAAGCAGCCAACAAGGCCCTCGGATCATCGATTTGCATCGGCCCGAATGCGGCCGAACGGCTCGATCCAAAATGCCTCCACTCGCTTGGGGCAATCGCGTTGCGTGGCCGCAGCGGCCTGGTAGAGGTGTTCACGACGCGCGACGGCAAACCTGCCTGATACCTATTGGACCGAAGCGAGCGCCTGCCGCACGCGGCTTTCGCCCCAGTTCGCAGGATCGGTCGGGGGCGCACCCGGGTTCGCTATATTGGTGCCTCTTCCTTCCATAACCTCGACTTGCCGTCCAGCGGCCGTCACATCAACGCGCCCGCGCACGACGAAGACGCCGAACACGCCGGCGCTTGGGCCTGCGAAAAAGCGCGTTCCTCGGACCGCGATCAAAGCGAATGGCGAGCGGACCGCGATGCTGCCGCCGTCCTGCGCGTCACCTTCGAACAGCAGGGCGCCGCTCTGAAGTTCCAGAACGCCCCCGGCATTGGCGATGAAGCTGTCGATCCGGACGCGGGCTTCGGCACCTAGCTTGATTTGTGTCGCCGCTCCGAGACGCAGTATCAGTCGGGAGTCTGTTCCGGTTCCGACGAGATCGCCGACGAACACGTCTGATCCTAGCGCGAGGTCGCGCCGAGCGGCGGCGCTCTCGGCGAACCCTTCGCCGGCCAGCGCTTCGACCGATCCAGCCGCTGCCGCGGCGCCGAAGGCCGGGACGGGAAGGACACAGCCCGCCAAGGACCCGACAAAAGCACGTCGGCTCATGACGGCCCTGGACCGCGCATTCCTCAAGTCCATCGGCAATCATCCCTCCGACGGCGTAAAACTAATGCCATGCTTCTGTCTCAAATATCACGATACGCTCCTTCTTCAAATTATCGGATGCGGTCGCCTGATACTGCAAGGCTCCCAGTCAACGGAAGAACTGGTCGGTCTGCTCGACTGCCTCTTTGAGCTTGCTTGTCGCTCCTTAAAAGCAACCGGGATTTTCAGGTGTTCCCAGGGGAACAGCGCGACGACACTGCTTGTGGTTCCATAGCGTCGAAAGCCACGCTGGTTCGGTTCCTTCCGGCACCCGGTGTAGCTGAATGGAGCGGAACATGTTGCAGTATTACTTCCAAGCCTACGCGAACGTGATCCTTCTGGCGACGCGGTTTGACGTCCGCGATACGCAGCCCGGAACCACCGCCCCACTTCCGGAACGTGCATCAAGCGATGTCTCAGGCGAGCCTGTCCAAGACGACGAGCGACGTGTGGCATTGCGGTGGAGCGCATCGCCAAGCTTTCGGTTCCGAGGTCGCTGAAAGCCGACGAATAACCGCCGGCGCGCCAGCAGGATGCGTGGCGCCGACATTCACCCTCATGGAAAGGCACGACGATGGCCAATCTTTACGGAACAAGTGATGACGATTTCGGCGACGCTTTCGACGTCTTCATCCTGGATTTTACCGACAACAACATGTTCACCAACGACAAGGCGTTGATTTTCGACAATACCGGCGACGAATTCTTCTGTTTTGAGGGCGACGACGACGTCCGGGCCAGCGGGGGCAATGACATATTCCACGGTGATGACGGCAACGACACTCTCTACGGCGAGGGTGGTGTGGATTTTATTTACGGCGAAGACAATAACGACACGCTTTTCGGCGGCGCGGGCGCCGACGTGCTGAGCGGCGGCTCGGGGATCGACGAAATCCTGTACATGGGCTCCTCAGGGGGCGTGACCGTCAACCTCTCCACAGGCTTCGCCAGCGGCGGCCATGCGACCGGCGACTTGATCTCTGGCATTGAAGATGTGAGCGGGTCGGGTTTCGACGACACGCTGACCGGCACGAGCGGCGGCAACACCATCACTGGAGGTTCCGGCGAGGATATCATCGACGGCTTGGGCGGCGTTGACGACCTCTACGGCGGTTCAGGCGACGACGTGATCGACGGCGGCGATGGCGACGATCATGATGATCTCCATGGTGGTTCGGGCAGCGATACGCTCGTTGGCGGCGGCGGCGACGACTATCTCGATGGAGATTACGTCGCCCGCACGGCAGCTCAATTTTCTTTCGACGACCTGACCTATTACTCCAACGGGGAGAACGACCTCGACACCGATGATGATGTGCTGGAAGGCGGTGCCGGCGACGACACGCTCGACGGCGGGCCAGGTGCTGACACCCTCGACGGCGGCGGGGGCGAGGACACTATTGTCTACACCCTGGGCGCCATCTTCATTTCACTCAAAGACGGAACGGCCCTTGGCGGCGCGGAAGGCGACACGTTCATCTCGATCGAGAACGTCACGGGCTCTTTCGATCTCGATACGATCGAGGGCGACGACGAGGCGAACATACTCGACGGACGTGACGGCGACGACACCCTCAAAGGGCTGGGAGGCGACGACACGCTTCTCGGCGGCGAAGGCGAGGATAGGCTGGAGGGCGGCGCCGGCGAGGATTGGCTGGAGGGTGGCGACGAGAACGACCAACTCTACGCCTATGAAGGGGCACCGCCTGATTTCACCATCCCGCAGTCGGGCGACTATTTGTTTGGCGACGGCGGTGATGATGAATTGCTCGGCTGGAACGGCGACGACTGGCTGGAGGGAGGCACAGGCGCCGACGAACTCGATGGCAGCGGCGGAACCGATACGGCCGACTACGATACGTCAGTCGCCCGGGTGGTCATTTCGTTGCTCACGGAAGCCGCGGCCGGCGGCGACGCGGCCGGCGACACCTTGATCTCGATCGAGAACGTTAGGGGCTCCGAATATGCTGACGCGATCGACGGCGACGACGGAGCAAACGAGCTCTACGGCCTGGGTGATCGCGACGTGCTCAAGGGGCTCGGCGGCGAGGACACGCTTCATGGCGGCACGGGCGACGATGTGCTTCATGGCTGGGAAGACGACGACTGGCTTTATGGCGACGAAGGCGCAGACACCCTCTTTGGTGAGGAGGGGAGCGACACGGCGGCCTATGGGTCCTCTGGCGCCGCAGTGACGATTTCGTTGCTCAACGGAACGGCTTCCGGCGGAGACGCGACCGGCGACACGTTCGACTCGATAGAAAACCTCTCAGGCTCTTATTATTCCGATACGCTCACCGGAGACGGCGGGGCGAATGTCCTTACCGGCTTCGCCAGCGGCGACACCCTCAACGGCCAGGGCGGCGACGACACGCTCTATGGTGGCGACGGAGAAGACGAACTCATCGGCGCTGCGAATAATGACGTGCTCAATGGCGGCATCGGCGCGGACGAGATGAACGGCGGCGCTGGCATCGATCGGGCCGACTACATCACTTCGGCCTATGCCGTGAACGTCAACCTGAACACAGGTGTGAACGAAGACGGCGAGGCCGAGGGCGATACGCTGACCAACATCAAGAACGTGACCGGCTCGACCCACTCGGACGCGATCACCGGCGATGCCGCTGACAATCTGCTGCAAGGCCTCAGTGGCCACGACGTGCTGACGGGCGGCGGCGGCGCCGACACCATCGAGGGCGGCGAACTGGACGATATTCTCACCGGCGGCGAAGGCGCCGATGCGCTTGACGGCGGCTCCGGCAGCGACCTCGCGTCCTATCTCTTTTCGACTGAAGGCGTGACGCTGGACCTTGCCGAAGGGACCGGGTCAGGCGGGCATGCCGAGGGCGATACGTTGTCGACGATCGAACTGGTGATCGGCTCGCTGTTCAATGACGTCATCAGCGGCAACGCGGCCGACAACATAATCTTGAGCAACGGCGGAAACGATGTGCTGAGCGGTCTCGGCGGCTTCGACACACTGGAAGGCGGCAACGGCAGCGACGTGCTCTACGGCGGCGCCGACGACGACATGCTCGACGGCGGCGAGCAGAACGATGTCCTCACCGGCGGCGACGGCTATGACACGCTCGACGGCGGCAACGGTATCGACACCGCCTCCTACGCCGGATCGGGCCACGAGGTACAGATCGATATCAGTACGGGTGGCGGCGACAATGACACGTTCACGTCGATCGAGAGCGTGATCGGTTCAAACTATGAAGACGAGTTGTTGGGCGATGCCGCCGGCAATGTGCTGTCCGGCCTTGGCGGTGTCGATGCAATAGAAGGAAAGGAGGGCGACGATGTTCTGTTCGGCGGCGAGGGTGGCGACACGCTCGAAGGCGGCGACCAGAATGACATTCTTGTGGGTGGCGCAGGGGCCGATACCTTGCTTGGTGGCGCCGGCAACGACACCGCCTCCTATCTCGGCGCTGCCTCCGGCGTCATCGCCAGCCTCGCCAACCCGACGATCAACGGGGGCGATGCGGCTGGCGATGCCTACACGTCGGTCGAAAATCTGGTCGGTTCAGGTTTTTCTGACGCGCTGAATGCCGACAACGCAATTAATATCATCAGCGGCGGAGGCGGCGGTGATACTATCAAGAGCTACAATGGGAACGACACGCTGAGCGGCGGCGCGGGAAACGATAACTTCGCGTTCAACGCCGCCCTCGACGCCGCCGGCAATGTCGACGTCATCACCGACTTCACCGTATCCGACGATACGATATGGCTCGATGATCTTTTCTTCACCGCGCTCGGCGTGCCGGGAGCCTTGGCTGCAACTGCGTTCCATATCGGTGCCGCGGCGGCCGACAGTCTGGACCGCATCATCTATGATTCCGGAACGGGTGCATTGAGCTACGACCAGGACGGGACAGGCGCAACGGCCGCTGTCCGCTTTGCCACCGTTGGCGCTGGCCTGGCCATGACCAATGCTGATTTTCTGGTGATTTAGGGATCGATGAGATGGATATGAATGTGATTGCGGATGTGGCAAAGGCGCCCCGCCCCGCCCACCGGCTTTACCGGCCGCGGGATCCGAGGGTAGCCCTCGGACTGGCCGTCAGCCACTTGATGACGAGGCCGGCCTTCGCCCGGCTTCGCTTCGGCGAATGGTCGCGCATTCTCACCGGACAGATCAACCGGAAACACTATCGGTTCGTTCTAGACGAAAAGGACCGCGTCGTCGGCTTTCTCGGCTGGGCTCTCGCGACAAAGAAGACTGCCGATGCCTGGGTTGAGGGTCGAGCGGATTTTTCACATGACGACGCCAAAGATGGCCCTTGCATCATTTTCAATGCTTGGACGGCGAATACGCCCCAGATCAACCGCTTCGTGCTCGACGCGGCACGCCAGGCCATGGTTGGCAAGGAAACGGCCTATTTCAAGCGACTCTATACGGACGGAAGAACACGGCCAGTGCGCATCAAGATCAATGAATTTGTCGCCGGCCATATTTCAGTAGAAGGCGAGGCCAGAAAAATGGTCGCCTGACAATCCGCGTGACTGTCGATATTGCATGAAGTGACCTGAGTATGAAATGTGCGCCGGAAATGGGATCGCATTCGAACGTGCGCAATTCGCCGGACTTATTAACAATGATGCTCTCAACAATGGTCGCATCTTATCAAATATGGCACAAAACTCACAATAGCCTTGCACCACCGTATTATTCCTTTGAGCTGCTCCGGTACGCATGGCGGCAATCCGGCGGCGGCTGAGCGGGTGCATGGGCACGGCGAGGATCAGCAACGCAATGCGCTCCGTGTCCTTATAGAAGTTGGCAGGTTCATCAGGCTCAGCGATATTGACGATGCTCATCTGCAGCTTCCCGTGAGAGATAGCAGCGCATACAAATTTGTCGGAAATGGCCTGTGACTGACCGACAGCTATTTCTGCGCACAGCCCTGAACCGGACGGTCCCCTCGCGTGAAGAGTTTCGGGCGCCGGCAGGCGTACGAAAGTCGCCGAGGAACGAACCCGCGGGCCACGAAGCGATGGCTATTGGGATTTCGATCTTCGGCTGATGTCGGGGATGGCGTGACCGCCGTCGGGAAAGGCCGGGATGGATGCGGACGGACCGCTTCGGCTTCCGGGCGCGCGGCATTGTCGG